>NZ_MUBM01000134.1 GCF_002154505.1 Streptomyces carpinensis | reverse complement strand
CTTCGCCCAACCCACCGAACTGGACCTGAGCGCCTTCCACGGACGGCACCCGGTCGAGCTGTTCGGTGGGGTGCGCTTCCCGGCCATCGGGGAGCTGCCGTACCTGCTCACTCTGGCGGGGCACGGCTTCTACTGGTTCCGGCTGCGCTCGGACGCCGCCGCCTAGTCCCCCGTGGTGGGGCGGGTTTCCCCCGCCCCACCCGTGGGCACGCGTCAGTCACACCCGACCAGCGATTGGACGCGACGCCATGTCGGAAGCCATGTCGCAAGCCGTCACACGCTCTGTCACGACCAGCAGCCACGGTCTTCTGGCGTCACTGGACCCGCTGCTGCGCGAGTGGCTGCCCCGGCAGCGCTGGTTCGCGGGCAAGGGGCGTCCGGTCACGGGATTCTCACTGGTCGCGGCCACGGAGCTGCTCCCTGCCGATAGCAAACTCGGTCTGTACCACCTGCTCGTCCGCGCCCACCAGCCGCTCGCCCCCGTGCAGGGCCATGTGCCGCACCCCGGCGACTGCTACCAGCTGCTCATAGGCGTGCGCGAGGCGCTGCCCCCGAGGCTCGCGCCCGCGCTGATCGGCCATGTGCACGAGGGCCCGCTCGCCGGCCGCACAGTGTACGAGGCGCTGTACGACCCCCGGCCGGCCGAGGTGATCCTGGAGGCGCTGCGCACCCAGGCCCGTGTCGGCGGGCTGCGTTTCGAGCGGCGGGACGAGATACGTCCCGACCTGGTACCGCGCCTGGTGACCGCCGAGCAGTCCAACTCGTCGGTCGTCTATGGCGATACGTTCATTCTCAAACTGCTGCGCCGGGTCCTGCCCGGCGTCAACCCCGACCTCGAGCTGCCGCTCGCCCTGGCCCGGGAGGGCTGCCCGAGGGTGCCCCCGCCGACGGCGTGGATGACTGCCGAGGCGACCGAGGCGGGCGCCGAGGAACCCTATGTCCTGGGGGTGCTGCAACCCTTCGTGCAGGGCGCCTCGGACGGCTGGGAGCTGGCGCTGCGCGAGCTGGCCAAGGGTGAGGACTTCAGCGCCGAGGCGCGGGCGCTGGGCCGTGCCACGGCCGAGGTGCACACCGCGCTCGCCCGGGCGCTGCCCACCGTCACGCTGGCCCATCTCCAGCTCCAGTCGCTGGTCGACGGCATGACCGAGCGCCTGGAGGCGGCAGCACAGGCGGTGCCCGCCCTGCAGCCGTACGCCCCCGCCCTGCACTCCGCCTTCGAGGCGCTGGCCGACCTGGCCGCCGAGGGCCACACCTGGACCGCCCAGCGCATCCACGGCGACCTCCACCTCGGGCAGTGCCTGCGCTCGCCCGCCGGGGAGTGGTCGCTGATCGACTTCGAGGGCGAGCCGGCGAAGCCGCTGGCCGAGCGGCGGATGGCCCAGCCCGTGGAGCGGGACGTGGCCGGGATGCTGCGCTCCTTCGACTACGCGGCGCACTCGGCGGGGGGCCCACCCGCACCGGAGTGGGCCGAGGCCTGCCGGGCCGCCTACTGCACCGGATACGCCGAGGTCAGCGGGCACGACCCGCGCACCGACCCGGTACTGCTGCGGGCCTACGAGACGGACAAGGCGATCTACGAAGTCCTCTACGAGGCCCGGCACCGCCCCGACTGGCTGCCGGTACCGCTCTCCGCGGTGCGCCGTCTGGCCGGCTCCGCCCCCGTGTGACCGCGCCGGCCCTGACCACCACGTACGACCCGACCTGCCCTGTTCTGCGCCGAGGAGGCTCCGCCCGTGACTGACCGCCCCCCGTCCAGCGGTTCGGACCCGAAGCAGACGGCCGAGGCCGCCGGCGCCGAGCAGCCGGCGGTCGCGAAGAAGGCCACTCCGAAAAAGGCCGCCGCGAAGAAGACCACGGCGAAGAAGACCACGGCGAAGGCGGTGACCAAGAAGACGGTGGCGAAGAAGGCCACAGCCAAGACGACCGATGCGCTGAAGGCGACGGCGAAGAAGGCCACAGCCAAGAAGACGACGGCCAAGAAGGCACCCGCCAAGAAGACCGACGCGCTGAAGGCGACCGCCGAGAAGACCACAGCCAAGAAGACGACGGCCAAAAAGACGCCCGCCAAGAAGACGCCCGCCGAAACGGCCGGTGCCGTGATGGGGGCGGCGAAGAAGACCACGGCCAAGAAGGCGCCCGCGAAGAAGGCCCCTGCCAAGAAGGCCGCCGCGAAGAAGTCCGTCACCAAGACGATCGCCCCCGCGGCGCCCGTGGGGGTGAGGGCGGCCGAGCCGGCCGCGTCGGCGGAAGCGGCCGTCTCCACAGCCGTCGACGTCCTGGACCGTGAGCGGCTGCTCAACGGTACGCACCACGATCCGCACTCGGTGCTCGGCGCGCATCCCGTGCCCGGCGGGATCGCCGTGCGGGCCTTCCGGCCGTACGCGCTCGGGGTCGCCGTGGTCGCCGGGGACCTCACGGTCGAGCTGCGGCACGACGGGGACGGGTTCTTCTCGGGCCTGCTGCCGGTGCCGGAGCTGCCGGAGTACCGGCTGGAGGTGGCGTACGCGGGGACCGTGCAGCACACCGAGGACGCCTACCGCTTCCTGCCCACGCTCGGCGAGCTGGACCTGCATCTGATCGCCGAGGGGCGGCACGAGGAGCTGTGGCAGGCGCTCGGGGCGCGTCCGATGACCCACCAGGGCGTGACCGGAACCCGGTTCGCGGTGTGGGCGCCCGACGCGCGCGGTGTGCGGGTGGCCGGCGACTTCAACTTCTGGGACGGCACCGCGTTCCCGATGCGCTCGCTCGGCGGCAGCGGTGTGTGGGAGCTGTTCGTGCCCGGGATCGGCGAGGGCGAGCTGTACAAGTTCGAGATCACCCGGCCGGACGGTTCGAAGACGCTGCGCGCCGACCCGCTGGCCCGCCGCACGGAGGTCCCGCCGGCCACGTCGTCCATCGTGCACGCCTCGCACCACGAGTGGGGTGACGAGGAGTGGCTGGCCCGCCGGGCGGAGCGCCCCGCGCACGAGGCGCCGTTCTCGGTGTACGAGGTGCACCTGCCGTCCTGGCGCCCGGGCCTCACCTACCGTCAGCTGGCCGAGCAACTGCCCGCCTACGTCAAGGACCTGGGCTTCACCCACGTCGAACTCATGCCGGTCGCCGAGCACCCCTTCGGCGGCTCCTGGGGCTACCAGGTCACCGGCTTCTACGCGCCCACCGCGCGCCTGGGCACCCCGGACGACTTCAAGTACCTGGTGGACGCCCTGCACCAGGCGGGCATCGGTGTGCTGATGGACTGGGTGCCGGCGCACTTCCCGCGCGACGAGTGGGCGCTGGCCGAGTTCGACGGCCGCCCCCTGTACGAGCACTCCGATCCGCTGCGGGCCGCGCACCCCGACTGGGGCACGCTCGAGTTCGACTTCGGCCGGCGCGAGGTGCGCAACTTCCTCGTCGCCAACGCCCTGTACTGGTGCGAGGAGTTCCACATCGACGGCCTGCGCGTGGACGCGGTGGCCTCCATGCTCTACCTGGACTACTCGCGCGAGCCGGGCCAGTGGACGCCGAACGAACACGGCGGGCGGGAGAACCTGGACGCGGTGGCGTTCCTGCAGGAGATGAACGCGACCGTCTACCGGCGAGTGCCGGGCGTGGTGACCGTCGCGGAGGAGTCGACCGCCTGGGACGGGGTCACCCGGGCCACCCACCACCGCGGCCCGAGCGGCTTCGGCGGCCTCGGTTTCGGGCTGAAGTGGAACATGGGCTGGATGCACGACTCGTTGCAGTACGTGAGCCACGAGCCGATCCACCGCAGGTACCACCACGGCGAGATGACGTTCTCGATGGTGTACGCCTACAGCGAGAACTACGTGCTGCCGATCTCCCACGACGAGGTGGTGCACGGCAAGGGCTCGCTGGTGTCGAAGATGCCCGGCGACTGGTGGCAGCAGCGCGCGAACCTGCGCGCCTACCTGGCCTTCATGTGGTCCCACCCGGGCAAGCAGCTGCTGTTCATGGGCCAGGAGTTCGCCCAGGGCAGCGAGTGGTCCGAGGCGCGCGGCCCGGACTGGTGGCTGCTCGACCCGGCCTACGGCGCCGCGGCCGACCACCGGGGCGTGCTGGACCTGGTCCGCGACCTGAACGCCGCCTACCGGGCCACTCCTGCCCTGTGGGCGCGGGACGTGCACCCCGACGGATTCCAGTGGATCGTCGGGGACGCGGCGGAGGACAACGTCTTCGCGTTCCTGCGCTACGACGCCGAGGGCGTCCCGCTGCTGGCGGTGTCCAACTTCTCCCCGGTCGTCCGGCCCGACTACCGCCTCGGCGTCCCCGACGACATTCCCGCCTGGCTGGAACTCGTCAACACGGACGCGGCCCGCTACGGCGGCAGCGACGTCGTCCACCCCGATCCGGTCAAGCCGGAGCCCCAGGGGTGGCACGGCCGGCCGGCGAGCATCCGGCTGACCCTGCCACCGCTGGCGACGGTGTGGCTGCGCCCGGCCTGAGCGTCCCCGGCAGCGGTGGCCGGCCGGGGGCAGCCTCCAGGTCGGCCGCCGCTACCGCGCGAGCGCCTCGGCCAGGGCGGGGGGCAGCGCCCCCGTGTGCAGCACCGCCAGCCGTTGCGTGGCCCGGGTCAGGGCCACGTAGAGGTCGCTCGTGCCGTAGCGGCCGGGCTCGACCACCAGGACGGAGTCGAACTCCAGGCCCTTGGCCTGGCGCGGGTCGAGCAGGACGACCGTGTGCGTCAGGTCGGGTTCGGCGCCGGCCGTGACCCCGTCCAGCCTGGCCGCCAGCGAGCGGTGCAGCTCGCGCGGGGCGATCACGGCGAGCCGTCCCTCCTCCGGGGTGAGTTCGGCGACGGCCTTCTGCACCGCACCGGGCAGGTCGTCGGTGGCGCGGGCCCAGGGCCGTACGCCCGTGGAGCGGACCGAGCTCGGCGGCCGGAATGCCGGGTTCTCGGCGCGGACCACGGCCGCCGCCACGTCCATGATCTCGGCCGGGGTGCGGTAGTTGACGCCGAGGCGGGTGTGCTCCCAGCGGTCCTCGACGTACGGCTGGAGGATGTCCGCCCAGGAGCCGACGCCGGCCGCCTCCGCGGTCTGCGCCGGGTCGCCGACCAGGGTCATCGAGCGGGTGGGGCAGCGCCGCATCAGCAGCCGCCAGGCCATCGGCGACAGCTCCTGCGCCTCGTCGACGATGATGTGCCCGAACGCCCAGGTGCGGTCGGCCGCCGCGCGCTCGGCGGCGCTGCGGTGGTCGGCCTCCTCCTGCCGCTCGGCGAACCGCTCGGCGTCGATGATGTCGTGAGCGGACAGCACCTCGGACGCGTCCGGGTCACCGTCCTCCTTGTCATCGAACTCGTAGGTGCGCGACGCGTACGACACGTCCAGCACGCCCTGCGCGTACGCCACCTGGGTCTCGCGCTCGCGTTCGGCGCGGGCCCGGGCCGGCCGGTCGTCCTCGCCGAGGAGTTCCGCGGCCTCGTCCAGGAGGGGGATGTCCGCGACGGTCCACGCGCGGGTCACCGGGCGGCGGATCGCGGCGGCGTGCTCGTCGGACACGTATCCCTCGGGATCGGCCAGGAAGTCCGCGAGCAGGCGCTGCGGGGTCAGCCGCGGCCACAGCTGGTCGATGGCGGACCAGACCTCGGGGTTCTCGGCGAGTTCGTCGCGGATCTGGGTGATGTCACTGGCGTCGAGCAGGTTCGAGCCGTCGTAGGGGTCGGTGCCGATGCGCTCGGCGACCATGTCGGTGAGCGTGTTCAGGATGTGGCCCTCGAAGTGCTCGCGGGCCACGTTGTGCGGCAGCTTCGCGGCGCGGGTGCGCTCGCGGGCGACCTTCACCAGGCCGTCGTCGAGCATCAGGACCTCGCGGTCGTGCTCGATGGTGATCACCGGGTCGGGCAGCGCCTGCCGGTCCCGTACGACGGCGGCGAGCACGTCGGCCATGTCGGCGCGGCCCTTCACCGCGGCGGCCTCGGGCGTGTCGGTGGCCTTGGCCCGCACGCCGGGGAACAGCTCGCCCACGGTCGCCAGCAGGACGCCGGTCTCGCCCAGCGAGGGCAGCACCTCGCCGATGTAGCCGAGGAAGGCGGGGTTGGGGCCGACGACGAGGACGGCGCGCCGGGCGAGCAGCTCGCGGTGCTCGTAGAGCAGATAGGCCGCACGGTGCAGGGCGACCGCGGTCTTTCCGGTGCCCGGACCGCCCTCCACCACCAGCACTCCGCGGTGCGGGGCGCGGATGATGCGGTCCTGGTCGGCCTGGATGGTGCGCACGATGTCACCCATCCGGCCGGTGCGCGCGGAGTTGAGCGCGGCGAGGAGCACCGCGTCACCGGTCGGGTCCTCGTGCCCCGTGCGGGTGGCGTCGCCGAGGTCGAGGATCTCGTCGTGCAGGGACGTGACCCGGCGGCCCTCGGTGGAGATGTGCCGGCGGCGGCGCAGGCCCATCGGGGTGTGGCCGGTGGCCAGGTAGAACGGGCGGGCGACGGCGGCCCGCCAGTCGATCAGGACCGGCGTGCGGTCGGGGTCGTCGGCGCGCAGACCGATGCGGCCGATGTGGTGGCTGACGCCGTCGGTGAGATCGATCCGGCCGAAGCAGAGCGAGCCGTCCACGGCGTTCAGCGCGGCGAGCAGCCCCGAGCGCTCGGCGACGAGGATGTCCCGCTCCAGCCTGGCCTGCATCGGCTTGTCGCCCTGTGCGAGCGCGTCCGTGACGGAGGCCTCGGTGTCACCGCGCAGCGCGTCCACGCGTGCGTACAGCCCGTCGACGAATTCCTGTTCCTGCAGCAATTCACCGTCTGGAAAATCGGTGTTTGACAATTCGGCTCCCGCCCGGATACACTTTGCTCAGCTGACTTCGCCGCGACCAATTCGACTTGAAGTCGCGAACCACCGAATATACGCAGAGAAATCCCCCGGGCGCAATTGCCCGGGGGATTTCTTCGTGTCCGGCTCGGTGTCCGGCGTCGCGTCCGGCGCTGGATTACAGCACGTCCGCCAGCTCCTCCAGCAGCCGCCGCTTGGGCCGCGCCCCCACCATCGACCTCACCGGCTCGCCGTCGCGGAACACCATGAGGGTGGGTGTGCCCAGCACGCCGTACGCGATCGTGGTCTGCGGATTGCGGTCCACGTCCAGCTGGACGATCTTCAGCCGGTCGCCCTCCTCGGAGGCGATCGCCCCCAGCACCGGTGCCAGCTGCCGGCACGGCCCGCACCACTCGGCCGTGAACTGCACCAGCACCGGCAGTTCCGCCCTGAGCACCTCCGTCTCGAAGTCCGTGTCGGTCACTTCGGTCACACCGGCCACCTGCTTGATCACCGCTCCTGCCCTCCCAGCTCGCACCGGGGTTCCGGACCCCCCGGAACCAGCGCGTCGGCGGCCAGCTCGTTCCGTGCCCGCTCGGCCCGCGCCAGCTGGGCACCGACCTGTGCGCGCACCGCCCGCAGCTCTCCGATCAGCGCGTCGAGCTCGTCCAGCTTGCGCCGGTAGACCGCGAGGGAGGCCGGGCAGGAGTCGCCCTCCGGGTGCCCGGCCCGCAGACACTCCACGAAGGGCCGGGTCTCCTCGAGGTCGAACCCGAAGTCCTGCAGCGTCCTGATCTGCCGGAGCAGCTTCAGGTCACGCTCGTCGTACGTGCGGTACCCGTGGGCGTCCCGCCGCGCGGGCAGCAGCCCCCGCGACTCGTAGTACCGCAGCGTCCGCGTCGTGGTCCCGGCCTGCGCGGCCAGCTCGCCGATTCGCATGTCCCCGACCGTACGGCTTGACGTGGGCGTCAAGGCAACGGCGGGGTCGGGCCGGTCCGCACAGGCCCGCTTCGCCCCTTCAGACCATGACCCCGGCGGACTCCTCCACCTCCAGCAGCGAGGCGCTGCGGCGCTCCTCGTCGAAGGCCCGCCGCCCGCCGCGCAGTCCGAACAGGCGCTTGGCGAGGGCGATGTAGAGGACGGCGAGGATGTTGAGGGCGAGGGTGGCGATCTTGACCGCACTGATGTGCTCGGTGAGTTCGTAGATCTCCAGCGGCAGGAAGGCGGCGGTGGCCACCACCGTCAGGTACTCCGCCCAGCGTTTGGCGTACCACAGCCCGACCGCCTCGACGAGTTCGATCAGCGCGTAGGCCAGCAGCAGCCCGGCCACCACCAGGAGGGTGGAGTGCCTGTAGCCGAAGGTCTTCTGGATGGTGCCGACGACCGGCGAGTGGTCGAGGTCGTAGTGGAAGTGCCGGAAGACGGGCCGGAAGACGTCCAGGTACTCGTTGAACAGCCGCCGTACCGCGTCCTGGCTGTTGCTGAACTTCCACACGGCCACCGCGACCAGCACGATGAACACCCCGCGCACGGCCCGCTCGATCGCGAGGAAGCGCAGGATGAACAGGTCCCGCAGCACCTTGCCGCGCAGCACCAGCGGGGCGTTCGCGGCCGGTCCGGAGCCGTGCGGCTCCCCCAGCGCGAAGTCGCCGCAGCGCAGGCAGCGCCACACCTCCCCGAGCGCGGTGTCGGCGTGCAGCCGGATACGCAGCCGGGGGTCGTCCGGCGCGTAGGTCACATGGCCCTTGCGGGCGCAGGTCCGCCGGTCCCAGTCGATAGCCATCCCCCGTGCCTCCATCCACGTGCTCACGCGGCCGTGCCGCGCCGGTCGATCCGGCACGGCACGGTAGTGCATCGCGGTAAGAGACGACGGCCAAGGGGCTTTCAGTTCGCCTTCGCGCCGCTTTCCACCAGCTCCTTCACTTCCTCCGCCGGTGCCGTCCCGCGGGCGGTTCCGCGCGGCAGCAGCAGGGCGACGGCGAGTGTGCCGAGGCCGAGGATCACCGCGCCGACCAGGCTGGTGTGGGCGACCGCGTCAGCGAAGGACGCGCCGACCGCGTCCCGCATCTGCCGGGCGCCCTGGGCGAGCTGCCCGGCCTGCGCCTTCAGCTGGGCGGCCTGCTGGGGGTCGGTCGCGTGGGCGGCCTGCGCCGCGAGGTGCCGTGCCTTCTCCCCGACGCCCTGCGCGACGGCGTATCCGGCGCCGACCGAGTCCTGGGCGGTGGACAGGGCGCTCGCCGGGAGCCCGCTGCCGGCGGTGGCGTCGGAGAGGTGGCGGGAGTACGAGGTGGACAGCAGCGAGCCGAGGATCGCGATGCCCAGCGAGCCGCCGAGCTCGAGCGAGGTGTCGTTCACGGCGCCGCCGACACCCAGCTCGGACTCCGGGAAGGCGCCCATGATGGCGTCGGTGCAGGGCGAGAGGGCGAGGCCGATCGCCAGGCCCAGGATCACCAGGGGGACCACGAAGTCGCCGTACGAGGACGAGCCGTCGACCCGGGTCAGCAGCGCCAGCGCGGCGGTGCCGCCGGCCATGCCCGCGGTGACGGTCCACTTCATCCCGACGCGCGGGGTGAGGTAGCCGGTCAGCGCCGAGCCGACGAAGACGGCGCCCGCCAGCGGCAGCATCCGCACGCCGGTGGCCAGGGCGTCGTAGCCGAGGACGAACTGCAGGTGCTGGGTGAGGTAGTAGAAAGCGCCGAAGACGGCCAGGAAGAACAGGGCGACGGCCAGGTTGGAGCCGGCGAAGCGGCGGGCGGTGAAGCGGCGTACGTCGAGGATGGGGCGCGGGTGGCGCAGCTCCCACAGGACGAAGGCCACCAGGCCCGCGCCCGCCACGGCCGCGGCCGTGACCGCCTTGACGTGCCAGCCGAAGTGCGGACCCTCGATGATCACGTAGATCAGCGAGCCGATCCAGACCACCGACAGCAGGCCGCCGACGTAGTCGATGCGGTCGTGGTGCCCGGCCCTCGACGGCGGGACGAGGACGAAGGCGGCGACCAGGGCGACGGCGGCGATGGGCACGTTGATCAGGAAGGTCGACGCCCAGCCGTGGCCCTTGAGCAGCGCGCCCGCGACGACCGGACCGGCCGCGATCGCGAGCCCGGCGGTGGCGGTCCACAGGGTGATCGCCCTGGCGCGTTCGGCGCGCGGGAAGGTCGCGGCGAGCAGGGAGAGGGTGGCGGGCATGATCAGTGCCGCGCCCACGCCCATCACGGCGCGGGCCGCGATGACGGTGGCCGCGCTGCCGGCGAGGGAGCCGAAGACGGCCCCGCCGCCGAACACGACCAGGCCGAGGACGAGCGCTCCGCGCCGGCTGTACTTGTCGCCGATCGCGCCGAGCAGCAGCATCAGCGCCGCGTACGGGACGGTGTAGCCGTCGATGACCCACTGCAGGTCCGCGCTGGACAGGCCCAGGTCCCGGGTCATGTCGGGCGCGGCGACGGTGAGGGCGGTGTTGGCCATCACGATGATCAGCAGGCTCAGGCAGAGCACGAGGAGCGCCCACCAGCGCCGGGCGTAGGGCCGGCCCATCCGTTCGACCGGTTCGTTCAGGACGAGTCGCATGGCAGGGGTCGCCTTCCTCGGATACGCGACAGTTACTTGCACAGTGGTGTGCATTTGCACAACCATGTGCAATGTACGTCGCTGCACAGCACTGTGCAAGTCGAGAGGAGGGCACAATGTCAGCCATGACCACGGGTAACACCAGTCGCGCCGACGCGAACCGGCGCCGCATCCTCGACGTCGCCCTCGCCGAGCTGCTGCGCGACCCCGACGCGTCCATGGACCAGATCGCACGCGCCGCGGGTGTCGTACGGCGCACGGTGTACGGCCACTTCCCCAGTCGCGAGGCGCTGATCAGCACGCTTGTCGACGACGCGGTGCACGCGCTCGCCCAGGCGCACGCGGCGGGCCGGGAGGGCGTGGAGGACCCGGCGGAGGCGCTGGCCCGCTCGGTGCTGGCGATCTGGCACATCGCGGACCGCTATCGCCTGCTGGTGGCGCTCGCCCAGCGCACGGTCACCATGCAGGGCATCCGCGAGCGGCTGACCCCGGTCCGGGAGAGCTGCGCGGAGCTGCTCCGGCTCGGCCTCGAACAGGGCGTCTTCAGCTCCCCGCTGCCCACGCCGGCCCTCGCCTACGTGCACGAGCAGATCCTCTTCGCCCTGATGGAGGCCGTGAACGACGGGCTGCTCGAGGCGCGGGAGGCGGGCCGTTCGGCGGCGGTCACGGTGCTGACGTCGGCGGGGGTGCCGGCCACCCTCGCGGGCGCGCTCGTGGGGAAGATCGGCGGCTGACCGGCTCCTGGCGCGGGAAGCGAAAAGAGCCGAGCGGCCGGGCCCACGGGGGAAGGGCCCGGCCGCTCGGCGGCGTTTCTTCGTTGCCGGATGGCCGGCCCGGGTTCAGGCGGAGCCGGGCATCCGGAGCACGGGATCCGTTGTCAGGCCTTGGCCAGCTCCTTCTCGCCGTTCCCGCGCGGCTCGGGCACGTCCGTGCGGACGTCGTCTCCGGCCTCGTCCAGCAGGGTGCTCTCGTCGAAGGGCAGCTGCCCGGAGAGGACCTGCTCGACACGGCCCCGGTCGATCTCCTTCGTCCAGGAGCCGATCAGCACAGTGGCCACGGCGTTGCCCGCGAAGTTCGTCAGGGCGCGGGCCTCGCTCATGAAGCGGTCGATGCCGACGATGAGGCCGACGCCGTCGACCAGGGCCGGCCGGTGCGACTGCAGGGCGCCGGCCAGGGTGGCCAGACCGGCGCCGGAGACGCCCGCGGCGCCCTTGGACGCGACCATCATGAACAGCAGCAGCGTGATCTGCTCGCCCAGGTGCAGCGGCTGGCCCATGGCCTCGGCGATGAAGAGGGAGGCCATGGTCAGGTAGATCATGGTGCCGTCGAGATTGAAGGAGTAGCCGGTCGGCACGGTGATGCCGACGACCGGGCGGCTGACGCCCAGGTGCTCCATCTTGGCGATCAGCCGGGGCAGGGCCGTGTCGGAGGACGAGGTGGAGAGGATGAGCAGGAACTCGCGGCCCAGGTACTTCAGCAGCTTGAGGATGTTGACCTTGGCGACGAACCACAGCACCGGGCCGAGCACCAGGCCGACGAAGAGCACGCAGGTGACGTAGAAGCCGAGCATGATCGTGCCGAGGGCCTTCAGCGCCTCGACGCCGGTCTCCCCCACGACAGCCGCGATGGCGCCGAACGCGCCCACCGGCGCCGCCCACATGATCATGGACAGGACACGGAAGACCAGCTTCTGGATGTGCCCGATGCCGCGCAGGATCGGTTCGCCGGAGCCGCCCATCGCCTGCACCGCGAAACCGACCAGCAGCGCCACGAGCAGCGTCTGCAGCACCACGCCGCCGGTGAAGGCGGAGGCGAACGTGGTCGGGATGATGCTCATCAGGAAGTCGACGAGGCCCTCGCTGCCCGCGGCCGCCTGGGTGTGGCCGACCTGCTTGACCGACTCGCTCAGGTGCATGCCCTGGCCGGGGTGGAGGACGTTGCCGACCACCAGGCCGATCGCCAGCGCGACGAACGACATGCCGATGAAGTACGTGAGCGCGAGCCCGCCCAGCTTGCCGACCTTGGCCGCGCTGCGGATCGAGCCGACGCCGGTGACGATGGTGCAGAAGATGACCGGCGTGATCATCATCTTGATCAGGTTCACGAAGCCCGTGCCGAGCGGCTTGAGCTCCTTGGCGAAGTCCGGCGCGGCGAACCCGACGATGATGCCGAGGACCACCGCGGCGATCACCGCTATGTAGAGATAGTGGGTACGGTCCCGCTTTGCTGCGGGGCCGGGTTCTGCGGCGGGTGCGGCAGGTGCCGTATCGGCTGTGCTGCTCACGAGCGGCCCTCCTTGACGACGTCGTCGGCATCACCGGCGTGCGGCTCACGTCCGGGGGTTTTCGGGGATGCCGTGACTATCTCCTGTCATGTGAGGGCGGTCACCCTTCCGTTCATTTAGTTCACGCCAGAACGGAGAGGCAGACTGACGGCATGCGGATACCCGTCCTCCCGAGACCTCGCAGCCTGGCGGGCCAGCTCTTCGCGATGCAGGCCGTGCTGCTGGCGCTCGTCGTGGCCGGATATGCACTGTTCACCTTCGTCAGCGACCGGGGCCAGGCCGAGAGCGCGGCTCGCCGGCAGGCCACCGCGGTGGCCCGCTCGATCGCCGACTCCCCCTCGGTGCGGTCCGCGATCCACACCCCCAACCCCACGGCGGAGCTCCAGCCGTACGCGCTGAAGGTGCAGACGGACACCGGCGTCGACTTCGTCACGATCATGACGCCCCAGGGCATCCGCTGGACCCACCCGGACCCCGACCAGATCGGCAGACCGTTCCTCGGCAACATCTCCCGCGCCCAGCGCGGCGACACCTTCACCGAGACCTACACCGGCACCCTCGGCCCGTCCGTCCGCGCGGTCACGCCCGTCGAGGACGGCGATCGCGTCATCGGCCTGGTCAGCGCCGGCATCAAGGTCGAGGCGATCAGCGCGCGGATCCAGGAACAGGTCACCGCGCTGTTCGGGGTCGCGGCCGGCATCCTGGCGCTCGGCGCCCTCGCCACGTACGTCATCAACGCCCGGCTGCGTCGGCACACCCACGGGATGAACGCCGACGAGCTCAGCCGCATGCACGACTACCACCAGGCCGCGCTGCACGCGGTGCGCGAGGGGCTGCTGATGCTGGACGCCCAGTACCGGGTGGCACTGATCAACGACGGCGGGCGGGAGTTGCTGGGGGTGGGCGGCGAGGCCGGTGAGGCCGACGTGGTGGGCCGGTCGGTGGCCGAGCTCGGCCTGCCGGCCCTGCTGACGGGTGCGCTGCTGGCCTCGGAGCCACGGGTGGACGAGGTGCACCTGACGGACTCGCGCGTCCTGGTGGTGAACACCTCGCCGGTGTCGGGCGGTGAGCGCCGGGGCACGGTGGTGACCCTGCGCGACGTCACCGAGCTGCAGTCGCTGATGGGCGAGCTGGACTCCGAGCGCGGTTTCACGCAGGCGCTGCGCTCGCAGGCGCACGAGGCGGCGAACCGGCTGCACACGGTGGTGTCGCTGATCGAGCTGGGCCGTGCCGAGGAGGCGGTGGACTTCGCCACGGCGGAGCTGGAGCTGGCGCAGGCGCTGACGGACCAGGTGGTGGCGGCGGTGAGCGAGCCCGTGCTGGCCGCGCTGCTGCTGGGCAAGACGGCGCAGGCCAACGAGCGGGGCGTGGAGCTGGTGGTGTCCGAGGACAGCGGCCTCGACGACGGTCTGCTGCCCGAGACCCTGCCGGCCCGCGATCTGGTGACGATTCTCGGCAATCTCATCGACAACGCCGTGGACGCGGCCCAGGGTGGCGTGCGGGCGCGGGTGACGGTGACGGCGTGCGCCGAGGACACCGAACTGGTGCTGCGGGTCGCGGACACCGGCCCCGGCGTGGACCCGGCCCACGCGGACCTCGTCTTCCAGCGCGGCTTCTCCACCAAGCCGAAGGGGCCGGGCGGCCGGGGGCTGGGGCTGGCGCTGGTACGGCAGGCGGTGCATCGGCACGAAGGGACACTGACGGTGACGGAGGCGGAGGGCGGCGGCGCGGTGTTCGAGGCGCGGCTGCCGCTGGGGGACGGGGCGGAGGAGACTGTGGCCCACGCGGCGGAGGCCGGGGC
>NZ_MUBM01000133.1 GCF_002154505.1 Streptomyces carpinensis | reverse complement strand
CCGTCCACCTGCGGCCGACCCCGCCTCCCCCTGCGCCGTTGTGGCATCAAACCCGCCGTCGGAGGGAAAGTGGGAGGGACGGAACTGGGGTGGTGAACCAATGCCTGACCGGCAATCCCACAAGGATCCGTCGTCCTGCGAGCGGCGGCACGAGCAGCCCGAGACGGCCGCACCGAGCACCGCGGAGATTGCGGAACCCACGGAGAGCGCGAGGAACAGGCAGCCGGCGCAGTCCGTGGCGAGCGCGGGAGCCGTGGCGACGGCGGAGTCCTCCGTCCCGGTGGAAACCGACGCCGAGCGCCGGCGGCGCCGCGCCCAGTTCCTGCGTGATCTCGCCGAGGCCCGCGAACTGCGCAACCGCGTCCAGCCCCGCCGCGCCAAGGCCGCCCGACTGCGGCACGCGATGCGCATGCGCACGTTCCGCTGGTAGGCCACTCCGGGGAACCCGGGAGAACTCGGGCGGCACGGGGAAGAGAACTCGGGCAGCACACGGAAGGAAGAAGGCCGACACCAGCGCCGACGTTCCGGGGCGGCCGTTGCGTGACCGCCGGGCAAAGCCGCGTACGATCCGCAGGTGGCGGCAACGAGTGCGCTGGTGAGTGCTTTACCGACGTACGACAAAACTGCCGGACACAGGGAGCCGAAGACGTCCCCTGAACGCCTTGTTTCTGCCACGATTCCGAGTGGGTGGGGCTCGGAGCCCAGCTCTCTCCGCCCAGAACCTCCGCCGGGGGGACCCCCAACCGGCACGCCTATGACCAGTGGGAGAGTCACGGTGTACTTCGCCGCACTGCTCGCGCGCACCGAAGACGGGTGGGAAGCGAGCGACACAGAGCTCGACGATGTGGAGACGCTGTCCGACCTGGCCGACCTGGCCCGCGAAGCCTCGGCCGAGGACGACACGGTGCTCGTCCTCATCGAGCAGGAGGACGCGTGGTTCGGCGTCGTCCGCGTGGACGGCGAGGACGACCCTCGTATCTACGTCTCGGACGCCGCCGCCGCCGCCCGCAGTTCGTACGGCGAGATCCTGCTCACCGACGAACTGCTCGGCCGGGAGCCCGGTGAGGACGGCCCCGACCTGGACTCCCTCGACCTCGACGGCACGGAGGACGGCGAACCGGCGTCCGCCGAGGACGACGAGGAGGAGACCGTTTCCGCCGAAGCCATCACACACAGCCCGCTGGGTGACGGTGAGATCCTCGACGACCTGGGCGTCAGCGAGAAGGAGCTGCGCACCCTGGACGCGGAGGACGCGCTGAGCGCGATCGCCGAGGCCCTGGGCGCCTCGGAGGTGCTGGAGACCGTCCGCTGACCCCGCAGGAAGCGCCAGACCCGGCCGGCACGTCGCCCGGGGGCCCTGGCACGCCCGGGACGCCCCAGGCCCCTGCCGAGCCCGGAGCCGCAGGCACGCCCGGCCAGTCCGGGGCGTCCGGGACGCCCTGCGCCGGCACCACGGCCGACGCGCCCGGCGCAGCCGGAGTGCCCCGCCTGCCCGACCCCGTCCGTGACCCCTGGCGGGATGCGATGCGGCTTGCGCTCCGGGAGGCCCAGGCGGCCGTCGGGGGCGGGGACGTCCCGGTCGGTGCCGTCGTGCTGTCCGGTGACGGCACCACCGTGCTCGGAGCGGGGCACAACGAGCGCGAAGCGACCGGTGACCCGACCGCCCACGCGGAGGTCCTCGCCATCCGGCGGGCCGCCGCGCGGGTCGGGCAGTGGCGGCTCTCCGGCTGCACGCTGGTGGTCACGCTGGAGCCCTGCACGATGTGCGCGGGGGCCGTCGTCCTCTCCCGCGTGGACCGGGTGGTCTACGGCGCCCGAGACGAGAAGGCGGGTGCCGTCGGCTCGCTCTGGGACGTCGTGCGCGACCGGCGGCTCAACCACCGGCCCGAGGTGATCGAGGGCGTGCTCGCCGACGACTGTGCCGGACTGCTCACCGAGTTCTTCCGCACCCGCTGAGCCGGGGTTCCGCCGCCGGCCGAGCCCGGTTCTTCCGCACCCGGTCTGAGCTCACGTTCTTCCGTATCCGCCGCGTTCCCGCCCCGGCGGCCTCGCGCCGGGGCGGACGTCCACCGTCCGGGAAACGGATTTCAGCCCGGGGCCCACTGTGCTGTAAGGTCTCCCTCGGTAGCGTGTCCGAGCGGCCGAAGGAGCTCGCCTCGAAAGCGAGTGTGGCGCAAGTCACCGAGGGTTCAAATCCCTCCGCTACCGCTGTAAGAAGGGCCCCGTCCGTCGGACGGGGCCCTTCGTGCGATCATCGTGCAGCCGACGCCCAGCCGACGCCAGGGGCAACCAGCGACAGGGGAGGCCGCGATGGCTGTGAACGCCAAGAAGATCGTCGTCTATGTGCTCGTGGTCTTCGCGCTGTACGTGATCATCACGGACCCGGCCAAGGCCGCCGACTACGTCCAGATAGGGTTCGAGGGCATATCGGACGCCGCCAAGGCCATCGGCGACTTCATGACATGGGCCGCTCACGGAGGAAAGTAATGATCCGCCACCTCGTCCTCTTCAAGCTCAACGAGGGTGTCGAGCGCGACGACCCGCGCGTCGTGGAGGGCGCCGAGGCCTTCCGCGCCCTCGGCGGGCAGATCGACGACCTGCGCTTCTGGGAGTGCGGCTGGAACATCAGCGACAGGCCCATCGCCCACGACTTCGCGATCAACTCCGCGGTCGAGGACGCCGACGCGCTGAAGCGGTACCTGGAGCACCCGGCCCACCAGGCGGGTGTCGCCCTGTGGCGCGAGTTCGCCACGTGGGTGATCGCCGACTACGAGTTCTGAGCCGTACGGCCGGACGGCTACACGGTCGACCCCGCACCGGAACGGTGCGGGGATTTTTCGCGTCTTATGCCCTATTTCATACCTCAACACGTGCGTATGCGGTGCTTGAACACGATGCACCTGTCTTGTGATGCTATGACCGCTTTTGACGGATGAGTTGATCGACGAAGAGGTGGCGTTGACCGTGTCGGCCAGTACTGCGCCGCCCCAGGAGGAATCCACTCAGGCCGCGACCCCCGGGCCGACATCGAACCCGAACCCGACCGCCACGCCGGCCCCGGAGAAGCGGCGCGGCGCCGACACCCGGGCCCTGACCCAGGTGCTCTTCACCCAACTGAAGGAGCTCGAACCCGGCAGCGCCGAACACACCCGCGTGCGCGGGGCTCTCATCGAGGCCAACCTCCCGCTCGTACGCTACGCGGCCGCCCGGTTCCGCTCCCGCAACGAGCCCATGGAGGACGTCGTCCAGGTCGGCACCATCGGGCTGATCAACGCGATCGACCGCTTCGACCCGGACCGCGGCGTGCAGTTCCCGACCTTCGCCATGCCCACGGTCGTCGGCGAGATCAAACGATACTTCCGCGACAACGTCCGCACCGTCCACGTCCCGCGCCGGCTGCACGAGCTGTGGGTGCAGGTCAACAGCGCGACGGAGGACCTGACGACGGCCTTCGGACGTTCCCCGACGACCGCCGAGATCGCCGAGCGGCTGCGCATCACCGAGGACGAGGTGCTCTCCTGCATCGAGGCCGGGAGGTCGTACCACGCGACCTCGCTGGAGGCGGCCCAGGAGGGCGACGGGCTGCCCGGGCTGCTGGACCGGCTCGGCTACGAGGACCCGGCCCTCGACGGTGTCGAGCACCGCGATCTGGTCCGCCACCTTCTCGTCCAACTCCCCGAACGGGAACAGCGCATCCTGCTGCTGCGCTACTACAGCAATCTCACCCAGTCGCAGATCAGCGCCGAACTCGGCGTCTCCCAGATGCACGTCTCCCGGCTACTCGCACGTAGCTTCCAGCGGCTGAGATCCGCAAACAGGATCGAGGCGTAACCGTCCCGGGCGAATCGCTCACCAGGGAAGATCCCGACAGGCGCGGCCCGAAATCCCGTCAGACCCCTTTCTGCCAGGGCGGATTCGGGCTTCGGATGTCGACATGTCACTACAGCGTGTTGCCGACATGTGACATTCTGCGGGAAGCGCGTTTGCCGCGGCTTCGGCTCCGGTATTCAGGTGAAGGCTGAGTTCTCCTCGTCAGAGAGCCCGGCCGCGACCGTCCCGCGACCCAAAGGGGGTGGCATGTCCGCAGACCAGGGCAGCTCCAAGGTGCTGACGCTCATGAAGAGCGAGGCGCCGTCCCCGGCGCTCGAGCCGCTCGACGCCCTCGACGACGTGGCGGCCCTCGGGGCCGTCCCGGCCCCGGCCCTGCCGGCCACTCCCACCCCGGCACTGCCGCCCTCGGAGACCATCGACACCCGCACCCTGTCCCGCTCCCTGTTCCTGCGGCTCGCCGCACTCGACGAGGACAGCCCCGAGCGCGCCTACGTCCGGGACACCCTGATCGAGCTCAACCTCCCACTGGTCCGGTACGCGGCCGCCCGCTTCCGCTCCCGCAACGAGCCGATGGAGGACATCGTCCAGGTCGGCACGATCGGCCTGATCAAGGCGATCGACCGCTTCGACTGCGAACGCGGCGTGGAGTTCCCCACCTTCGCCATGCCCACGGTGGTCGGCGAGATCAAGCGCTTCTTCCGCGACACGTCCTGGTCGGTGCGGGTGCCCAGGCGCCTGCAGGAGCTGCGGCTCGCCCTGACCAAGGCCAGCGACGAACTGTCGCAGAAACTGGACCGGTCCCCGACCGTCGGTGAACTCGCCGCGGTCCTGGGCGTCTCGGAGGAGGACGTCGTCGACGGCCTCGCGGTCGGCAACGCCTACACCGCCTCCTCCCTCGACTCGCCGGCCCCCGAGGACGACGGCGGCGAAGGGTCCCTGGCGGACCGCCTCGGCTACGAGGACTCGGCGCTGGAGGGCGTGGAGTACCGCGAGTCGCTCAAGCCGCTGCTCGCCAAGCTTCCGCCCCGCGAGCGGCGCATCATCATGCTGCGCTTCTTCGCCAACATGACCCAGTCGCAGATCGGCGAGGAGGTCGGCATCTCGCAGATGCACGTCTCCCGGCTGCTCACCCGGACCCTGGCCCAGCTGCGGGAGGGCCTCATCTCGGACTGAGCCCGACCGCTGTTCTCACCTGACGGAGTGTCCGTCACCGTGGCTCGACGCCAGGGGTGCCGAGACCTCGTGGCCGCCGGAGCGCCCCTCGTGGGCGCGTCGGCGGCCGTCGTCCGTCCGGGCGGGAGAGTTCCTCGTCCCCCGCGGGAGCGGGCAGGGCGTGGTGGCGGCAGCGGTCGTACCAGCGGTCCTGCGACGACCCCGGCCCCATTCATGGGGCGGGCCGGCGGTTCGCCCTACCTGAACGCGAGCCAGGCGACGGCCGCGACGATCACCACGGCGACGACGACACCGATGATCAGGCCGACGCGCGGCCCGGAGGAGACCTCCTGCTGCTGCCTGCCCTGGGGAGCCTCGTCGACGAACGCGCGGAACATCTGGGTGCTGCCGGCGGGGTCGTAATTGCCCTGGGGGCCCTGGGTGTTAGCCATGGCCCGAGACCCTAGCGAAAACGCGGGTGCTGCCCAAGCCCGGGGTGCTCGCGCTGTTCCCCGGCACTCTGCCCGAGTCGGTGTGACCGTCCCCGGGGCCGCGCCCCGGGCCCTGCTGCCGACCCGAACGGCCTCGCCCCCGAGTGCGAGACGGCCCGCTTTGTGCCGACCTGGACCGAAGAGTGACCCTCTCCCGGGCTCCACCAGCGGATTTACGTTCGCAATACTTGCCTTTGCCAAGTTTTTGCGTCGCCTGCCCCGGATTTGTTTGCCTGCAGCAACCAACCGCTCGTATGGTTGCCCCAAGCAACGATTACGGGAGGTGTGATGGCCGAGCAGGCGCAGTACGAAGAGCTGGCGCGTCAGCTCAGCGCCATCGGAGCCGTGAAGCGGGACATGGGACGGATCCTGCCGTCCGACTGCCCGGCGGGCTCGGCCGCTGTGCTGACACTGCTCGGCCGCCACGGCGACATGCGCATGAGCAAGCTCGCGGAGCTGCTCGCCGTGGACATGTCGGTCACCAGCCGGCACGTGGCCCACGTCGCCGCGCGCGGCTGGATCGACCGGCTGCCGGACCCCGCCGACAAGCGCTCGCGCATCCTGCGCCTGACGCCTGCCGGCCTGGACCGGCTGGACGACATGTACCAGCGGACCACACACCTTTTCGCCGAGCGGCTGAGCGACTGGACCGACGACGAGGTCGGTCAGCTCATCCGGCTGATGACCAGGCTGCGCGAGAGCTTCGGCGACTGCCGGACCACGTCGGGCCGGGTTCCCGCTCCCGTAGTCGAAGAGACCACCCGTACACCCGCAGACACACGTAAGTAAAGGAAGCCCATGGCAACGACCACACCAGCCGGTGTGCGGGCTCACGCCAAGCATGGGGGAGGCTCCCCGGGGAGCGCTCCGATGTCCCACCGGCAGATCATGGAGGCGCTCTCCGGGCTGATGCTCGGCATGTTCGTGGCGATCCTGTCGTCCACGATCGTCTCCAACGCCCTGCCGAAGATCATCGGCGACCTCGGCGGCGGCCAGTCCGCCTACACCTGGGTGGTCACGGCCGCCCTGCTGTCGATGACCGCGGCCACTCCCCTGTGGGGCAAGCTCGCCGACCTGTACAGCAAGAAGGCGCTCGTCCAGATAGCGCTGATCATCTACGTCGTCGCGTCGATGGCGGCCGGTCTCTCGCAGAACCCCGGCATGCTGATCGTCTGCCGCGTGGTCCAGGGCATCGGCACCGGCGGTCTGTCCGCACTGGCGCAGATCGTCATGGCCGCGATGATCTCCCCGCGTGAGCGGGGCCGTTACTCCGGCTACCTCGGCGCCACGTTCGCCGTCGCGACCGTCGGCGGCCCGCTGCTCGGCGGTGTCATCACCGACACCTCCTGGCTGGGCTGGCGCTGGTGCTTCTACGTCGGCGTGCCGTTCGCGGTGATCGCGCTGATCGTGCTGCAGAAGACCCTGCACCTGCCCACCGTGAAGCGTCAGGTCAAGGTCGACTGGGGCGGCGCGTTCCTGATCTCCGCCGCCGTCTCGCTGCTGCTGCTCTGGGTCACCTTCGCCGGTGACAAGTACGACTGGATGTCGTGGCAGACGGCCGCGATGGTCGGCGGTTCGATCGTCCTCGGCGCGCTGTTCGTGCTCGTCGAGGCCAAGGCCAGCGAGCCGATCATCCCGCTGCGGCTGTTCCGCAACCGCACCATCACGCTGTCGTCGCTCGCCTCGCTCTTCGTCGGCGTCGCGATGTTCAGCGGCACCGTCTTCTTCAGCCAGTACTTCCAGCTGGCCCGGGACAAGTCCCCGACGATGTCCGGCGTCCTGACGATCCCGATGATCGGCGGTCTGTTCGTCTCCTCCACCGTCTCCGGTCAGTTCATCACCCGTACCGGCCGCTGGAAGGGGTGGCTGGTCAGCGGTGGCGTGCTGGTGACGGCCGGTCTGGGCCTGCTGGGCACCATCCGGTACGACACCGACTACTGGAAGATGGCCATCTTCATGGCGCTGCTGGGTCTCGGCATCGGCATGATGATGCAGAACCTGGTGCTGTGCACGCAGAACCAGGTGGCCCCGAGCGACCTCGGTTCTGCCAGCTCCACGGTCACCTTCTTCCGTTCCCTGGGCGGTGCGATCGGCGTCTCCGCGCTCGGCGCGGTGATGGCCAACCGGATCACCCACTACGTCAAGGACGGCCTGTCCGACCTCGGCCCGAAGTACGCCAAGCTCGCGGGCGGCTCCGGCTCCGACACCATCCCGGACATGAACGCGCTGCCGAAGCCGCTGCGCACGGTCATGGAGAGCGCCTACGGGCACGGCATCGCCGACATCTTCCTGATCGCCGGCGCGCTGGCCGCCGTCGCCTTCCTGATCACGTTGTTCATCAAGGAGGTCCCGTTGCGCACGAAGGGTGCACTGGCGCAGGCCGCCGAGGGCGAGAACGCCCCGGTGGACCCGGCCGCGGCTCCGACCGTCGCCGAGGCCCAGGCTCCGGCCGCCGAGGCTCCCGCCGTCGCCGAGGTGTCCGCCCCGGCCGAGGAGCGAGTGCCCAGCTGGGCCGCCGCCACCGCCGGCACGCAGGCCGGCCCGGAGGGCACGCAGCGGCTGGCCGCGGTCGCCACGGTGGCTCCGAGCGGGCCGGCCGCCGGTGCCGGCGGCGGGGTCCCGGTGCGC
>NZ_MUBM01000132.1 GCF_002154505.1 Streptomyces carpinensis | reverse complement strand
GGTCCCGGACGGCCGGCGGGAGCGGGCCGGGGACCTCACCCGCCGCCCGTCGCCAGCCGGCAGGCCTGCGCGTAGGTGCGCACCAGCGGCCGGTCCCCGTCCTCACGGCGCCAGGCGAGCGCGTAGCGGCCGGGCCCGATGCCGCGCACCGGCCGGGTGGTCACCCCGCCCAGGCTGACCAGGGGGGCGTTGCCGGCCGCGACCAGGCACACGCCGAGCCCCGCGAGCAGCGCCTCGTACGTCTCCTCGGTGCTCGCCACCTCGGCACCGATCACGGGCGGGGTGCCGCCGCGGTCGTCCAGGGCGAGCCAGTGGTCGCGCAGCGGGCCGGCCTCCGGCGGCAGCGCCAGGAAGGGCATATCGGCCAGGTCCGCGAAGTCGACCTCCGCACGGGCGGCCAGGGGATGCGTCACGGGCAGCGCGACCAGACGCGGCTCCTCGGCGACCACCGTCCACCCGTAGCGCTCGGCGTGCGGCAGCGGCAGCCACACGAAGGCCACGTCCACGTCACCGTCTGCCAGGCCCGCGGTCGGGTCCTCCCAGCTCACCTGCCGTAGTTTCAGGGACGTGCCGGGCAGCGCGGCCGTGAAGCGGGAGCGGATCGCGGGCAGCAGCCCGCCGCGCCCCGGGCTGGTGCTCATGCCCACCACCAGCGTGCCGCGCAACGCCGCCCGCGCCGACTCCACGGCGGCCGCGCCCTCCCCCCAGGCGTCCAGCACCCGCCGGGCGTGGGGCAGCAGCGCCGCGCCCGCCCCGGTGAGCGCCACGCCCTGCGGCCGGCGCTCGAAGAGCTCCACGCCCAACTGCCGTTCCAGCGCGCGGATCTGCTTGCTCAGGGCGGGCTGGGAGACATACAGGCGTTCCGCGGCGCGCGTGAATTGCAGTTCCTCGGCCACCGCCAGGAAGTAGCGCAGATCCCGTACGTGCACGTCCACTGTCATAACCATCGGTTATCACGGCGGGTCTTGGACGTGCCACCGGTCCCCGGCGGAGCCTGGTGCCCTGACGACGAACCCTGGAGGGGACATGAACAAGGTGTGGCTGATCACCGGTGCCGGCAGCGGTTTCGGGCGGGCGATCGCCGAGGCGGCCCTGGCCGCCGGTGACGTGGTGGTGGGCGCGGTGCGGCGGCCCGGGACGCTGGCCGACCTCGTGGCCGCGCACCCCGACCAGATGGAGGCGCTGGGGCTGGACGTCACCGACACGGCGGCCGGCGAGGCGGCGGTACGGGACGTGGTGGCCCGGCACGGCCGGATCGACGTGCTGGTGAACAACGCAGGCCGTACCCACGTCGGCGCCTTCGAGGAGACCACCGAGCAGGAGCTGCGCGACCTGTTCGACGTGCACGTCTTCGGTCCCGCCGCGCTGACGCGGGCGGTGCTGCCGCACATGCGCGAGCGGCGCTCGGGCGCGATCGTGCAGATGAGCAGCATGGGCGGGCAGATGTCGTTCGCGGGCTTCGGAGCGTACAGCGGGACGAAGTTCGCCCTGGAGGGCATGTCGGAGGCGCTGGCGGACGAGGTGGCCGAGTACGGCGTCAAGGTTCTGATCGTCGAGCCGGGAGCCTTCCGCACCTCCCTCTTCGGCTCGGGCAGGGCGGGGATGAGCGCGGACAGCGGGGTGTACGCCAAGGTGGACGAGACCCGCGGATTCGTCGCCGGCGGCGACGGCACCCAGCCCGGCGACCCCGCGAAGGCGGCGGCGCTGATCATCGCCGCGCTGGAGTCGGACGACACTCCGCTTCGGCTGCCCCTGGGCGACGACGCGGTCACCTCCGTCCTCGGCCATCTCGACCAGGTGCACGGCGACATCGCCGCCTGGGAGAAGCGCACCCGCGCCACCGCCTTCGACGACTGAGCCGCCGCAGGCCGTCAGATCCCGCCGCCGTGTGCCGTCACGGCCGTGCGAGCCCCGACTTCAGCCCCGCGCCGCACAGCGGCACCACCGCGGACCTGCCGCCGAGCGCGCCCTCGCGGACGGCCGCCCAGCAGGCCACGCCCGTGGACTCCACGTAGAGGCCGCGCGAGGCCAGGTCCAGCTGGGCGTGGCGGATCTGGTCCTCGCCGACGGTCAGGAAGGTGCCGCCGGAGTTCCGTACCGCGCGCAGGATCTGACGGGCCCGCGGCGGCCGGGGGATGGCGATGCCCTCCGCGTACGTCGGGGCCACGGGGGCCGTCCCGGTCAGCTCCTCCGCGCCCTCCTCCCAGGCGCGGGCCAGTGGGGCCACCGCCGCCGCCTGCACCGCCCACAGCGCCGGACGCCGGCCCAGCAGCCCGGCCCCGTACAGCTCGGAGACCGCCAGGGCCGCGCCGAGCAGCAGCGTGCCGTTGCCCACCGGCAGCACCAGGACGTCGGGCAGCCGCCCGCCGAGGTCCTCCCACAGCTCGTGCACGTACGTCTTGGTGCCGTGCAGGAAGTAGGGGTTGTAGACGTGCGAGGCGTAGAAGGTGTCCGGCTCGTCCGCCGCGCGCTGCGCCGCCGCGCCCGCCGCCTCCCGGCCGCCGTCGACCACCTCCACACGGGCGCCGTGCGCCTCGATCTGCTCCAGCTTCTTCGCGGACGTGCCCACCGGGACGTACACCGTGCACGGCAGCCGCCCGCGGGCGCAGTACGCGGCGATCGACGTGCCCGCGTTGCCGCTGCTGTCCGCGACCACCCGGCGCGGCCCGGCATGCAGCGCCAGCTCGGCCAGCATCACCGCGCCCCGGTCCTTGAACGACAGCGTCGGCATCAGGTAGTCGAGCTTCGCCGACACGGTGTCCGTGAGCGCCACGAGCGGAGTGCGGCCCTCGCCCAGGGACACGGTCGGCGACGACAGCGGCAGCGTCTCGGCGTACCGCCACAGCGAGTTCACACGTCCGGTCAGGGACTTCAGGGGCGCGGGGGTGGGGGCGAAGTCGAGGTCCGGGGGGCCGTGGCAGGACGGGCAGCACCAGGCGAGCGAGTCACCGCGGATGCGGATCCCGTCGATGGGGCAGTATCGGTCCGGCAGAGGTGTCATATGCGCAGGTTAGGGCCTGTCCAGCGGATCGGGTTGCAGGAGAGTCGCGGCGCCTGTTCGACCCGGTTGAGCGGGGCTCGGTACGTCCATGCGC
>NZ_MUBM01000131.1:325-22666 GCF_002154505.1 Streptomyces carpinensis | reverse complement strand
ATAGCTCAGTCGGCAGAGCGTCTCCATGGTAAGGAGAAGGTCAACGGTTCGATTCCGTTTTGGGGCTCTGGTGTGAGAGGTTCCCGTCGCGAGGCGGGGTCCGATCGCATCGCAGCGGTGTAGCTCAGTCGGTAGAGCAAGCGGCTCATAATCGCTGTGTCACCGGTTCAAGTCCGGTCACCGCTACTGACAGTAGCCGATTGCGGGGTCGGTCCTTCGATCGGCTACTCTTTCTTGCGTTGAATACCCACCCGTTCGTCAAGGAGCACTCACGTGGCTGCCACCGACGTCCGCCCGAAGATCACGCTGGCCTGCGTGGAGTGCAAGGAGCGGAACTACATCACCAAGAAGAACCGGCGTAACAACCCGGACCGTCTTGAGATGAAGAAGCACTGCCCGCGTTGCAACGCGCACACCGCGCACCGCGAGACGCGATAAATCAGGCTCATACATGAGGCCGTCCCCGTATCAGGGGGCGGCCTCATGTTGTTTCCTCGGCTTCACCGGCTCCAGCGATCTCTGCGTGTTTCATGAGCCCCATCGGCTCCTTCTGCTCCACCGGATTCGCGGAGCCACCCGGACCATCCGATCCATCGGGTCGTCTCGTCCGATTTATCTGCTCCATCCGCACGACCACAGCTGACACCAGGAGGTGCCGAGCCATGGCGCTCGACCAGTCCTTCGTGGGGCGGTCCTACCCGCCCACCGCCCCCTACGAGGTGGGCCGGGAGAAGATCCGTGAGTTCGCGGAGGCCGTCGGGGACGCCAACCCGGCGTACACGGACCCGGAGGCCGCCAAGGCGCTCGGCCACCCCGATGTGATCGCCCCGCCGACCTTCGTGTTCGCGATCACCTTCAAGGCCGCCGGAGTGGTCGTACAGGATCCGCAGCTCGGCCTCGACTACAGCCGTGTGGTGCACGGCGACCAGAAGTTCGCCTACGCCCGGCCCGTGCGGGCCGGTGACCGGCTGACCGTCACCTCCACCATCGAGGCGATCAAGTCCCTGGCCGGCAACGACATCCTGGACATCCGCGGTGAGGTGCACGACGAGGCGGGCGAGCACGTCGTGACCGCCTGGACCAAGCTGGTGGCCCGCGCGGCCGAGGAGGCGTGAGGAACCGATGACGGCGAAGACCGCCTATGACGACGTCGAGGTCGGCACCGAACTGCCGGCACAGACCTTCCCCGTGACCCGCGCCACACTCGTGCAGTACGCGGGTGCGTCCGGGGACTTCAACCCGATCCACTGGAACGAGAAGTTCGCCAAGGAGGTCGGGCTGCCGGACGTGATCGCGCACGGCATGTTCACCATGGCCGAGGCGATCCGCGTCGTCACCGACTGGGTGGGCGACCCCGGTGCCGTCGTGGAGTACGGCGTGCGCTT
Source organism: Streptomyces carpinensis (assembly GCF_002154505.1). Lineage (GTDB taxonomy): Bacteria > Actinomycetota > Actinomycetes > Streptomycetales > Streptomycetaceae > Streptomyces > Streptomyces carpinensis. The sequence goes on along the minus strand of NZ_MUBM01000131.1, from coordinate 21,281 downwards.
CACCAAGCCCGTCGTCGTCCCGAACGACGACAAGGGGGCCCTGATCGAGGTCGTCGGCAAGGTCGCGGCCAAGCTCGACGACAACACCGTGCGGGTCGACCTGACCGCGACGAGCGAGGGCCAGAAGGTCCTCGGGATGTCCCGCGCGGTCGTGCGGCTGGCCTGAGGGATCACCGCGCCGGCGGGCCGTCGGCGTGCGGGGCCGTCGGCGGGGTCTCGTAGTCTTGGGCGCGTGCAGGAACTCCACGACGCGCCCCTGGCCCCACTGACCACCTTCCGGCTGGGCGGCCCCGCGACCCGGCTGATCACCGCGACCACCGACGCCGAGGTGATCGCCGCCGTCCGCGAGGCCGACGCCGCCGGCACGCCGCTGCTGGTGATCGGCGGCGGTTCGAACCTGGTCATCGGCGACAAGGGCTTCGACGGCACCGCCCTGCGCATCGCCACCCGCGGCTTCGAGCTCCGCGGGACCACGCTGGAACTGGCCGCCGGTGAGGTGTGGACCGACGCCGTCGCCCGCACCGTCGAGGCCGGGCTCGCCGGCATCGAGTGCCTGTCCGGCATCCCGGGCTCCGCCGGCGCCACCCCGATCCAGAACGTCGGAGCGTACGGCCAGGAGGTCTCCGCCACCGTCACCGAGGTCGTCGCCTACGACCGCACGGCCGGCGAGACGGTGACCCTGGCCAACGAGGAGTGCGCGTTCTCCTACCGCCACAGCCGCTTCAAGGCCGACCCCGAGCGGTACGTCGTCCTGCGTGTCCGCTTCCGGCTGGAGGACGCCGACGGTCTGTCGGCGCCCGTCAAGTACGCCGAGACGGCGCGGGCCCTGGGCGTGACGGCGGGCGACAGGGTGCCCCTGGCCGCCGCCCGCGACACCGTGCTGAAGCTGCGCGCCGGGAAGGGCATGGTGCTGGACCCCGAGGACCACGACACCTGGTCGGCCGGGTCCTTCTTCACCAACCCGATCCTCACGGACACCGGGTTCGCCGCGTTTCGCGCTCGTGTGCGGGAGCGGCTGGGCGAGGGCGTCGAGCCGCCCGCGTACCCGGCGGGCGAGGGGCGCACCAAGACCTCGGCGGCCTGGCTGATCGACAAGGCGGGCTTCACCAAGGGCTACGGCACCGGGCCGGCCCGGATCTCCACCAAGCACACCCTCGCCCTCACCAACCGCGGCGGGGCGACCACCGAGGACCTGCTGGCACTGGCCCGCGAGGTCGTGGCCGGGGTCCGCGAGGCGTTCGGCATCACCCTGGTCAACGAGCCGGTGACGGTGGGCGTGACCCTCTGACCGAGGGACTCGAAGGGCGGCCCTCGAGGTCTTGCCCGGGCCTGTGAGTCCTTGCGGTCAGGCCTGTCGGCCGGGCCTTGCCTCGGTGGCCTGTCGGCGGGCCTTGCCTCGGCGGTCTGTCGGTTGGGTTGCCTCGGGTGGCCTGTCGGTCGGGTTGCGGCAGCAGGGGTGTGGCGGCCGGGTTGCGTCGCTCGGAGCCTGGCGCCCGGCAGTTGGGTCCCGAGGCGCCCGGGTTCCGGCGGATGGGTTCCGGCAGGCCGAGGCCTGTCGGCCGAGTCGCGTCGGTCGGGGGCCTGGCGGCCGGACCCCGGCGGCAGGTCCTGGCGCCCGGATCACGGCCCGGATTCCGGCGTCCGGGACCGGTCGGCTAGTACGCCACGCCGACCCCCTGCTTCACCGTCGCCGGGTCGTCGACCATCGCCAGCATCGCGTGCGCCACGTCCGCGCGTGCGATGAAGCGACCGTGCGGCGGGAAGCCGCCGACGACCGTGCGATAGGCGCCGGTGAGCGGCTTGTTCTGCAGGCGCGGCGGGCGGACGACCGTCCAGTCCGTGGTGCTGCGGGCCAGTTCGGCCTCCATCTCGCGCAGGTCCGCGTAGACGTCCTTCAGGATCGCCGAGACCACCTTGCGCGCCGTTCGGTCCAGGGCGCCGTCGCCCGCCGGCTCGGGGCCCACGGGTCCCGCGCTGACCACGAGCACGCGCCGCACCCCCTCCGCCTCCATCGCGCCCAGCACCGAACGGGTGAGCCGGGTCGTCACCCCGGCGTCCTTGCGGCTGCGGGCGCCGAGCCCGGACAGCACGGCGTCCCGGCCCGCCACGGCGGGCCGCACGGCCGCCGGATCGTGCAGGTCGGTGCGGAACACCTCCAAGCCGTCGCCGGTCACGGTCAGCCGGGCCGGGTCACGGACGACGGCGGTCACCCGATGGCCGGCGGCCAGCGCCTGGCGGACGATCTCCTGACCGATGCCGCCCGTGGCGCCGAAGACGGTGAGGTTCATGCTTGCTCCCGAGCTCGCAGAGTAGTGCCGTGGAGTGGGTGAGTGTTCACTAACCATTTCTCCCTCCTAGAGTGAGTAAGTACTCACTCACCCGTCAAGCCTGGTTGGAGCCGCCATGGAATCCTTGGAGCCCATGCAGCACGAACCGACCGCCGCGCGGCAGCCCCCCGCGCAACCGGCCTCCGCGAACCCGGCCCCCGCCAAGCAGCCGCCCGCGAAACCGGCCCGCGTCCGCGTCCTCGACGCCGCCCACGAGCTGATGCTCACCGTCGGGCTCGCCCGCGCCACCACCAAGGAGATCGCCAAGGCGGCCGGCTGCTCCGAGGCGGCGCTCTACAAGTACTTCCCGAGCAAGGAGGAGCTGTTCATCCAGGTCCTGCGGGAGCGGCTGCCCCGCCTGACCCCGCTCCTGCGCAGCCTCGCCGCGGAGCCGGGCCGCCGCACCCCCGAGGAGAACCTCACCGAGATCGCCCGTCAGGCCGCCCTCTTCTACGAGCAGAGCTTCCCCATCGCCGCCTCCCTGTACGCCGAGACCCAGCTCAAGCGCCGGCACGACGAGGCGATGCGGCAGATGGGCTCCGGCCCCCACCTGCCGATCGAGGAACTGGACGCCTACCTCCGTGCCGAGCAGGCCCTCGGCCGGATCGGTCCCGACGCCGACACCTTCGCCGCCGCCTCCCTGCTCCTCGGCGCCTGTGCCCAACGTGCCTTCGCCTACGACGCCACCCCCACGGGCGAGCGCCCGCCCCTGGACGACTTCGCACCCCGCCTGGCCCGCACACTGCTCGCCGGAATCTCCGTTGCCGACGGCCGCCCGTGACCGCGACGCTGGGAGCATGACAACCCCGGCCGACCGCACCGCCCGGCGCCACGCATGCGGCTGAGACTGCGCCGGTTCCGGCCGCGTACCGGCCCGCGCGAGCACAGGATCGTCCAGCCGCTGCGGCCCCTGCGGCACACCTCACTGCGCGACCCGGAGTCCTACGGCCTGCTGATGGGCGACCACGACGGGCTGAACCGGCTCGCCGGTCTGTTCTCCTTCGCCGCCTACTCCCGGCACACCGTCGTCCATGTGCCGCTGCGCGACGGCGTCCCGCCCGACGAGGGCGTCGGCGAGCTGGTCGACCTGGTCCTCGTCCACCACTCCTACGGCCTGCGCCCCAGCCAGTGGCCCCGCCTGCGCCGCAGGCTCGGACCCGGCACGCCCCTGACCGTCCGCACCGACGAGGCCCGTACGGCCCGCGACGCCGCGACCTGGCGCGAGCGGCGGGACCGCTTCGGCGGCCGCGCCGCCGACCGGGACGACCTGCGGCACCTCACCCACGCGCGCACGCACTTCCTGATCGGCAGCCGGGACGTCTTCGCCGAGGCGGCCATGGCCTTCGCGTACGCGGCCGGATGGGGGCCGCGGGCGAAGCACGTGGTCAAGGGGTACGCGGTGTACATGACGGATGTGCCCGGCCTACGGGTGGGCCCGGGCCCGGAACGCCACCGCAGCCCCGCGATCCTGATCTGCTTCAAGCCCTTTCCGCCCTACGCCCACTTCAGGCGGCCGGGGCGCTGAGCCAGTCGTCCACCCCCGACAGCAGCTTCGTGCGTACGTCCTCCGGGGCGGCCGAGGCACGGATCGACTGGCGGGCCAGTTCGGCCAGTTCGGCGTCCGTGAAGGCGTGGTGGCGGCGGGCGATGTCGTACTGGGCCGCCAGCCGCGAGCCGAAGAGCAGGGGGTCGTCGGCGCCGAGGGCCATCGCGACCCCCGCGTCGTAGAGGGTCCGCAGGGGGACGTCCTCCGGCTTCTCGTACACGCCGAGGGCCACGTTGGACGCCGGGCACACCTCGCAGGTCACGCCCCGGTCGGCGAGGCGGCGCAGCAGACGGGGGTCCTCCGCCGCGCGCACTCCGTGGCCCACGCGGTGGGCGTGCAGGTCGTCCAGGCAGTCGCGGACCGAGGCCGGGCCCGTCAGCTCGCCGCCGTGCGGCGCCGCGAACAGGCCGCCGTCGCGTGCGATCGCGAAGGCCCGGTCGAAGTCCCGCGCCAAGCCCCGGCGTTCGTCGTTGGAGAGACCGAAGCCCACCACGCCGCGGTCCCGGTAGCGCACGGCCAGGCGGGCCAGCGTACGGGCCTCCAGGGGGTGCTTCATGCGGTTCGCCGCCACCAGGACCCGCATGCCCAGGCCCGTCTCCCGGGACGCCGTGTCCACCGCGTCCAGGATGATCTCCAGGGCCGGGATCAGCCCGCCCAGGCGCGGGGCGTACGAGGTCGGGTCGACCTGGATCTCCAGCCACCCCGAGCCGTCCCGGATGTCCTCCTGGGCGGCCTCCCGCACCAGCCGCCGGATGTCCTCCGGTTCCCGCAGACAGGAACGCGCCGCGTCGTACAGCCGCTGGAAGCGGAACCAGCCCCGCTCGTCCGTCGCCCGCAGCTTCGGCGGCTCCCCGCTGGTGAGGGCCTCGGTCAGGGCCTCGGGCAGCCGTACGCCGTACTTGTCGGCCAGTTCCAGCAGGGTGGTGGGCCGCATCGACCCGGTGAAGTGCAGGTGCAGATGGGCTTTCGGAAGCTCAGAGACATCACGTACGTGCTCCATCCCAGGATCCTGCCGCAAGTCCCCCCGGTCCCGGTAGCCGTTTCCCCGTTCGTGGTCTTGCCCGTACACACGAACGGCGCCGGTCAGCCTGCTGACGTGGGCAGGCTGACCGGCGCCGGACGGGACGACCCCGGACCTGCTCAGTCCCGAGCCTCCGCCAGGAGCTTCTGGATCCGGCTCACGCCCTCCACCAGGTCCTCGTCACCGAGGGCGTAGGACAGGCGCAGGTAGCCCGGCGTGCCGAAGGCCTCGCCCGGGACGACGGCGACCTCGGCCTCCTCCAGGATGAGGGCGGCCAGCTCGACCGTGTCCTGCGGGCGCTTGCCGCGGATCTCCTTGCCGATCAGCGCCTTCACCGACGGGTAGGCGTAGAACGCGCCCTCCGGCTCCGGGCACAGCACGCCCTCGATCTCGTTGAGCATCCGCACGATGGTCTTGCGGCGCCGGTCGAAGGCCTCGCGCATCTTCGCGACGGCCTCCAGGTCGCCGGAAACGGCGGCGAGGGCGGCCACCTGGGCGACGTTCGACACGTTGGAGGTGGCGTGCGACTGCAGGTTGGTCGCGGCCTTGACGACGTCCTTCGGGCCGATGATCCAGCCCACCCGCCAGCCGGTCATGGCGTACGTCTTCGCCACGCCGTTGACGACGATGCACTTGTCGCGCAGCTCGGGCAGCAGCGCGGGCAGGGACACGGACACGGCGTCGCCGTAGACCAGGTGCTCGTAGATCTCGTCGGTGAGCACCCACAGGCCGTGCTCGAGGGCCCAACGGCCGATCGCCTCGGTCTCGGCCTCGGAGTACACCGCGCCGGTCGGGTTGGAGGGGGAGACGAAGAGGACGACCTTGGTCTTCTCGGTGCGGGCGGCCTCCAGCTGCTCGACCGTGACGCGGTAGCCGGTGGTCTCGTCGGCGACGACCTCGACCGGGACGCCGCCGGCCAGGCGGATCGACTCCGGGTACGTCGTCCAGTACGGCGCCGGCACGATGACCTCGTCGCCCGGGTCGAGGATCGCGGCGAAGGCCTCGTAGATGGCCTGCTTGCCGCCGTTGGTGACCAGGATCTGCGACACGTCCGGCTGCCAGCCGGAGTCGCGCAGCGTCTTGGCGGCGATCGCGGCCTTCAGCTCGGGCAGGCCGCCGGCCGGGGTGTACCGGTGGTACTTCGGGTTCTTGCAGGCCTCGACAGCGGCTTCGACGATGTAGTCCGGGGTCGGGAAGTCGGGCTCACCGGCGCCGAAGCCGATCACCGGACGCCCGGCGGCCTTGAGGGCCTTGGCCTTGGCGTCCACGGCGAGGGTGGCGGACTCGGAGATCGCGCCGATTCGGGCGGAGACCCGGCGCTCGGTGGGAGGGGTTGCAGCGCTCATACCGCCATCGTTCCAGACCCCGAACTCCACGGGCACGCGGGTTTCACGGACTGAACAGCAGGGGTCTAACACCTGAACAACCGTCCGGTCCGACCTCCGAACAGCCGTCCGGATCCGGTCCTGGACGAGGCGAGTCCCCGGCCGGCCCGCGACAGCCCCGCGAACCCGGCCCTGCTTGCCGCGACAGCCCCGCGAATCCCCTCCGGACCGCCCTCCGGCCGCCCTCCGATCGCCGTCCCATCGCCCTTCGACCTCCCTCGGACTTCCTTTCGACGGGTACCGAAGAACACTTTCTGTTCGACGACCGGCTCCGGACCACGTACACTCTCACCTCGTTGGCCTTCAGCAGCCGCCGCCGCACCCGGTGCCCATGGACACCGGGCATACGCTCGGATGCGGTACGTTGGGGGACACACAAAGGGTCGTAGCTCAATTGGTAGAGCACTGGTCTCCAAAACCAGCGGTTGGGGGTTCAAGTCCCTCCGGCCCTGCTACACACACCTTCGCCAGGATGTGTGCGCATGTACGTACAGCAATGCACCGCCGTGCGGCTCGACCGGGCGCGGCACGGCCACGACCCGGAATCAGGTGAGGACGAATGACGGACGCCGTGGGCTCCATCGACACGCCTGATGCCCAGGACGAGGTGGCGGAGTCCAAGAAGAAGACCCGGAAGGGTGGCAAGCGCGCCAAGAAGGGCCCGCTGAAGCGTCTTGCGCTCTTCTACCGCCAGGTCATCGCGGAGCTCCGCAAGGTCGTCTGGCCCACACGTAACCAGCTGACGACGTACACCACCGTGGTGATTGTCTTCGTCGTCATCATGATCGCCCTGGTGACCGTGATTGACTATGGGCTCAACCACGCGGCCAAGTACGTCTTCGGCTGAGCCAAGAGCGAAGGGCGCCGTGGTTACCGGCGCCCGTTTTCGCATGTTCCACCCCTATGTATCCAGGAAGAAGCAGCCACCGTGTCTGACCCGAACCTGAACGACGCCATCGAGCCGACCGAGTCCGTGGATGACGAGCTCGACATCGTCGAGGGTACGGATGAGGTCGACGAGGTCGAGGCTGCCGAGGCCGCCGCGGGGGAGCCGGCCGAGGAGGCCGCTGTCCACGTCGAGGACGAGGTCGCCGAGGGTGAGGGTGCCGAGGCGGCCGAGGAGGAGGCCGGCGTTCAGGAGCCCGAGCCCGAGCTCGACCCGGTCACCAAGCTCCGCGAGGAACTGCGCACGCTGCCCGGCGAGTGGTACGTGATCCACACCTACGCCGGCTACGAGAAGCGCGTGAAGGCCAACCTGGAGCAGCGTGCCGTCTCGCTGAACGTCGAGGACTTCATCTACCAGGCCGAGGTGCCCGAGGAAGAGATCGTCCAGATCAAGAACGGCGAGCGCAAGACCGTCCGGCAGAACAAGCTGCCCGGTTACGTGCTCGTCCGCATGGACCTGACGAACGAGTCCTGGGGCGTCGTCCGCAACACGCCGGGCGTCACCGGCTTCGTGGGCAACGCCTACGACCCCTACCCGCTGTCCCTGGACGAGATCGTGAAGATGCTCGCCCCGGAGGCGGAGGAGAAGGCCGCCCGCGAGGCCGCCGAGGCCGAGGGCAAGCCCGCTCCGCAGCGCAAGGTCGAGGTCCAGGTGCTGGACTTCGAGGTCGGCGACTCGGTCACCGTCACCGACGGCCCGTTCGCCACGCTCCAGGCGACCATCAACGAGATCAACGCCGACTCGAAGAAGGTCAAGGGCCTGGTCGAGATCTTCGGCCGCGAGACGCCGGTCGAGCTCTCCTTCGACCAGATCCAGAAGAACTAGCTCCACGATTCTCCGAACGGGCCCCCGACCGGCTGTCTGCGCCGGCCGGGGGCCCTTTCGTCGTACGTCCGGCCGTGCGCCCGGAGCTGCGCGAAGCGAGCGCCGAGTGTGACGTTGAGCTGGGGATTTCACGTCCGGCGGAGACAGCAGCTATCGTTGTGCGGTATGCCATCTGCGGGATCATGCATCCGAATGGCGCTGATCGAAGCCGCAGGTGGTACTCAACCTCTCAGTAAGGACCCGGAGAGAGCATGCCTCCCAAGAAGAAGAAGGTCACGGGGCTCATCAAGCTCCAGATCCAGGCCGGCGCCGCCAACCCGGCCCCGCCGGTCGGTCCGGCGCTGGGTCAGCACGGCGTCAACATCATGGAGTTCTGCAAGGCCTACAACGCCGCGACCGAGTCGCAGCGCGGTTGGGTCATCCCGGTGGAGATCACGGTCTACGAGGACCGTTCCTTCACCTTCATCACCAAGACTCCGCCGGCCGCCAAGATGATCCTCAAGGCCGCGGGCGTCGAGAAGGGCTCCGGCGAGCCGCACAAGACCAAGGTCGCCAAGATCACCGAGGCGCAGGTCCGCGAGATCGCCCAGACCAAGCTGCCCGACCTCAACGCCAACGACCTGGACGCCGCCGCGAAGATCATCGCCGGCACCGCCCGTTCCATGGGCGTCACCGTCGAGGGCTGAACCCCGACCCCGTAGTACGCATGCGGCCGTGATCGCCTGATCGCAGCGCCGCACGTGGCAGGGCCTGCTCGGCCCGTACCACGACTCCTTTCAGAACCCACAGGAGCAGTTGTGAGCAAGCGCAGCAAGGCTCTCCGCGCTGCGGACGCCAAGGTCGACCGGGAGAAGCAGTACGCCCCGCTCGAGGCCGTCCGTCTCGCCAAGGAGACCTCCACGACCAAGTTCGACGGCACCGTCGAGGTCGCCTTCCGTCTGGGTGTCGACCCGCGCAAGGCCGACCAGATGGTCCGTGGCACCGTGAACCTTCCGCACGGCACCGGAAAGACCGCCCGGGTCCTGGTCTTCGCGACCGGCGACCGTGCCGAGGCCGCGCGTGCCGCGGGCGCCGACATCGTCGGCGCCGACGAGCTGATCGACGAGGTGTCGAAGGGCCGTCTGGACTTCGACGCCGTCGTCGCCACCCCGGACCTCATGGGCAAGGTCGGCCGCCTCGGCCGCGTCCTCGGCCCGCGTGGTCTGATGCCGAACCCGAAGACCGGCACCGTCACCCCCGACGTGGCCAAGGCCGTCACCGACATCAAGGGCGGCAAGATCGAGTTCCGCGTCGACAAGCACTCGAACCTGCACTTCATCATCGGCAAGACGTCGTTCGACGACGCCAAGCTGGTGGAGAACTACGGCGCCGCGCTGGAGGAGATCCTCCGTCTGAAGCCGTCCGCCGCCAAGGGTCGCTACATCAAGAAGGCCGCCATCAGCACCACGATGGGCCCCGGCATCCAGGTCGACCCGAACCGCACCCGCAACCTCCTCGTCGAGGAGGACCCGGCCGCGGTCTGAGCCCACGGCTCGCCTCAGTCGGCGACGAGCCCCGCAACCGTTCCGGTGCGGGGCTCGTCCCATTCCTGTGGGACTTCTGTACGGCTCTTCGTACGGCTGTCAGTGGCCTGCGCTAGCGTGCAGGGCACCGTAATCACTTAGGGGTGGGACGAATGAAGAACAGGACCGTGCGCCGGACGACGCTCTCCATCGCGGTGGTGGCCGCGCTGACGGGGGTGGCCGCCTGCGGCTCCGGTTCCTCCGGCGGCAAGGGCGACAAGGCCGCCGGCCAGGGCGTGACGCACGTGAGCCCCATAGCGGCCCTGCGCACCGCCGCTGACTCCACCGCGAAGGCCGACTCCGCCAAGGTCGAGAGCACGACCAGCATGGGCGACGTCATGACCTTGAAGGGTGCCGGCAGCCTCGCCTGGGGCGACGGCCTGACCGGCTCGCTGACGCTCACCTACACCGGTGGCAAGATGGCCGACGCGATGCGCGCGGCCGGGAGCCCCTCGATCCAGGCCCGCTACCTGCCCGACGCCTACTACGCCAAGATGAGCGAGAAGTTCGCCCAGCAGGCGGGCGGCGGCAAGCACTGGGTGAGGTACGGCTACGAGGACATCGCCCAGCTCGGCGGCAGCTCCGGCGCGTACCTGAAGGACCAGCTGCAGAACACCACGCCGAACCAGTCCGTGAAGCTGCTGCTGGCCTCCGGTGACGTGAAGAAGGTCGGCGAGGAGCAGGTCGGCGGCGAGCACACCACGCACTACCACGGCACGGTCGACGTCGCCGACTTCGCCGACAAGAGCAGCAAGAACCTCTCCGCGAGCCAGCTCGCCGACCTGAAGAAGCAGCTCAGCCAGGCGGGCATCACCACCGAGACCGTCGACCTCTGGATCAACGACCAGAACCTGCTGGTCAAGAAGGCCGAGAAGGGCGACACGGCCAACGGCACCGTGATCAGCACAGCGACCTACAGGGACTACGGCGTGAAGGTCTCCGCCGAGGCACCCCCGGCCGGCGACACGGTGGACTTCAAGAACCTGATGAAGGCGCAGGCGCCCGCGCAGGGCGGCACCGGAACCGGCACTGCGTCGGGCGGCTCGGGCGTGAGCTCCTGACCCGCCTTCAGCCTGTCCTTCCGGCTGCGCCCGTTCGGCCGTGCCGGTGAGGCTCTCCGCCCGTTCGGCCGCGCCCGTTCGGCTCTCCGCCCGTTCGGCCGCGCCCGTTCGGCTCTCCGCCCGTTCGGCCGCGCCCGTTCGGCTCTCCGCCCGTTCGGCCCGTCACGGGCCGAACGGGCGGATTTGCTCTGCCGGGGCCCCGTCCCGTAATCTCCTACCGAAGCCAAAGACCGCTGGTCGTTGCCGTGCGCTCGCGAGAGGGTGCGGTGGCCGAAGGATCCGCTGAAAATGCGGGCGACCCGCGCAGGTGACAGTGGAAGAACTCCCGGAGTGCGCACGCCGCGTCGTGCGTCCGGCCGGTCGAGTCCGCCCCGAGCGCCTGCGCCGGGGCGTTTCGTTTTCCCCAGTCCTCCTTCGGGTCCGCGCGGTCCGAATCACCCGGAAGGAGGCCGAGGCTCTATGGCGAGGCCCGACAAGGCTGCCGCGGTTGCGGAGCTGACGGACAAGTTCCGCAGCTCCAACGCCGCCGTGCTGACCGAGTACCGCGGTCTCACCGTGGCGCAGCTCAAGACGCTGCGCCGGTCGCTCGGTGAGAACGCCCAGTACGCCGTGGTGAAGAACACGCTGACCAAGATTGCGGCCAACGAGGCCGGGATCACGCTGGACGACCAGCTCTTCGCTGGTCCGACGGCCGTCGCCTTCGTCACCGGTGACCCGGTGGAGTCGGCGAAGGGTCTCCGTGACTTCGCCAAGGACAACCCGAATCTCGTTATCAAGGGCGGTGTCCTGGAGGGCAAGGCCCTCTCCGCCGACGAGATCAAGAAGCTTGCGGACCTCGAGTCCCGCGAGGTTCTGCTCAGCAAGCTGGCCGGTGCCATGAAGGGCAAGCAGTCCCAGGCTGCCTCGCTCTTCCAGGCGCTGCCGTCGAAGCTCGTCCGCACCGTGGACGCGCTGCGCGCCAAGCAGGCCGAGCAGGGCGGTGCCGAGTAACTCGGCTCGCTTTCTGACTCACGCCGCCGGACGGCGGCGGGGGTCACAGCGGGCCGACGTACGCCCGCCATTCATGTACATCCGGCACCAGCCGAATTAGTGGAAGGATCGCCCATCATGGCGAAGCTCAGCCAGGAAGACCTGCTCGCGCAGTTCGAGGAGATGACCCTCATCGAGCTCTCCGAGTTCGTGAAGGCCTTCGAGGAGAAGTTCGACGTCACCGCTGCTGCCGCCGCCCCGGTCGTGGTGGCCGGCGGTGCCGCCGGTGGCGCTGCCGCCGAGGCCGTCGAGGAGAAGGACGAGTTCGACGTCATCCTCTCCGGCGCCGGCGACAAGAAGATCCAGGTCATCAAGGTCGTGCGCGAGCTGACCTCCCTGGGCCTGAAGGAGGCCAAGGACCTGGTCGACGGTGCCCCGAAGCCCGTCCTGGAGAAGGTCAACAAGGAGGCCGCGGACAAGGCCAAGGAGGCCCTCGAGGGCGCCGGCGCCTCCGTCGAGGTCAAGTAAGACCTCACGGGTCCGCTGCGGACTCACGCGCGCCGACAGCACCGCGGAAAGTGTCTAGGACCGCTTCCGCAGGCCTGTAACGCGAACGCACCGAAGAGCGATCATCCATCCGGGTGGTCGCTCTTCGGCGTTCCCGGGGGGTGGCTGTGGCGGCCTTGCACGGGCGACCGGGAGGGGTATGGTGATCTTCGCCGTGCCTCGAGAGGCCCCCGGACGCAGGCTGCAAGTGACGATGGCAGCACCCGGTTGGGGCATGGGGGGCCTTGACGAACTGCACGCAGCGCGCAATTCTCAGGACGCGTCGTCACAAGGATCCGAATCCGAGGCATGGATCGACGGCGAAGAGGGCAGTATCAACGTGCGTTGAGGGCGGCATGCCGCAGGCGGTGACGACAACGAGGGTCTCGAAGAACCGGCACTGGACATCAGTGGGCCAAGTGGCTACACTGACCCTTTGCGCTGCCTGTTAGCTGTCCCCTGCCCGTCACCAGGGGCATGCCCTCACCCGAGCAACGACGACCGGACCATGCCTGACCTGGCTCTTTGGCCATATAAGGCACTGTCTGTCCCGGTGCATGGGAGAGGGGCCGGTACGCGCGTAGTGAGTCCGAGCCCTCGGAAGGACCCCCTCTTGGCCGCCTCGCGCAATGCCTCGACCGCGAATACGAACAACGGCGCCAGCACCGCCCCGCTGCGCATCTCCTTTGCAAAGATCAAGGAGCCCCTCGAGGTTCCGAACCTTCTCGCGCTGCAAACCGAGAGCTTCGACTGGCTGCTCGGCAACGACGCGTGGAAGGCTCGCGTCGAGGCGGCTCTGGAGTCCGGTCAGGACGTCCCCACCAAGTCCGGTCTCGAGGAGATCTTCGAGGAGATCTCCCCGATCGAGGACTTCTCCGGGTCGATGTCGCTGACTTTCCGCGACCACCGCTTCGAGCCCCCGAAGAACTCGATCGACGAGTGCAAGGAGCGCGACTTCACGTACGCCGCCCCGCTCTTCGTCACGGCCGAGTTCACCAACAACGAGACCGGCGAGATCAAGTCCCAGACCGTCTTCATGGGCGACTTCCCGCTCATGACGAACAAGGGCACCTTCGTCATCAACGGCACCGAGCGTGTCGTGGTGTCGCAGCTGGTCCGTTCCCCCGGTGTCTACTTCGACTCCTCCATCGACAAGACCTCCGACAAGGACATCTTCTCCGCCAAGATCATCCCGTCCCGGGGTGCCTGGCTGGAGATGGAGATCGACAAGCGCGACATGGTCGGTGTCCGCATCGACCGCAAGCGCAAGCAGTCGGTCACCGTCCTGCTCAAGGCGCTCGGCTGGACCAACGAGCAGATCCTCGAGGAGTTCGGCGAGTACGAGTCGATGCGCGCCACCCTGGAGAAGGACCACACCCAGGGCCAGGACGACGCGCTGCTCGACATCTACCGCAAGCTGCGCCCGGGCGAGCCCCCCACGCGTGAGGCCGCGCAGACGCTGCTGGAGAACCTCTACTTCAACCCCAAGCGCTACGACCTCGCCAAGGTCGGCCGCTACAAGGTCAACAAGAAGCTGGGTGCGGACGCTCCGCTGGACGCGGGCATCCTGACCGTCGAGGACGTCATCTCGACGATCAAGTACCTGGTGAAGCTGCACGCCGGCGAGACCGAGACGGTCGGTGACAGCGGCGAGACGATCGTCGTCGAGACCGACGACATCGACCACTTCGGCAACCGTCGTCTGCGCAGCGTCGGCGAGCTCATCCAGAACCAGGTCCGCACGGGTCTGGCCCGTATGGAGCGCGTCGTCCGCGAGCGGATGACCACGCAGGACGTCGAGGCGATCACGCCGCAGACCCTGATCAACATCCGGCCGGTCGTCGCCTCCATCAAGGAGTTCTTCGGCACCAGCCAGCTGTCCCAGTTCATGGACCAGAACAACCCGCTCTCCGGGCTGACGCACAAGCGGCGTCTGTCCGCGCTGGGGCCGGGTGGTCTCTCCCGTGAGCGGGCCGGCTTCGAGGTCCGTGACGTGCACCCGTCGCACTACGGCCGTATGTGCCCGATCGAGACGCCGGAAGGCCCGAACATCGGTCTGATCGGCTCGCTCGCCTCCTACGGCCGGGTCAACGCGTTCGGTTTCGTCGAGACCCCGTACCGCAAGGTCGACAACGGCCAGGTCACCGACGAGGTCGACTACCTGACCGCCGACGAGGAGGACCGCTTCGTCATCGCGCAGGCCAACGCCACGCTGAACGACGAACTCCGGTTCGCCGAGGCGCGTGTCCTGGTCCGCCGCCGTGGCGGCGAGGTCGACTACGTCAGCCCCGAGGACGTCGACTACATGGACGTCTCGCCGCGCCAGATGGTGTCGGTCGCGACCGCCATGATCCCCTTCCTCGAGCACGACGACGCCAACCGTGCCCTCATGGGCGCGAACATGATGCGTCAGGCCGTGCCGCTCATTAAGTCCGAGTCCCCGCTCGTCGGCACCGGCATGGAGTACCGCTCCGCCGTCGACGCCGGCGACGTGGTCAAGGCCGAGAAGGCGGGTGTGGTCCAGGAGGTCTCCGCGGACTACATCACCACGGCCAACGACGACGGCACGTACATCACGTACCGCCTGGCCAAGTTCGCCCGCTCCAACCAGGGCACCTCGGTCAACCAGAAGGTCATCGTCAACGAGGGCGACCGCGTCATCGAGGGCCAGGTCCTCGCCGACGGCCCGGCCACCCAGAACGGCGAGATGGCGCTCGGCAAGAACCTGCTGGTCGCGTTCATGCCGTGGGAGGGTCACAACTACGAGGACGCGATCATCCTGTCGCAGCGCCTCGTGCAGGACGACGTCCTCTCCTCGATCCACATCGAGGAGCACGAGGTCGACGCCCGTGACACCAAGCTCGGCCCCGAGGAGATCACCCGGGACATCCCGAACGTCTCCGAGGAGGTCCTCGCCGACCTCGACGAGCGAGGCATCATCCGCATCGGCGCCGAGGTCATCGCCGGTGACATCCTGGTCGGCAAGGTCACCCCGAAGGGTGAGACCGAGCTGACGCCGGAGGAGCGCCTGCTGCGCGCGATCTTCGGTGAGAAGGCCCGTGAGGTCCGTGACACCTCGCTGAAGGTGCCGCACGGCGAGACCGGCAAGGTCATCGGTGTGCGCGTCTTCGACCGCGAGGAGGGCGACGAGCTGCCGCCGGGCGTGAACCAGCTGGTTCGCGTCTACGTGGCGCAGAAGCGCAAGATCACCGACGGTGACAAGCTCGCCGGCCGCCACGGCAACAAGGGTGTCATCTCCAAGATCCTGCCGATCGAGGACATGCCGTTCCTGGAGGACGGCACCCCGGTCGACATCATCCTCAACCCGCTGGGTGTCCCGTCCCGAATGAACCCGGGACAGGTCCTGGAGATCCACCTCGGCTGGCTCGCCAGCCAGGGCTGGGACGTCTCCGGCCTGGCGGACGAGTGGGCGCAGCGCCTGCAGGTGATCGGCGCGGACCAGGTCGACCCGCGGACCAACGTGGCGACCCCGGTCTTCGACGGTGCCCGCGAGGACGAGCTGGCCGGTCTGCTGGAGAACACGCTGCCGAACCGCGACGGCGACCGCATGGTCCTCCCGTCCGGCAAGGCCCGGCTGTTCGACGGCCGCTCCGGTGAGCCGTTCCCGGACCCGATCTCGGTCGGCTACATGTACATCCTGAAGCTGCACCACCTGGTCGACGACAAGCTGCACGCCCGCTCGACCGGTCCGTACTCGATGATCACCCAGCAGCCGCTGGGTGGTAAGGCCCAGTTCGGTGGCCAGCGGTTCGGTGAGATGGAGGTGTGGGCACTCGAGGCGTACGGCGCCGCCTACGCCCTCCAGGAGCTGCTGACCATCAAGTCCGACGACGTCACCGGCCGCGTGAAGGTCTACGAGGCGATCGTCAAGGGCGAGAACATCCCCGAGCCCGGCATCCCCGAGTCCTTCAAGGTGCTCATCAAGGAGATGCAGTCGCTCTGCCTGAACGTGGAGGTGCTGTCCAGCGACGGTATGTCCATCGAGATGCGCGACACCGACGAGGACGTCTTCCGCGCTGCGGAGGAGCTCGGTATCGACCTGTCCCGGCGCGAGCCGAGCAGCGTCGAAGAGGTCTGACGGGAGTCCGGCCGGGGCCCTGACCCACAAGGGCCCCGCCGACCCCCAGGCCCCCGTTTCAGACCACAGACTTACGACCCTGAGAGGGATTGACGCATAGTGCTCGACGTCAACTTCTTCGACGAGCTCCGGATCGGCCTGGCCACCGCTGACGACATCCGTCAGTGGAGCCACGGCGAGGTCAAGAAGCCCGAGACCATCAACTACCGCACCCTCAAGCCCGAGAAGGACGGCCTCTTCTGCGAGAAGATCTTCGGCCCCACCCGGGACTGGGAGTGCTACTGCGGCAAGTACAAGCGCGTCCGCTTCAAGGGCATCATCTGTGAGCGCTGTGGTGTTGAGGTCACCCGCGCCAAGGTGCGCCGTGAGCGGATGGGCCACATCGAGCTGGCCGCGCCCGTCACGCACATCTGGTACTTCAAGGGCGTCCCGTCGCGCCTGGGTTACCTGCTCGACCTGGCTCCGAAGGACCTGGAGAAGGTCATCTACTTCGCGGCGTACATGATCACGTACGTCGACGAGGAGCGCCGCACCCGCGACCTGCCCTCGCTGGAGGCCCACGTCTCCGTCGAGCGCCAGCAGATCGAGCAGCGCCGCGACGCCGACCTGGAGGCCCGCGCCAAGAAGCTCGAGTCCGACCTGGCCGAGCTGGAGGCCGAGGGCGCCAAGGCCGACGTGCGCCGCAAGGTGCGCGAGGGTGCCGAGCGCGAGATGAAGCAGCTGCGCGACCGTGCGCAGCGCGAGATCGACCGCCTCGACGAGGTGTGGACCCGGTTCAAGAACCTCAAGGTCCAGGACCTCGAGGGCGACGAGCTGCTCTACCGCGAGCTGCGTGACCGCTTCGGCACGTACTTCGACGGTTCGATGGGTGCCGCGGCGCTGCAGAAGCGCCTGGAGTCCTTCGACCTGGAGGAGGAGGCGGAGAAGCTCCGCGAGATCATCCGCACCGGCAAGGGCCAGAAGAAGACCCGCGCCCTGAAGCGGCTGAAGGTCGTCTCCGCGTTCCTGCAGACCTCCAACAGCCCCAAGGGCATGGTCCTGGACTGCGTCCCGGTCATCCCGCCGGACCTGCGTCCGATGGTGCAGCTGGACGGTGGCCGCTTCGCGACCTCCGACCTGAACGACCTGTACCGCCGTGTCATCAACCGCAACAACCGTCTGAAGAGGCTCCTGGACCTCGGTGCCCCGGAGATCATCGTCAACAACGAGAAGCGCATGCTTCAGGAGGCTGTTGACGCCCTCTTCGACAACGGTCGTCGCGGCCGGCCGGTGACCGGTCCCGGCAACCGCCCGCTGAAGTCCCTCAGCGACATGCTGAAGGGCAAGCAGGGTCGATTCCGTCAGAACCTGCTCGGCAAGCGTGTCGACTACTCGGCGCGTTCCGTGATCGTCGTCGGTCCGCAGCTGAAGCTGCACCAGTGCGGTCTGCCCAAGGCGATGGCGCTGGAGCTCTTCAAGCCGTTCGTGATGAAGCGCCTGGTGGACCTGAACCACGCGCAGAACATCAAGAGCGCCAAGCGGATGGTCGAGCGCGGCCGTACGGTCGTGTACGACGTGCTGGAAGAGGTCATCGCGGAGCACCCGGTTCTGCTGAACCGTGCGCCCACGCTGCACCGCCTCGGCATCCAGGCCTTCGAGCCGCAGCTGGTCGAGGGCAAGGCCATCCAGATCCACCCGCTCGTGTGCACCGCGTTCAACGCGGACTTCGACGGTGACCAGATGGCCGTGCACCTGCCGCTGTCCGCGGAGGCGCAGGCCGAGGCCCGCATCCTGATGCTGTCCTCGAACAACATCCTCAAGCCCGCCGACGGCCGTCCGGTGACGATGCCGACCCAGGACATGGTCCTCGGTCTGTTCTTCCTCACCACCGACGGCGAGATGCGGGACGTCAAGGGCGAGGGCCGTTCGTTCGCGTCGGTCGCCGAGGCGATCATGGCGTTCGACGCCGGCGAGCTGTCCCTGCAGTCGAAGGTCGACATCCGCTTCCCGGTGGGCACCATCCCGCCGCGCGGCTGGACCCCGCCGGCCCGCGAGGAGGGCGAGCCGGAGTGGCAGCAGGGTGACTCCTTCCGCCTGAGGACGACCCTGGGCCGTGCGCTCTTCAACGAGCTGCTGCCCGAGGACTACCCGTTCGTCGACTACGAGGTCGGCAAGAAGCAGCTCTCCGAGATCGTCAACGACCTCGCCGAGCGCTACCCGAAGGTCATCGTGGCGGCGACGCTCGACAACCTGAAGGCGGCCGGCTTCTTCTGGGCGACCCGTTCCGGTGTCACCGTCGCCATCTCCGACGTCGTCGTTCCCGAGGCGAAGAAGGAGATCGTCCGCGGCTACGAGGCGCAGGACGAGAAGGTCCAGAAGCAGTACGAGCGCGGTCTGATCACCAAGGACGAGCGCACGCAGGAGCTCATCGCGATCTGGACCAAGGCGACCAACGAGGTCGCCGAGGCGATGAACGACAACTTCCCGAAGACCAACCCGATCTTCATGATGGTGAACTCGGGTGCACGAGGCAACATGATGCAGATGCGTCAGATCGCCGGTATGCGTGGTCTGGTGTCGAACGCGAAGAACGAGACCATCCCGCGTCCGATCAAGGCGTCGTTCCGTGAGGGTCTGTCCGTGCTGGAGTACTTCATCTCCACGCACGGTGCCCGTAAGGGTCTGGCGGACACCGCTCTGCGTACCGCCGACTCGGGTTACCTCACCCGTCGTCTGGTGGACGTCTCGCAGGACGTCATCATCCGCGAGGAGGACTGCGGCACCGACCGCGGCCTCAAGCTGCACATCGCGGAGCGGGGCGCGGACGGCGTGCTGCGCAAGGCGGAGAACGTCGAGACGTCCGTGTACGCGCGCTGCCTCGCCGAGGACATCGTCGTCGACGGCCAGGTGCTGGCCCCGGCCGGCACCGACCTGGGCGACGTGCTCATCGAGGAACTGGTCGCCCGCGGTGTCGAGGAGGTCAAGACCCGTTCGGTCCTGACCTGTGAGTCCGCGGTCGGTACCTGCGCGATGTGCTACGGCCGTTCGCTCGCCACCGGCAAGCTGGTCGACATCGGTGAGGCGGTCGGCATCATCGCCGCCCAGTCCATCGGTGAGCCCGGTACCCAGCTGACGATGCGTACCTTCCACACCGGTGGTGTGGCCGGTGACGACATCACCCAGGGTCTGCCGCGTGTCGTCGAGCTCTTCGAGGCCCGTACCCCGAAGGGTGTCGCCCCGATCTCCGAGGCGGCCGGTCGCGTCCGCATCGAGGAGACCGAGAAGACCAAGAAGATCGTCATCACCCCGGACGACGGCAGCGACGAGACGTCCTACCCGATCTCGAAGCGTGCCCGTCTGCTGGTCGGCGAAGGCGACCACGTCGAGGTGGGCCAGAAGCTCACCGTGGGTGCCACCAACCCGCACGACGTGCTGCGCATCCTGGGTCAGCGTGCCGTCCAGGTCCACCTGGTCGGCGAGGTCCAGAAGGTGTACAACTCGCAGGGTGTGTCGATCCACGACAAGCACATCGAGATCATCATCCGGCAGATGCTCCGCCGCGTGACGATCATCGAGTCCGGCGACGCCGAGCTGCTGCCCGGCGAGCTGGTCGAGCGCTCGAAGTTCGAGCACGAGAACCGTCGTGTGGTCCAGGAGGGCGGTCACCCGGCCTCCGGTCGTCCGCAGCTCATGGGTATCACCAAGGCCTCGCTGGCGACCGAGTCGTGGCTGTCGGCGGCGTCCTTCCAGGAGACGACCAGGGTCCTCACGGACGCGGCGATCAACGCCAAGTCCGACTCCCTGATCGGCCTCAAGGAGAACGTCATCATCGGTAAGCTCATCCCGGCCGGTACGGGCCTGTCCCGCTACCGCAACATCCGGGTCGAGCCGACCGAGGAGGCCAAGGCCGCGATGTACTCGGCCGTCGGCTACGACGACATCGACTACTCGCCGTTCGGCACCGGCTCCGGCCAGGCCGTTCCGCTGGAGGACTACGACTACGGTCCGTACAACCAGTAAGCGAGCAGCATGACCGAAGGGCGGTCACCCGATGGGGTGGCCGCCCTTCGGCGTTTCGGCGTGCGGTGAGCTCCCAGGCCGTGGGTCGGGACAGCAGGTCGGCGTCCGTGTTGGGAGCGGCGTCCGTGCGCAGCCAGGCTGGGAGCAGGGCTGGGACGCCCGGTACGGCCATCACCCGTGAGTCACGCCCGCGGCGACGGCCAGGGCTCCGGCGGCCCGGAGGAGCGTCTCTGGGACGCCGGCGGCGCGGACGACCGCCGGCAGCGGCACGCACGGGCCGACAGCGGTCGGGACTCCTCCTTTGACGAGATGTTGACGCCCCGCGATCGGGAAATTCGGCTGTGAAAGCGCCTGGATTGACGGGCTGGTCAGAGAAATGATTACAGATCTCCTCGGCCCTTCCGGGGACGTGTTGTGTGGTTCTATTCGAAGGGCAGACTGGTGAGTAACTGGCTGTAGCACTCAATTGAATGCCGAAGCGTGTAGATCTCTGCAAAGGTAATTTCTCTTTTCGGAGAGCTCACTCCCTTGAGGTGGCTCCGGGACCGTTTCTGCAGTCGATAGAGTCTCAATGGGTGAGTCAAGTGCAAGCAGTTGTGATCAGTGGCCGATCTAGTGATCAACCCCTTCGCTGACCAGTGCCTCTGACGAAGCCCACGGCTCTGACCAG
>NZ_MUBM01000131.1:0-251 GCF_002154505.1 Streptomyces carpinensis | reverse complement strand
CCGCCCTACGGCGGGGTTGGATTCCCGCGCGTGCGGGTTCACCGTTGTACCTCGACCAGTCCGCCGGCTTCTCTCCCCTGCTTTGAATTCGCCGTAGGGTGAGCACCGCTTTACGAGTCATCTCAATTGGTGAGTCTGCGCGTAGCCTTCCGACGCCCCAAGGGCGTTCGCGCGCCTGGTCGGCCTTCATCGCCCCGCGCATCCCCCAGCCCGCACACCGTGCGTTGTGGGTCGCGGGGGGGGGGGGGGGG
>NZ_MUBM01000130.1 GCF_002154505.1 Streptomyces carpinensis | reverse complement strand
GGGCGGTACGGGGGGATCGGGGGAAGACGGTGCCGTCGAAGAGCTTGCGTGCGGTGCGCACGACAGCAGTGCGGCGGGCCACCGCAGGGGTGTCGCCGTCGCCTGCGTCGACGTCGGTTTCGATCTCCAGGAATCCGGTGGGGTGTTCGATGCGGAGGGGGTGGTCTCCGGCGGGCGGTCGGGCGAGGCCCTGCGCCACCGTGCCGGGTATGCGCAGCCCGGCCGCCACGCTCGCGGCGCCGAGGACGCCGATGGAGGTGTGGCAGCGCACCGGGATGAAGGTGCGGGTCATGACGGCACCCCCGTTCGACGGCGGGGCCAGCAGGCTCAGTTTGGGCACGGTGGCGTTCTCGACGTCGCCGAGTCCCATGCGCCGCCCGGCCTCCAGCCGGATCTCGCGGAGCCGGTCGGCCAGGGCCAGGTCCTCCTCCAGATCCCTGGGGCTCTCGTAGCCGGTGACGTTCAGCGCGGCGGCGGGGATCAGCACGGTGGGCATGCCGTTGTCCACACAGGTCACCTCAGTGCCGGCGATCATGTCCCGTACGTTTCCGGTGGGCAGCAGCGGACTGTCGGTCGCCGGGAACTCGATCACCACGGGGGCGGCGCTCCCGGGTACCCCGGAGATCTCCGCGTCGCCGGTGTACTCGACGCGCCCGCCCGGGGTCGGGAAGGTCGCGACCGCCAGTTCCCCGGTGTTGCGCATGCGGATCCGTACGGACGTCTCGCCGTCCCCGGGGGCCACGAGCCCCCGCTCCACGGCGAACGGGCCGACCCCGGCAAGTATGTTGCCGCAGTTCTGACCCTCACTCACTTCTACGTGTTCGACGGCGACTTGCAGGAACAGGTAGTCGACGTCCGCGTCGGGATCGGCCGACGCGGAGACCACGGCCACCTTGCTGGTGAGCGGGTGGGCGCCGCCCAGGCCGTCGATCTGGCGCGGGTCGGGACTGCCCATGATCCGCAGCAGCAGGTCGTCGCGGGCGGCGGGGTCGGCGGGCAGGTCATCGGCCAGGAAGTAGGCGCCCTTTGAGGTGCCGCCGCGCATCAGCAGGCAGCGGACCTCCTCGGATCCGGTCATGCCCCGTCCCCGTCCCGCACATGGGCGTCGTACGACCGGTAGGTCACTCCGAGCCGTGCCAGGGTCTCGCGCAAACCGTAGCGGTCCAGGCCGAGTTGGCCGTCCTGGAAGGCGGCGCGCGAGGCGGCCTCCTTCTCCTCCCGGGCCCTGGACGCCTCGGCCGCCTGCCGGGCCCGCTCGCGCGGCACGACCACCACGCCGTCGTCGTCGGCGAGGATCACATCGCCCGGCCGGACCAGTTGCCCGCCGATGGCGACGGGCACGTTGACCGAGCCGCCGGTGGCCTTCACGGTGCCCTGCGCGCACACGGCGGCGGACCAGGCCGCGAACCCCATCTCCCGCAGTTCGGCGGTGTCGCGGACACCCGCGTCGATGACAAGGCCGCGCACCCCGCGCCGCTTGAGCGCGGTGGCGAACAGCTCGCCGAACATGCCGTCGGTGGAGGGCGAGGTGGTGGTGACGACCAGGACGTCTCCCTCGCCGCACTGCTCGACGGCGGCGTGGATCATGAGGTTGTCTCCGGGCCAGGACAGCACCGTGACGGCCGTGCCGGCGATGCGCACACCCTGCTGGACGGGGCGCAGCCGGGCGGGGAGCAGGCCGGTGCGGCCCATCGCCTCGTGCACGGTGGCGACACCGAAACCGGCGAGCGCCTCGACGTCCTCGGCTGCCGCCTTCGGCGGGTCGGTGACGATCACGCCGCTCATGCCAGCTCCTTCGTGACCTGCGGGTAGGGACGCATGTAGGCCTCGGCCATGGTCTTGTGGGGCAGTCCCAGGTTGGGCCCGGCATTGCGCTTGAGCTGGACGCCGCGGCGGACGGCCAGGTCGGTGTAGTAGTCCCACAGGTGCTGCTGGGCGCCCAGGCACTCCATCGCCTTGCGCTTGGTCTCCCACACCTCGGTGATGTCGAGCAGCACCTCGGGCCGGAAGCCGCTCATCTCCGGCTGGTGCGGCTCGAAGTAGAAGACGGGCGGGGCGCCGATGATCTCTCCGGGCCCCGGGTAGCCGATGGCCTGCGCGAGCACGCGGGCCTGAAGGGCCATGTGGTTGGCGGCCGGGTGGTCGCCGTTGTACGGGTCCTCGACGGGGTGGGTGAGCACGACGTCGGGCTGGGTCTCGCGGAAGACGGCGACGAGACGGTCGGTCAGTTCGGCGGTGGCGACCAGCGGATAGTCCCCGGCGTCGAAGAAGCGGACCTCGGCGCCGAGCGTGGCGGCGGCCTGCTCGGCCTCCTCCCGGCGCATGGCCTTGATCTCCGCCAGCTTTCTGCCCTCGCGCCAGGCCTTGGCGGACTCGCCGCGCTCACCGAAGGTCAGGCACGCGATGGTGACCCTCTCCCCGCGCGAGGCGGCCAGGGCGATCGCACCGCCCGCCCGCCAGACGAAGTCCCCGGCGTGCGCGGTGACGACGAGTGTCGATCGTGGTGGGGACGGTGGTCCCCCCTGCTCGGGCGAGGCCGAGAGCTTCGGGGAGGGCGCGCCTTCGTGCGTCATTGCTCATGTCTCCTTGGTGGACAGGTGTCCGCCCACCCCCTGGCGCCGCTCGCACGACATGCCGTTCGCACGACCGGGCGCCGGCACGGCGCGAGGCTCGCACGACGTGCCGTCCGCGCGGCTCGGCGTCCGTACGGCTCAGCGTCCGTACGGCTCGGCGTCCGTTCGGCATGGCGTCCGCACGACGTGCAGTCCACACGGCATGGCGTCCACACGGCCTGACGTACGGACAACGTGCCGTCCGCACGACGTTCGTGCCGCACGACGCTTCGGCCGCGCGATGTTCCGGCCGCACGGCACTCAGGCCGCTCGGGACGTCAACGACGTGAGACGTCAGTCGCGCAATGCGTCGATCACGCTGGTGAGGTGGGCGCGGACGGCCGACTCGGCCGCCTGCGGGTCCCTGGCCCTGATCGCCTCGATCATCGCCAGGTGCTCGTTCAGGGACTGCTGCGGACGCCCCGGTCTGAGCGCCAACTGGAAACGGTGGCGCACCAGTTGGGCGTTGAGCCGCTCCAGCAGCTCCACGGCCGTCAGCTGGCCGGAGAACTCCCGGATCCGGGCGTGCAGTTCGTGGTTGAGCTCGGAGTACGTGACCGGCTCACCGCCGGACACGGCCTTCTGCATCGCCGTGCCGAGATCGGTGAGTTCGGCCAGCTGCTCGTCGCTCGCCACGACGGCCGCCTTGGCCGCGCACAGCCCTTCGAGGACCATGCGGCACTCGGTGATGGCGACCGCTTCCTCGACGGACACCACCCGGACACGCGAACCGCGGTTGCGGATCCGCTCGACCAGGCCCTGAGCCTCCAGGTCGATCAGCGCCGCGCGGATGCTGGCCCGCGTCACACCGAACTGCTCGGCGAGTTCGTTCTCCACCAGCCGCTGAGCCGGTGCCATCTCGCCGTGCAGGATCGCCTGCCGCAGTTGCGCGAGCGCATGCTGCTTGGCCTGCTCCCCGGTGCCCGGACGGGCTTCCTTCGGCATCGTCGCCCTCCCTGAATGAGTGCCTGTCGAACGTAAATCTAGCCCACAACATTGTCAACAATTTTGTTCGCCGAATTGCCTCGAAGCGGCCGGGCGACGGCCGGTGCACTCGGGCCGGCTCACTTGATGATCGCGTTGGCCACCACGACGATCAGCCCGAACAGGGCGTCCACCACCCCTGTGACCAGCGCGACCGCCCATCTGCGCCCCGCCCACCTGGCCGAGAGCAGCCCCAGGGCGAACAGCAGGGCGACGTTGAAGGCGAACGCCGGGTACTCCACGCTGTCCGCGGGCCACCAGCCCCAGCCCGCGCCCGCCAGGATCAGGACGCTCGGCAACATGGCCACCACCACCGGCCACTCGGCCACCAGGGCGCGCAGGGCCTGTCCGCGCCGGTGCGGGCCGCGTTCGGCGATGTAGTGGGCGTAGCCGTGGGCGAGGGCC
Source organism: Streptomyces carpinensis (assembly GCF_002154505.1). Lineage (GTDB taxonomy): Bacteria > Actinomycetota > Actinomycetes > Streptomycetales > Streptomycetaceae > Streptomyces > Streptomyces carpinensis. Next base: position 20,908 of record NZ_MUBM01000130.1, on the reverse strand, counting down.
GAGGCGAACGCGGTCACCAGCAGCCAGGCGGCGTCGTAGCGGCGGCTCGCCGCCGAGTTGTGCCCGTACTGGGTGAGCGCGGCGATCATCGCGCTGGCCACCACGGCGCCGTAGACCCCGCCGAAGAGCAGAAGGGAGCGGAAGTCGTGCGCGGACCGCTCGGGTACGGCCGCCGTGGGCTCAGCCATGGGCTGCTCGCTTCCCGGGCGTACGGAGACGGTCCACTCAACGATCACCCGAGCCGCCCGCACCCGCCACTTCGCCGCCCACCCGCCACCCGCCGCACCGAGGCGTCCGTACGGCGCGACGAAGTGTCCGTGCGGCCGGCCCGATCCCCCACACTCTGTCCGGGCCGCGGGTCCCCCGGCCCCGGCTAGGGTCCCGGCATGACCCACAGCCTGACCGACAGCTTCGCTCTCCACGTGCCCGGTGTCGCCGACGCCGAGCTCGCCCCCGAACCGCTGGACCCGGGGCAGATCGTCTCCGGGACGCCGCAGGTGACCGGAAAGGTGGTGTGGGAGTCGGCGGACGGCCGCCAGATGCGCGGAATCTGGCAGATCACCCCCGGGGTCGTCACCGACACCGAGGCGGACGAGCTGTTCGTGGTGATCAGCGGATCGGCGACCATCGAGGTGGAGGGCGGCCCGACCCTGCGCGTCGGCCCCGGTGACATGGCGGTGCTGCGCGAGGGCGACCGTACGACGTGGACGGTGCACGAGACCCTGCGCAAGGTGTACGCCGTCAACCTCTGAGTCCGGCCGGACGGCCGGACGGCCGGACCGCCGGACGCTGTTCGGGGGTCAGCCGGCCGTCGTCGCCTGCGGCATGTTGTACGGAGTCACCACCTGGATCGCGGACGGCAGTGCCGGCCCGGCGGGCGGCAGGGCGCCGTGGGCGCGCATCACGAGCCGGCAGGCCTCCCGCATGTCCTGGCGCAGGTCGTGGTGGAGCACGGCGGACAGGCGGTGCTCGCGCAGCAGGCGGGTGTTGTCCTGGTCGAGGTCGTGGGCGATGAACACCGCGCACGCGCGGCCCAGGTCCTCGAAGGCCCGCAGGGTGGCGATGTTTCCGCCGCCGATCGAGTAGACCGCGCGGATGCCCGGGTCGCGCTCCAGCGCGGCCCGGACGAGGTCGTACTGCGTGGCGTCCAGGCCCTGGCCCTCGGCGATCTCCACCAGGGCGCGGCGCGGCCGGCCGGCCCGCATGGCGCTGCGAAATCCCATCTCGCGCTCCTCCTCGTTGCGGAAGAAGCCGTTGCTGAGACTGGTGAGCACGTTGCCGGGCCGGTCGCCGAGCCACTGACCCATCAGGTATGCGGCGGTGGCACCCGCCGCCCGGTTGTCGCTGCCGACGTAGGCGAGCCGGGCGGTGGCCGGCAGGTCGGTGACCAGCGTGACGACCGGGATCCCGGCCGCCATCAGCCGGCCGGCCGCCGCGGTGACCTCGGGGACGTCCGGGGCCTTGAGGATCACGCCCTGCGAGCCGCGGCGCGCGATCCGGTCGAGCGTCCTGAGCAGCTCCTGCGCCGGGCCGGTCTCACGGAAGTGGAAGCGGGAGCGGACCACGGCCGGGTGCAGGGACGGCAGTTCGGCCTCCAGGGCGGCCCGGACGGCGGTGGTGAACCGCTCCGGCGCCTGCATCACGATGTCGAGCATGAACGTTCGGCCGACGAGCCGCACCTGGGTGCGCTGCCGGTCGAGGTCGGCGATCGCCCGGTGCACCTCCCCCGCGGTGCTCTCGCGCACCCCTCCCCGGCCGTTGAGCACGCGGTCGACCGTGGCCTCGCTCAACCCGGCCTGACGTGCGATCTCACGGATCGGGAAGGGGTGGCCCATCGGACGGCTCCTCGGGCTGCTTGAGGGGTTTTTGATGGCTTGCTGCTGGTTGTTCGAGGGGTTTGTACTGACAAGAATGACAGGGCCGCGTCGCCCCCGTCATTGAAAGGACGGCGATGTACTCCACCTCCCCGCACCTCTCCCCTGGTCGCCGCGCCTGGCTCACCGAGCAGGACTGCGACCTCGACGCCTTCCGCGCGCTCGTCGAGCGCACCACCGACCTCGCCGGCCATCCGCACGCCTCGGCCGTGGAGCAGGGCGTCCTCGTCTACGACGGCGAGCGGCTGGTCGCGGCCGACGACCGGCGTGCCGTCCAGGCCGAACTGGTCCGCGCCCTCGACGAGGGGCCGGGCGTCGTGGTCGTCCGGGGCGCCTTCCCCGACCCGGCGGTGGTGGACCGGGCGACGGCTGTCTTCGCCGCGCTGATCGCCGAGCAGCGTGCCGCCGGCACGGCCGCCGGGGATCACTTCGCCAGGCCGGGCGCCAACGACCGAGTCTGGAACGCCCTGGAGAAGGCGGCCCTGCACGACCCGGAGACCTTCGCCGACTACTACGCCAACGACGTCCTGGCCCTGGTCTCACAGGCCTGGCTCGGCCCCGGTTACCAGGTCACCTCCCAGATCAACGTGGTCAACCCGGGCGGCGCGGCCCAGACCGTGCACCGCGACTACCACCTCGGCTTCCTCACCGACGAGGTCGCCGCCGCCTACCCCGCGCACGTCCACCGCCTCTCCCCCGTGCTGACCCTCCAGGGCGCGGTCGCGCACTGCGACATGCCCGTCGAGTCCGGCCCGACGATGTACCTGCCGTACTCGCAGCGGTACGAGCCCGGTTACCTGGCCTGGCGACTGCCCGCGTTCCAGGCCTACTTCGCGGAGCGCCACGTGCAGTTGCCGCTGGCCAAGGGCGACGCCGCCTTCTTCAACCCGGCGCTCTTCCACGCCGCCGGGACGAACCGGTCGTCGGACATCCGACGCATGGCCAACCTGCTCCAGGTCTCCTCCGCCTTCGGCCGCGCGATGGAGACGGTGGACCGGGAGGCGGTGGCGAACGCGGTCTTCCCGGTGCTGCTCAAGCGCAAGGCGGAGGGCGTGGCCCCCGAATGGCTGGAGCGGGTCGTCGCCGCGAGCGCCGAGGGTTACCCGTTCCCCACCGATCTCGACAACGACCCGCCGGTGGACGGTCTGGCCCCGTCCTCCCAGGCGGACCTCATGCGGCGGGCGGTGCGGGAGGAGTGGCCGGCGGACCGGCTGCGCGCGGAGCTGCGGGCCGGTGCCGAGCGGCGCAGGAGCTGAGGAGAGCTCATGGGACAGACACGGCTTCTCGACGGAAAGGTCGTCCTGGTCAACGGCGGCAGCCAGGGCGTGGGTGCGGCGGTCGCGCGGGCCGCCGTCCGCGAGGGCGCCGTGGTGGCCGTGACGGGCCGGCGCCCGGAGCCGGGTGAGGCGCTGGTGGCGGAGCTGACGGCGGCCGGCGGCAAGGCGATGTTCGTACGGGCCGATCTGGCGGACGCGGAGCAGGCCAAGGGCTCCGTGGCCGAGGTGGTCGCCGCCCACGGCCGGATCGACTGCCTGGTGAACTCCGCCGGGCTGACCTCCCGCGGCACGCTGCTGGACACCACCGAAGAACTGTTCGACGCGCACATCGCGATCAACCTGAAGGCACCGTTCTTCGCGATGCAGGCGGCGGTGGCCGACATGGTGGCCCGCAAGGCCCCCGGCACCGTCGTCAACATCATCACGTCCTCGGCGCACGGCGGGCAGCCCTTCCTCGCCCCCTACGTGGCCGCCAAGGCGGGGCTGGTGGGGCTGACCCGCAACGCCGCGCACGCGCACCGGTTCGACCGGGTCAGGATCAACGGACTGAACATCGGCTGGACCGACACCGAGGGCGAGGACGCCACCCAGCGCGTCTTCCACGGCGCCGGTGACGACTGGCAGGAGCAGGCCGCCGCGCGGCTGCCGATGGGCAGGCTCGGCCAACCGGACGAGATCGCCGACTTCGTGGTCTTCCTGCTGTCCGAGCGGTCCGGGGTGGTCACCGGTTCGGTGATCGACTGGGACCAGAACGTGCTCGGCGGACTCGGCTGACGACCCGTCGGCACGCCCCGCGCCGCACCCCGCACACCACGCCCACGCCCCGGCGCCGCTCAGCCCGTACGACGCCCACGCCCCGGAACCACGCACCACGCACCACGCACCACGCACCACGCACCACGCACCCAAGGAGCACCCGCACCCATGCGCATCGGAATCCTCGGCCTCGGCCGTATCGGCGCCTTCCACGCCGAGACCCTGTCCCGACTCGACGCCGTCGAGTCACTCGTCGTCGCCGACCCGTTCGCCGACGCCGCCCAGACCGCCGCCGAACGGTTCGGGGCCGAGGTCGCGGCATCGCCCGAGGCGGTCCTGGCCGCCGGGGTGGACGGCGTCGTCGTGGCCGCCGCGACCGACGCGCACCCGGCGCTGATCCTCGCCGCGGTCGAGGCCGGCGTCCCGGTCTTCTGCGAGAAGCCCGTGGCCCGCACCATGCCGGAGGGCGTCGAGGTGCTGAAGGCCGTCCAGGGCGGTGACGTGCCCGTGCAGATCGGCTACAACCGCCGTTTCGACGCCGGTTTCACGGCCGCCCGTGCGGCCGTGCGACGTGGTGAGCTCGGCAAGCTGCACACCGTGCGGTCCACCACTCTGGACCCGGCGCCGCCGCCCGCCGCGTACATCGCCGCCTCCGGGGGCATCTTCCGCGACTGCTCGGTGCACGACTTCGACATCATCCGCTGGGTGACGGGCCGCGAGGTGACCGAGGTGTACGCCGTCGGCGGCAACCGGGGTGCGCGGTACATCGAGGAGGCGGGCGACGCGGACACCACCGGTGCGATCCTCACCCTGGACGACAGCACGATCGCGGTGGTCTCCAACAGCCGCCACAACGCCCGCGGTTACGACGTCCGCATGGAGCTGCACGGCTTCGCCGACTCCGTCGCGGTCGGACTCGACGACAAGCTGCCGCTGCGGTCCCTCGAACCGGGGGTGACCTTCCCGGCCGGCACCCCGCACGACTTCTTCATGGACCGCTTCACCGCCGCCTACCGCGCCGAACTCACCGCGTTCACCGAGGTCGTGGCCGGGCGCCTGCCCTCTCCGTGCACCGTCGAGGACGCGCTGGAGGCCGGCTGGATCGCCGAGGCGTGCACCCTGTCGCTGCACGAGCACCGTCCGGTGCGGATCGAGGAGGTCCGCACCGTCTGACGCACGTCACCGGGCGGCGGGCTGTGCCGGCAGGCCGAAGACGTGACCCGGCGTGACGATCTTCGTGATCGCCTCGCCGAACAGTGTGCTGGGCTCGCTGCCCTTGTGGTCGATGTCGGTGTTGAGCAGGACCACCAGGGTGGCCCGGGCGGAGGGCAGGTAGACGGTGAGGGACTCGTAACCGGGCAGGGAGCCGTTGTGGCCGATCCAGCCGTGGACGTCGAAGATGCCCAGGCCGTAGCCGGCGCCGGGGATCGGGGTCGGTGGTGTGGTGAGCCGCTGCTTCTGCGTGGCGGGGCTGATGAGGATGTGGCCGTCGGGCAGACGGCCGGTGGCCACGGTGCGGGCCCAGACGCGCAGGTCGTCGAGGTTGGAGATCATCGCGCCGGCCGCCCAGCCCCAGGAGGGGTTCCAGTCGGCCGTCTCCTCCACCTTCCCGGTCGCCGTCTGCTCGGTGTAGCCCTGCGCATGCGGCTGCGGGAACTCGGCGCCGCTCGGGAAGTAGGTGTGGTGCAGACCGGCCGGTTCCAGGACGGCGGTGCGGATGTAGTCGGCGAGCGACCGGCCGCTGACCTTCTCGATCACCAGGCCGAGCAGGACGAGGTTGGTGTTGGAGTAGTCGAACCTCTGGCCCGGCGGGAAGAGCGCGGGGTGCCTGAAGGCGTAGGCCAGCAGTTCCCGCGGGGTGAAGGGGCGCCGCGGGTCGGAGGTGAGTGCCTTGTAGAAGTCGTCGTCCTCCGAGTAGTTGAACAGGCCGCTGCGCATGCCGGCCAGCTCGCGCAGGGTGATCCGGTCGCCGCCCGGCACGCCGTCGACGTATTTTCCGACGGGATCGTCGAGCCTCACCTCGTGCCGGTCGACGAGGCGCAGCAGCGCCGTCACGGTGAAGGTCTTGGTCTCGCTGCCGATGCGCATGTAGAGGTCGGCGGACATTCTGCGGCCGGTGGCCTTGTCGGCGACGCCGAAGGACTTCACGTACTGCCCCTGGTCGGGCGTCCACAGCCCCACGATCACGCCGGGCACGCCGGCCTCGTGCATGACACGCTGGACGGCCCGGTCGAGCCGCCGCGTCACCTCGGGGGTCAGGGTGCGGACGTCGGAGGAGGTCGGGGCAGGGGACGGGCCCGGTGGCGAGGCGGCGGTGACCGCGCCGGGGACGCCTGCCGGTGCCGTGGACGCGGCGGTGGGGGTTGGGCCGGCGAGCGGGGCGGCGAGCATCCCCACGGCCGTCGCGGTGACGGCACCCCGGCGCAGTCCTCGTGTGCACGCGTGTGTCATGGGCTGACTCCGAGCGCTGAGAGTCACCCGCGTCGTCGTGGACGGGCGCGGGGATGTGGAGGCGTCCTTCCGCGGCGGACGCCGACGGGCCCGGCCATGACGTGGGGCGAGCATCCGGTGTCTCACACGCCTCTCACGACCCGACGTCCCCAGCATAGGAGCGCCCCTGCCCCACCGCCTGTCGGGCCGGCGGTCGTCAGGCCCGCCAGACGTTCGCGAACGCCGCCTCCTCGATGGCGCGCCGCTGGCGCACGGCCTCCAGTTCCATCACCGCGTCGTGCACGGCGGCGAGCACGGTGAGGACCGCCTCGTCGGTGATGCCCGGCTCGGCCGGCGAGAGCTCGTCGCGGATGCCCACGGCCGCGGCCAGGGCGAGCAGCACGGGCTCGTCCGCCGCCCAGCGGTACGTCGCCCGGCGTCGGGCCTGTGTGTCGCTGAGTACGGTGCGGCCGCCGCTGAACGGCAGCCACCGGTGCCGTTCCCACGAGACCTGCCCCTCGCGCTCCAGCTCGGCCAGGTAGGCCGACGCCAGGCCACGCCCGCGTCGCCAGAGCCAGTCCTCCAGGGACTCGTACGGCGCCTCGCGCACCAGCGAGGAGGCGGCCTCGCCGAGCAGACGGTCGTCCGGTTCCGGGCGCGCCCGGGGCAGGATGCGCTCGCCGTCCAGCCCGATCGCCTCGGCACGCAGCAGGTCGTACGCCTCGGCCCCGGCCAGCGCGAGCGAGAGGTCGCCGCGATCCACGGGCCGGTTCGGCGCCGCTCCCAGGGCCACGATCATCAGGTCACGCGATGTGCTCATGAGGCTCCTCGCCGGGGGCTACCCGCCACCGAACGACCGGCGCGGACCGTGACGCCTGCCTTGCCGTACCAGCCCGACTGTAGCGCGGCCGGGCGGCGCACGACGGGGAGCGGACCGCCTTCCGGACCCACGAGGGTCACGCGCCGCAGGACCTCAGGAATCTGCGCGTGCGGGTGGCGATGGGCAGGGGCTTGTCCGGTGCGCAGGGATACATGTCCTGCTCCACGATCGCGAACAGCTCGATGCCGAGCCGCTGCGCGGCGACCAGCACCGGCTCCAACTCCGGTACGCCGGAGGGTGGTTCGCACATCACTCCGCGCTGGACCGCCGGCCCGAACGGCACCCCGCCGGCCACCACGTCGGCCAGGATCCCCGGGTCGACCTGCTTGAGGTGCAGATAGCCGATCCGTTCGCCGTAGGTCTCGATCAGCTTGACGCTGTCGCCGCCGCAGTAGGCGTAGTGCCCGGTGTCCAGACACAGGTTGACCAGGTCGGACTCGGTGGAGTCCAGGAAGCGCTCGACGTGCGCCTCGGTGTCGATGTGGGTGTCGGCGTGCGGATGGACGACGATGTCGAGGCCGTACGTCTCCTTGACCTCGTGGCCGAGGCGTTCCATGCCCTTGGTCAGGTGGGCCCACTGTTCGTTCGTCAGCTCCGGCGGCTCCAGGATCTCGGCGGTCTTGTCGTCCCGCCAGAAGGAGGGGATGACGACGAGGTGCCGCGCGCCCATGGCCCGGGTGAGGTCGGCGACCTGGGCGACGTGCTCCCACGTCGACTCCCACACCGAGGGGCCGCGGTGCAGGCCGGTGAAGACCGTTCCCGCCGAGACCTTCAGCTCCCGCCCGGCCAACTCCTCGGTGAGCCGGGCGGGGTCGGTGGGCAGATAGCCGTAGGGGCCGAGTTCGATCCAGGAGTAGCCGGCCTGCGCGACCTCGTCGAGGAAGCGCTGCCACGGGACCTGCCGGGGGTCGTCGGGGAACCAGACGCCCCAGGAGTCGGGGGCCGAGCCGACCCGGATGCGGTCCAGCACGGTGGTCATGTCAGGAGTTCCCTTCGGGGGATGCAGGCAGGGGCGCCGAGAGGTCGTCCGCCTCGGGCAGTTCCTCGACGTCGACGCCCCGTACCTGGGAGAGCTCGTGCTTGAGGGCGGCGAGTTCCGCGCCGCCCGACATGTGGTTGGTCAGCTCCTCCAGGCTCACCTCGGCGCGCGCGGCGGACAGTTCGAGGGTGCCCAGGCGCAGCACGGTGAAGTGGTCGCCGACCATGTAGGCGTGGTGGGGGTTGTGGGTGATGAAGATGACGCCGAGGCCGCGGTCGCGGGCGGCGGCGATGTACTTGAGGACCACGCCGGACTGTTTGACGCCGAGGGCGGCGGTGGGCTCGTCGAGGATGAGGACGCGGGCGCCGAAGTGGACGGCGCGGGCGATGGCCACGCACTGGCGCTGGCCGCCGGAGAGGGTGCCGATCGGCTGTTCCAGGTCGTCCAGGACGATGCCCATGTTGCGCAGTTCCTCGTCCGCGGTCTGCTTCATGCGGGCGATGTCCAGGCGGCGCACCGGCCAGGGGCCTCTGGTCAGCTCGGAGCCGAGGAAGAAGTTGCGCCACACCGGCATGAGCGGGACGGTCGCCAGGTCCTGGTAGACGGCGGCGATGCCCTTGTCGAGGGCCTCGCGCGGGGTGCTGAACCGCACCGGCTCCCCGTCGACCAGGAAGTCCCCCTCGGTGTGCTGGTGCAGCCCCGAGATGATCTTGATGAGGGTGGACTTGCCGGCGCCGTTGTCACCGAGCACACAGGTCACCCTGCCGGAGTGGACTGCGAGGTCGACGCCGTGCAGGGCGCGGATGTTGCCGTAGGACTTGCCGGCGCCCCGGAGTTCGACGAGGGGCCTGTCGCCCTCGGGCGGGACGTCCTTCAGGACTGCGCCGTGGGTTCCAATCTTGTCGGTCGTCATGTCGGTCACCTCCGGGTCGCCGTGCGCCGGACCCACAGATTGATCAGGACCGCGCCGAGCAGCATCACGCCGAGGAACGCCTTGAACCAGTCGGGGTTCCAGCCGGCGTAGACGATGCCCTGGTTGACCATGCCGAACATGAACGCGCCGAAGACCGGGCCGATCGCCGAGCCGTAGCCGCCGGTCAGCAGGCAGCCGCCGATCACCGCGGCGGCGATGTAGATCAGTTCGTTGCCGACGCCCTCGCCGGACTGCACGGTGTTGAAGGAGAACAGCTGGTGCATGCCGACGAACCAGGCCCCGAAACCGACCAGCATGAACAGGGAGACCTTCGTGAACGTCACCGGGACGCCGACCGCCCGCGCGCTGTCCTTGTTGCCGCCGACGGCGAAGATCCAGTTGCCGTACTTGGTGCGCAGCAGCACCCAGGTGGCCAGCGCGGCGAAGACCAGCCACCACACCACGGTGATCTTCACCTGGACCCCGCCGACGTCGAAGGAGGACGCGAAGACGGCCTTGGCCTGGCCGAAGCCGTCCATGTCGCTGACGTCGTCGGTGGCCACGTTCCCGGTGATCAGTTTGGTGACGGCCAGGTTGACGCCCTGGAGGATGAGGAAGGTGCCCAGGGTGACCAGGAAGCTCGGCAGCCCGGTCTTCATCAGCATCCAGCCGTTGAAAGCGCCGATGGCCAGGGAGAGGACCAGGGCGACGATCACGCCGGTCCACACGTTCATGCTCAGCTGGTAGCTGAGCATGCTCGCGGTCAGGGCCGAGGTGATCACGGCGACACCGGCGGACAGGTCGAACTCGCCGCCGATCATCAGCAGGGCCACGGGCAGGGCCATGATCCCGATGGTGGACGACTGGTAGAGGATCGTCGCCATCGAACTGCCCTGGCGGACCGAGGGCGCGGCGACGAGGAAGAAGACGAGGACGGCGACGGCGCCGAGGAACACGCCGACCTCGGGGCGGGCGAGCAGCCGCAGGACCGGTGAGCGGCGCACCGTCCGGCCGTCGGTCTGCTTGCCGCCCGGAGCCGGTGGTGTGCCCACCGCCGGCGCGGCCTGCTGGGACATGTCGGTCACCGGGTGCCCTTCGCGGCGAACTGGGCGACCTTGTCGACGTTGGACTTGTCGACGAAGGCGGGTCCCGTCAGCACCGGCTGCACCCCGCCGCCGCTGTAGTTGCCGTTGTTCTTGTACAGCCACAGGGAGTCCACCGCGAGGTAGCCCTGGAGGTAGGGCTGCTGGTCGACGGCGAACTGGATGTCGCCCTTCTTGATGGCGTTGGTCAGGTCCTTGTTGAGGTCGAAGGTCGCGATCTTCGCCTTGCTGCCCGCGTCGCCCACCGACTGCACCGCGGTCAGGGCGAACGGGGCGCCCAGGGTGACGACGTAGTCGATGCCGCTGTCCTGCTTGAGCTTGGCGGTGATCGTGGACTTCACGGACGGCATGTCGGTGCCGTTGACGTACAGGGTCTCGGTGGTGCCCTTGAACGTCTTCTTCACGCCGTCGCAGCGCTGGGTCAGTCCGATGTTGCCCTGCTCCTGGATCACGCAGACGGCCTTCTTGGCGCCCACCTCGTTCAGCTTGCCGCCGAACGCCTCGCCCGCCACGGTCTCGTCCTGCCCGAAGAACTCCATCAGGCCGAGCTTCTTCCAGTCGCTCAGGCCCGAGTTGAGTCCGACCACGGGTATGCCGTCGCCGACCGCCTTGCCGACGACGCTCTTGAGCGCGTCCGGCTTGGCGAGGGTGACCGCGATGCCGTCGACCTTCTGGTCGATGGCGTTCTGGACGTAGTTGGCCTGGTTGCCGGCGTTGGGGTCGGCGGAGTAGACGAGCTTGATGTTGTCCTTGGCGGCGGCGGCCTCGGCGCCCTTGCGCACGATGTCCCAGAACGTGTCGCCGGGCGCCTGGTGCGTGACCAGCGCGACCGTCATCCGGGGCGTGGTGGCCTTGCCCGCGGAGGCGCCGCCCCCGCCCTCCGTGGCCTTCTTTCCGCCCGAACTGCTGGAGCAGCCGGCGAGCGTCAGGGCCGCCGCCGCGGCGACGGCCACGACGGGGAGGAGTCTGCGGGAGCGAGAAGAGCGGTCCATCTTTCCTGCACCTCACTGTGCGACGAGGGGAAAGGGCGGATCGGGAGGATCCGGTGGACCGGAGCCGGTGCGGACCGGTTCCGGGCCGGGGCCGAGCGCTTGCCGCAGTGCACGGCACGGCTGGTCGGCTGTTCGGCTGATGCGTTGGGACGGGATCCAATCCCCTGCCGCGCCCGCTGTCAATACTTTGTCAAGACATCATTTCACGCTCAGGTCCGAATGTAAGTACAAACTATTGACAGTGAGGGCCCCGGGGTCCTACACCTGGGAGGCGGCAGGCCCCGGGATCCGCGTCTCCACCGTCGCAGGGCCCCCTGGGATCCGCACCCCCCGTATCGCGGGATCCACACCTCGGCATCCCGGGATCCGCACCCCAGCAGCCCGGCTCCAGGAGCGTCGCGCATGGCAGAGCCAGCAGAGCCAGTCGAGTCCGCCCCGTCCGCCCCGCCCTTCGGTCTGATCGCGATCGGCCGCATCGAAGACGATCTCTACCCGCCGAGCTCCGGCGTACCCCTGTTCCGGGCGGAGACGTGTGACGCCCTACCCGGCGCCGACGGCCTCCCCACGCGAGCCACTGCCTGAACGGAGCCCTCCCTTGAGCGTCAGCATCCCCGACCTCACCGCGGTCAGAGCCCGGCACCCCGAGGCCGTCGCCGAGGCCGCCGCCAGCCGGGTGCGCCGCCCGCTGTTCGGCGACAGCGGCCGGCTGATGATCGTGGCCGCCGACCACCCCGCACGCGGCGCGCTCGGCGTCGGCGACCGCAGGCTCGCCATGGCCAACCGCGCCGACCTGCTGCAGCGCCTGTGCGTGGCGCTGTCCCGGCCCGGCGTCGACGGGGTGCTCGCCACCGCCGACATACTGGAGGACCTGCTGCTCCTCGGGGTGCTCGACGGCAAGGTGGTCATGGGCTCCATGAACCGCGGCGGCCTGGCGGGCGCGTCCTTCGAGATGGACGACCGCTTCACCGGCCACCGCCCCCGCGACATCGCGCGGCTCCGCTTCGACGCGGGCAAGCTGCTGCTGCGCATCGACTACGACGACCCCGGCTCGCTGGCCACCCTGGAGGCCACGGCCCGCGCCGTCGACGAGATGGCCGAGCTGCGCCTGCCGGTGTTCGTCGAGCCGTTCATGTGCCGCCGTGTCGGCGGCAGGGTCTCCAACGACCTGTCCGCCGAGGCCGTCACCCGCTCCATCGCCATTGCCTCGGGCCTGGGCGGCACCTCCGCCTACACCTGGCTGAAGCTGCCGGTCACCGACGACCCGGACGACATGGCCGAGGTCCTGCAGACCTCGACGCTGCCCGCCGTGCTGCTCGGCGGGGAGGTCGGCGACGACCAGGAGGGCGCCTACGAGCGCTGGCGCAAGGCCCTGAGACTGCCCACCGTGCAGGGCATGGTCGTCGGTCGCTCCCTTCTCTACCCTGCCGGGGGCAGCGTCGAGGACGCGGTCGACACGGCCGTGGGGCTGCTGTGACCGGCACCGTCGTGAGCCCGTCGTGACCCCGGCGCCCGCCGTGACAAGGAGGCATCGCAACCCCATGACCAGCCCCTACCACCTTCCCGCAGGCAAGGCCGCCGCCGGCCCCTACGCCGTGCACGTCACCCCCGAGTCCGCGGGATGGGGCCACTGCGCTCTCCGTGTCCTGGAGCTGCCGCCCGGCGGCTCGCACACCTTCGACACCGGCGACAGCGAGTGGATCGTGCTGCCGCTGAGCGGCGGCTGCACGGTCGCCGCCGTCGACGACTTCGGCCACGACGCCTTCCAACTCACGGGCCGCGCGGACGTGTTCACCGGCGTCAGCGACTTCGCCTACGTGCCACGGGACGCCCGTACGACCGTCTCCTCCACCGGCGGCGGACGGTTCGCGCTGACCGGCGCCCGCTGCACCCGGCGCCTGCCCGCCCGCTACGGACCGGCCTCGGCCGTGCCGGTGGAGCTGCGCGGCACCGGCAGCTGCTCCCGACAGGTCAACAACTTCGCTGCCGCGGGGGTCTTCGACTGCGACCGGCTGATCGCCGTCGAAGTGATCACCCCCGGCGGCAACTGGTCCTCCTTCCCGCCGCACAAGCACGACGAGCACCGGCCGGGCGAGGAGTCGGTCCTGGAGGAGATCTACTACTTCGAGTTCACCGGCCACGGCACCACGCCCGGCCTCGGCTACCAGCGTGTCTCACCGTCCGGTCCCGGCCGGCACACGGACGTCCTGGCCGAGGTGCGCGGCGGCGACGTCGTGCTGATCCCCGACGGATGGCACGGGCCGTCCATGGCCGTGCCCGGCCACCACATGTACTACCTCAACGTCATGGCGGGCCCCGACGCCGAACGCGCCTGGCTGATCCGCGACCACCCCGACCACGCCTGGATCCGCGGCACCTGGCCCGAGCAGCCCGTCGACCCCCGTCTCCCCCTCTACACGGCACCGGAGAGGTCCTGATGAGCACCCCCACCCACCGCCTGACCGTCGCCCAGGCCCTGGTGCGGTTCCTCGCCGCCCAGTACACCGAGCGGGACGGCGTACGACACCGGCTGATCGCCGGCACCTGGGGCATCTTCGGCCACGGCAACGTGGCGGGCCTCGGCCAGGCACTGGTCGAACACGCGCACGTCATGCCGTACCACCAGGGCCGCAACGAGCAGGCGATGGTGCACGCGGCGGTGGGGTACGCCCGTCAGCGGGGCCGGCTGTCCACGCAGGCGGTCACCACCTCCATCGGCCCCGGTGCCACCAACCTCGTCACGGGTGCGGCGCTGGCCACGATCAACCGCCTCCCGGTGCTGCTGCTGCCCGGCGACTACTTCGCCACGCATCCCGCCGACCCGCTGCTGCAGCAGCTGGAGCACCCGGTCGAGGCGGACGTGTCGGTCAACGACACGCTGCGCCCGGTCTCCCGCTACTTCGACCGCATCACCCGTCCCGAGGCCCTGGTCCCGTCCGCGCTGAACGCCATGCGGGTCCTGACCGACCCGGCAGAGACGGGCGCGGTCACGCTCGCGCTCCCGCAGGACGTCCAGGCGGAGGCCTTCGACTGGCCCGAGGAGTTCTTCGCCGAGCGGGTGTGGCGGGTACGCCGGCCGGCTCCCGATCCGGCCGAGCTCGCCGCCGCCGCGGACGCGATCATGTCCGCTTCCCGCCCCCTGATCGTCGCGGGTGGCGGCGTCCACCACAGCGCGGCCGAGGACGCCCTGAAGACGCTGGCGGACGCCACCGGCATCCCGGTCGCCTCCACCCAGGCGGGCAAGGGCGCGCTGCGCCACGACCACCCGGCCGACCTCGGCGGCATCGGCCACACCGGTACGGCGGTCGCCGACGACCTCGCCCGCACCGCCGACCTCGTCATCGGCGTCGGCACCCGGCACACCGACTTCACCACCGCCTCCGGCACGCTCTTCCAGAACCCGGACGTCCGCTTCGTCAACCTGAACATCACCGCGTTCGACGCCCACAAGCTGGCGGCCACCACGCTCGTCTGCGACGCCCGGGCGGGGCTCACGGCGCTCTCCGAGGCGCTGGCCGGACATCACGTCGACGCCTCCTACGTGGCCGAGTACCGGGCCGGCAAGGAGCGCTGGGAGCACGTGGTCGAGGCCGCCCTGCGCGCCGACGACGACAGCGCCGTGCCGACCCAGACGCAGGTGCTGGGTGCGCTGGACGCGGTGGTCGGCGACGAGGACGTGGTGATCAACGCGGCCGGTTCGCTCCCGGGCGACCTGCACAAGCTGTGGCGGGCCCGCTCCCCGCGCCAGTACCACCTGGAGTACGGCTACTCCTGCATGGGCTACGAGATCCCCGCCGCCGTCGGCGTGCAACAGGCCGCTCCGGACACCCCGGTGTGGGCGCTGGTCGGCGACGGCACGTACCTGATGATGCCGACGGAGATCGTCACCGCGGTCCAGGAGGGCCTGCCGGTCAACGTGGTCCTGGTCCAGAACCACGGTTACGCCTCGATCGGCGGCCTGTCGGAGTCGGTGGGCGCCGAACGCTTCGGTACCGCCTACCGCCACCGCGCCGCCGACGGCGCCTTCACCGGCGCCCCGCTCCCGGTCGACCTCGCCGCCAACGCCGGCAGCCTCGGCATGGACGTGCTGCGCGCGAAGACGGTCGGTGAGCTGCGCGAGGCCCTGCGCACGGCCCGCGCCTCCGACCGCCCGACGTGCGTGTACATCGAGACGGATCCGGCCCCGACCGCGCCGCCGGCCGAGGCCTGGTGGGACGTGCCCGTGGCCGAGGTGGCCGGCCGCGAGGCCGCCGCGCTGGCCCGCGAGCGCTACGACCGCGAGGTGGCGCGGCGCCGCCGCCACCTCTGAACGGGCAACCGTGCCGGCCGTGCACCGTCCGGGGCCACCGGCTGAACCGACCGTGACCGCCCACTGCTCCTGGCACCGGCCCGCCCTGCCCTGCCCCACCCGACCCGAAGGAGGTGCCCCCGTGGCGACGACCGGTGACCGTGTCCGTGGCGCGACCGTCTCCGCGCTCGAGTCCCTGGACTTCGTCCTCGACCGGACCAGTCCGGTGCCGCTGTACCACCAGTTCGCCCAGCAACTGGAGGCGGCGATCGAGCGGGGGAGCCTCGCTCCGGGGAACCTCCTGGGCAACGAGGTCGACCTGTCCGTACGGCTCGGCCTGTCCCGACCCACGGTCCGCCAGGCCATCCAGTCCCTGGTCGACAAGGGCCTGCTGGTCCGGCGGCGCGGGGTGGGCACACAGGTGGTGCACAGCCAGGTCAAACGCCCCCTCGAGCTCAGCAGCCTCTACGACGACCTGGAGACGGCCGGGCAGGGCCCCACCACGCGGGTGCTGCGCAACGAGCTCGTGCCCGCCACCGCCGACGTCTCGGCCGCCCTCGGCCTCCCCGAGGGCGGCGAGGTCGCGGTGCTGCAACGGCTGCGGTTCACGCACGGCCAACCGGTGGCGTTCCTGTGCAACTACCTGCCCGCGGACCTGCTCGAACTCGACACCGCCCGGCTGGAGTCGACGGGCCTGTACCGCATGATGCGTTCGGCGGGCATCACCCTGCACAGCGCCCGCCAGACCGTCGGCGCCCGCACGGCATCCCCCGAGGAGGCCGCCCGGCTCGACGAGAAGGAGGGCGCCGCCCTGCTCACCATGCAGCGCACGGCCTACGACGACACGGGCCGGGCGGTCGAGTACGGCACCCACGTCTACCGGGCCTCGCGCTACGCCTTCGACTTCCGGCTGCTGGTACGGCCGTGAAGACCGCGCACGCACCCGTGGCGCCCGGAAACCGCCGCCCCGGAACGGCGAAGGCCGCCCTCCCTTCGATGGGAAGACGGCCCGTGAACCGCGACTTCGAAAAGTCGGGACGACAGGATTTGAACCTGCGACCCCTTGACCCCCAGTCAAGTGCGCTACCAAGCTGCGCCACGTCCCGGTGCGCTCACGTGCGGTGACCCGCGTGATCGCGCGAACGTCACTTTACCGCACGTCGGGGCCGGGCCGAAGAGGGCGCGGGTTCGGGGGGAGAATCGGCGTATGAGCGACACCTCCTCCGGCCGGCAGGCCGGCGCGCGGGACCGGGACAGTGAGGGGCGGGCGCGCAACGCCCGGCCGCGGGACGGCCTGGGTCGGCCCCTGCCCTACGGCGCGGACGGCGTGCCGCGGCAGCCCGAGGGCGTCGCGCGCACCCCGGAGGAGTCGGTCGCCGAGGCCCAGGCGCTGCTGGACGAGGGCAAGCCGTTCCACGCGCACGAGGTCTTCGAGGACGCCTGGAAGTCGGGTCCCGCCGAGGAGCGCGCCCTGTGGCGCGGGCTGGCGCAACTGGCGGTCGGGCTCACGCACGCGGCCCGCGGCAACGTCACCGGAGGCGCCCGGCTGCTGCGGCGCGGGGCGGCCGCGGTGGAGGAGTGGGTGCGGGACACCGGCGTGCGGGCTCCCCACGGCATGGACCCCGCCGGGCTCACCACCTGGGCACGGGAGCTGGCGGACGCCGTGGAGAACGGCTCGGCGGGGACCGTGGACGCGGCACAGAGGGCACCTCGGCTGCGCGGCGCGGCCTGAGGGCCGCTCTTCGGATCATGCCGGGCTCGCGGGGCGCGGGTGCCGTCGCCACTCCGTGGGTCAGGGCGCCGTAGCGCTGGGTGCGGCACCGGTGGACGCGTTGTCAGTGCCGTACGGCAGACTCGGGGGCGTGCGAAAGATTCATGTCATCGGCATCGGCGCGGGCGACCCCGACCAGCTCACCCTGCAGGCGGTCAGGGCGCTGCGCGACACGGACGTGTTCTTCGTCCTGGACAAGGGCGAGGTGAAGTCGGACCTCGTGGGCCTGCGCCGGGACATCCTGCACGCACACGTACCCGAGGGGACGTACCGCGTGGTGGAGGCGCGGGACCCGGAGCGGGACCGGTCGGCGGGCGGCGCCGGCTACTCCCCCGCCGTCGGGGACTGGCGCAGCGCCCGCGCGGACATCTACGAGCGGCTGATCGCCGAGGAGCTCGGTGAGCATGAGCGCGGCGCGTTCCTGGTGTGGGGTGACCCCGCGCTGTACGACAGCACGCTGGGCATCCTCGAGGAGGTGCTGGAGCGGGGGGCGGTGGACTTCGCGTACGACGTCGTGCCGGGCATCAGCAGCGTCTCGGCGCTGGTGGCCCGGCACCGCACGGGGCTGAACCGAGTGGCCCGCCCGGTGCAGATCACCACGGGCCGGCGGCTCGCCGAGGGGTTCCCGGAGAGCGTGGACGACGTGGTCGTGATGCTCGACGCCCACCAGACCTTCCGGCAGTACGCCGACGAGGACATCGACATCTACTGGGGCGCCTACATAGGCACCCCGGACGAGATCCTCGCCTCCGGACCGATCGCCGAGGCCGCGCCGCGCATCGAGCGGCTGCGCGCCGAGGCGCGCGAGCGCAAGGGCTGGATCATGGACACGTATCTGCTGCGGCGCAGGCCGAAGGAGTAGGTCGCCGGGCGCGGCGGGATGGCCGGGTCCGCCGGGTCGTGCACTTGGTCGCCACGGCTGCGACCAGGGCGGCGGGCGTCAGATGTCACCCAATGGCCAGGTCCAGCCGCTCCAGGGCGGCTCGCGCGTCCGGCACCGCCGTCACCCCGTCCGGCAGCGGTGGCCGCCTCACGACGACGACCGGCAGCCCGAGCCGCCGTGCCGCCGTGAGTTTGGCGGCCGTGGCCGCTCCCCCGCTGTCCTTGGTCACCAGCACGTCGACGCGGTGTGCCCGCAGCAGCGCGGTCTCGTCGGACACGGTGAACGGCCCGCGGGCCAGCACGACCCGGACGTCCGGTGGCATCGGCGGCTCGGGCGGCTCCACCGAACGTAGGACGAAGTGCAGTTCGGAGAGGTGGGCGAAGGCGGCCAGATCCAGCCGTCCCGTGGTGAGGAACACCCGGCGGCCCAGCTCCGGCAGCAGCCGCGCCGCGGCGGCCATCGAGGCGACCGGATGCCGGCGGTCCCCGGGTTCGGGACGCCAGCCGGGACGGCGCAGGACCACCAGAGGTACGCCGGTGGCGGAGGCGGCCAGCGCCGCGTTGCGGGTGATGGACTCGGCGAAGGGATGGGTGGCGTCGACGAGGGCGTCCACACGATGCTCGCGCAGCCAGGCCGCCAGCCCCTCCGCGCCGCCGAACCCGCCGACGCGCACCTCACCGTCCAGCGGTCCGGGCCGGCTCACGCGTCCCGCGAGCGAACTGGTCACCCGCACACCGGGCCGCCCCGCGAGCGCCGCGGCCACTTCACGTGCCTCGGTGGTACCGCCGAGAACCAGGACGTGCACAGACATGCCGCCGAGCCTACGAGGCGGAGCGGGTGGGGCCGGGCGCGGGGCGGAGGCGCGCAGCGGGCAGCGCCTGCCCCGAGTCCGAGAGTGGCTCGACCAAGGGCTGTCCCGCTCGGGATCACGTGTCATCCGCCCGGCGCGGCGACGAGCTCGTGGCCGCGACGGCCGCCGGGCGCTATTGCCCCCGTGCTTCCTGTGGGCCCGTGGGGCGTGGCCCACGCCCGGGGCGGTCACCGCGGGTCGAGAGCGGAGGCCGGCCGGTGCCCGGCGTCCCCCGGCGGGGACGGGCGCTCTCGGTGCCCGGGTCCGGCACCGTCACGGTCGAGGGCGTGCTCGGCGAGGGTGCCCACCTCCCAGCCGGCGTCCCGGCAGGCGGCGACCAGGCCGGGCAGGGCGCCGAGGGTGGCACGCCAGCAGCCGGGGGCCGAGGCGCGGTCGGAGTCGTGCAGAAGGACCGTGCCGCCGCCGCGCAGGTCCGCGCCCACGGTCGCGCGGACGGAGGCGGCCGTCGCGTCCGCCGTCCAGTCCCGCCCCCAGGCGGTCCACAGCACGGGACGCAGACCGAGCCGCCGGGCGGCTGCCCAGCGGCCGCCGGTGAGGATGCCGTAGGGAGGCCGGTACCACGTCGGCCCGCAGCCGGTGATGTCGTGCACGACACGGACGGCGCGCGCGGTCTCCAGGAGATCCCGGCCGGGGGCGGGGAGCCAGGGGCGGCTGTGGGTCCAGCCGTGCACGGCGAGTTCATGGCCCCGCTCCGCGATGTCCCGGGTGAGTTCCGGGCAGCGGACGACGCTCTCGCCGAGGACGAAGAAGGTGGCACGGACGGCGAGCCGGTCGAGCGCGTCCAGGAAGTGGGGCGTGGAGTCGGGGTCGGGACCGTCGTCGAAGGTGAGCGCCACATGGTCCGCGCGGCCGATACCGGCCAGGCGCGGGAAGCAGACGGCGCGGAAGCGCGGCAGCCAGGTGGCGGCCGGCACGATGTGCCCGACCGCGGCGGCGGCGAACGGCGCGAGGACCGCCGCCGCGGGACGCCGGGCCCCACCGCCCGGCCCGCCCGGGCCGCCCGATCGTCCCCGACCTCCCCGGCCTCCCGGGCCTCCTGCCCTTCCTTGTTCTCCGGGGCCGCCCGCTCCGCTCGCGGCTCCCCGTCCGCCTGCTGCTCCCGGTCCTCCTGGGCCCCCTGGTGTGCCTCGGCCTCCCACGTGTTCTCTCCTCCTCATGAGCTCCGCGTTCGTACGCCGCTTCCTTCCCAGCCCCCCGGCTGCCGGGCGCGGACGGCGCCGGCTCGGTGTCCCATTCGCCGGACACCGCCGGGGCGTGGGACAGGCCGACCGTGCCCGCCGCGAGGAGGCCGACGCCGACCGCCTCGGGCACCATGCGCACGCCCAGGACGATGTGTTCCCCGAACAGCGCCCAGCCGAGCGCCATGCTGGTGAGTGCGTCCCCGAGAGTGAGGGCGGGCCGGAGGCGACGAGGGTTGCCCGCCCGCAAGGCGCAGTGGCGCAGCCCGAAGGCGACCTGACCGGTGGCCGCGGTGGCGTACGGCGTCCAGCCGGCCGCCGACGCCGCCGGCCCTTGCGGGAACCGCCCCGTCATCTCCTTCTGGAGAGCCGCCGTCGCCGCGAACAACACGGCCGAGGCCAGTCCGGGCACGGCGGCCCGGGGCGCCCCGCGGACGAGCCGGGAGGCGCCCGGCAGGGCGAGCACCAGGCACCTCACCGCCGTTGCGACCGGGATCCGACGGGCCTGTTCTGCGGTGGTCCGTCCGGCGGAAGGGGCGGCGGCCGCGAGGAACGGGGCGAGTCCGGCGGCCGGGGCCGGGAAGGACAGCCAGGTGGTCCGGTTCGGCCGGCGGCGGAAGACCGCGCCACCGATCGCGAGAGTGAACAGCAGCTCGGTGGCCGGCAGCGGCTGTACGAGTGACAGACTTCCGACGGCCGGCCACCGAGCTGCTGTT
>NZ_MUBM01000013.1 GCF_002154505.1 Streptomyces carpinensis | reverse complement strand
GATGCGACAGATTGCGCAGGTCGGAACTCAGATGCGGGTCATTCAGTGGCACCGCTTCCTGGCGTTCCCGAACATCTTCTTCAAGCAAGGCACTGCAGGCCATGCGCATCGTCGATATCCGGCACGGCTTCGGCACCTACGTCGGGAACCTCTCCCTGGAGCCGCTGATCGACGGCATCGCCTTCCGCGCCGCGGTGCACCACCACCAGGGGGCGGCCAGCCTGCACGAGCTGATGGAGGTGCGGGAGGCACTCGAGGCCGGGCTCATCGGGACGGTCGCCGCATCCCTTCCCACCGAGGACCTGGCCGAGCTCAAACGCTTGGTGGACACGATGGAGCAGGAGGCGCGGCAGCACGACGCGATCCGGCCGGAGACCGACCGCGCCTTCCACCTCTCGCTCTACCGCGCCCTCGGCAACCACCTGCTGAGCGAGGTGCTGGACGCCTTCTGGGCCGCCCTGCACCAAGTGCGCGCCGAACTGGGCGACGTCCACACCGATCCGCGAACCACCTGGGCGCAGCACCGCGCACTCGTCGAGGCTCTCGAAGCGAAGGACGGTGCACGCGCCGTGGAGACCATGCACCGCCACTTCGATGACCTACGCGCCCGCCTCGCAATGGATTGACCCGGCACCGCGCCGCTCCGGCCCGACCTGGCGCGAGTTCCGCGTCGAACGCCGCACCGTACTCGACACCGCACTCGGCACGAGGCAAGAGCGCGCCACGGGTGAACGCCCACTGCGGGAGAATCATCGGCAGCATCCGGCGCGAGGCCCTCGACCACGTCCTGATCGTGAACGAGGCCCACGCCCGCCAGGTCCTGGCCGCCTACCAGCGGCACTACAACGCCCACCGACCTCGCCAAGCCCGACAGCAACTACCGACTGATGCCAAGGAACGGCCCGACGCCACAGTGCACGACCTCAACGCCCGCCGAGTGCTGCGGACCAGGATCCTCGGCGGCGTGATCAGCGAGTACCGCTACATCGCTTGACCGGCGACGATGACTTTGCGAGCGACACAGAGTCCGACGTCACCGAGGCTCAGAGGCACGTGATGTGATCATTCATTGTTTGAACGCGATCGGTGTGAGGTGCAAAACCCGGTGTCATCCCGGCGTAGCTCGCTCAGGACGTCGGGGCTTGTCTCGCACGACCGGACCTGGCGACTGCTGTGCCACCGGCGGAACCGCCCGCCGGCTCATGGCCGCCGAAGCCGTCTTGGAGGTCGCGCATGGCGGTATTCACAGTTGGGACAGGTCAGCGCTCTGGTCGGCGAGCCATTGCTCGTAGGCCGCGATGCAGGTGGCCAAGGTGGCGTACCCGACCTGACGCGGCAGGAGCGCGTCCTGCGGCTGGCCGGTCCCGGACCGGTCCCGGTCCCCGCGGGATCAACTGCCGACTCGAGCGCCGGGGTGCTGTCTTTGGCTCAGGCCGCCCGTATCTGACAGCCGGAGGGATCGTTGAGCAGGCCGTCGCGTGTCCTGCGTATCCGTCCCCTGCGGATAGCGAACACGGTGAGGGTCCGAGAATTGACTGGCTCGGGCCCTCACCCATGCCCGGCCACACCGTCCCGACCAGGACCGCCCGAACCCCGGCCAAAGCAGGTCAACGCCATCGGCCCCCGCGCCAGAGCCCCGACCACTGCGGGGCGATGACGCAGACGGGACGGGGGGCATGTGCACGTCGGTGACCCGCTGCCACCAGTGCAGCCGGCCCGTGCCCTCACCCCGTCATTCCGCCCCAGCGTGTGTCGACCCGTGCCCACTCCACATCCCACTGCCGCACCCGGTACCGGTACAGGCACGCGCAGAGGCCCCGCCCGCAGGCCCACGCCGTCGTGCCCGCGCCGGCAGCGGCCAGGACGCCCATGACCGCCACGCTGAAGCCAGCTGCCGAGCCGGAGACCGGAGCAAAATCAAGGCCACCGTGCATGTCCGTCAAGACGGTCACGCGGCTCCCCGGCCCGGCACCGGGCGGCACCTGCGTCTGGCCGGTGTGTACCGAGCCGTCCTATGCCCTCCAGCGCACGGTGGCCCACGCCTGCCGTGTGCCCACTGCCTGGGCCGGTTCCTGGTCCGCCGCCCGCTTGACGACCACAGCCGAGACCTCCTGCCATCCAGCTCGCTGCCGCGCAACGCCCGAGGAGACCGCGCCAGCGGTCACCACGCCTGCCAGCACACCGCCCACGGCGGCAAGCAGCCACGTCATGAGCATGACCCAGGCTTCGACGACATCGCTGCGCCGCCTGAGCGGGCTGCGTCGAAAACGCCAGCACCACCAACGCGCCCTCACCACCGCCAACACCCCCTCCAGAGAGGAAAGATACGGCCCTCACTTCCAGTGTCCTGCGCCAACGCCACCCCGACCACGACAGCCCAGACCCCGACCACCGGCCTCGGAATAGAGCAGGTCAGCGCGTTGCGAAACCCGACCGGCCGAAGACTGCGCAGCATGCCGGCAACAGCAGAACGGCGTGGACGCGCAACCAGGCACTCGTTGCGCAGCGAATCCAGCACGTCCCATCTCCGGCCGCACGCATTGGGAGTCGTGGATCGCCACGGTGGCCGGGACAGCAAGATGCCGGCGGTCCCGGCCAGGGCCTGGGCGTGGTCGCCCGAGGAGGCAGGGATCATCGGCCGAGCCCGCGGCAGCGAGCCGGAAGTACCGGCGCCATGCCGTGCACCGCCGACAGGCTGGTGGCCTCCGCGGGCGCCTACCTCAGTGTCCGGAGCCGGGTGACGCTGTCGGCAAGGGTACGACGGCAGAAGGTGAGGTGGTCGGAGCTGAAGCCGCGGGGGCCGCACTCGATGACGAGCAGCAGGCCGAGATAGAGGTCGGCCGTCCTCCGGTGCCAGGGTGTGCAGGCGTGCGATCGCGCCCAGTTCTCGTCGCAGTGCCGCGTGGACGGTCGGAGACAGGCTGTCGGCCGCCTTGTCCCACGCGGTGCCCTGCAGCAGGGAGATGACGAGGAACTCCTTGCCCACGTGCAGCAGGGAGGGTGCCGGCATTCCGCCGTCCGGGAGTCCGGCGATGCGCCGGTAGACCATGGCCTCCGTTGCGAGGATGCCCAACTCGTAGCGCAGGACCGCGGCGCCGGCAGACGGGGCGATCTTGACGACGGCGGGCCGGCCGTCGTCCAGCGCGACACGGTAGGCGGTGTTGAACCAGCCGTCGGCCAGTTCGGCCTCCAGGCGGCACCCGGCACCGGCGGAGGCACGGAGCATGGCATCGAGTTCGCGGGGGGACACGCTGCGCTTGGTCTGGCTCTGCATAGAGGCACGCTTTCCGACACAGGATTGGAAGCGCTCCCATGGTGCCGGTCGCCCGCAACCCCGTCCAGTCGTCCCTCGAACGCGGGGATTACCCAGGGGCCCGTCGGTCTCCGGGGTCGGCCCGAGGTGGCCGGTGTGAGCCTGAAACCCCCAACTCGAGCCTCGGTCGACGCCGGCGGTAAGGCGATGCGGCCCTGATCAAGGGCCGCCGTCACCCGCCCCGGTCCTGCCTTGTCGCATTATGCCGTTGCTGGGCGGCGAGAAAATGTTGCCGCGTATAGGGCTGGGCCGGGCGCCCGTTGGAGCGGGGCCCGGTTCATCACCCGCGGTGTCCGCACCAGAC
This sequence comes from Streptomyces carpinensis, assembly GCF_002154505.1. Taxonomy (GTDB): domain Bacteria; phylum Actinomycetota; class Actinomycetes; order Streptomycetales; family Streptomycetaceae; genus Streptomyces; species Streptomyces carpinensis. The sequence goes on along the minus strand of NZ_MUBM01000013.1, from coordinate 30,182 downwards.
GACGTCCGCTGTGGCTAATCCCCGGAGCAGCCAGTGTGGTTGATCCACCGTCAAATGCAGGTCGCGGCTTGTTGCGGATTGCGGTCCGCAACATCGCAACAGTCTGTGACCTGCGGCAACGCGAGCCCGCGTGGATCGGCAAATACGGCTCGGAACCAGGTGCTCATCAACCCTCATAACTGCTGGTCAAAGCCCTGGCACGCAGACATGATGGGACCGTTCATGTCGTGCAACGTAAGGACCCCCCTCATGGCTCTGCCCCCGCTCAGCCCCGAACAGCGCCGGGCCGCGCTCGACAAGGCCACTGCCGCGCGCAAGGTGCGGGCCGAAGTGAGAGACGCCCTCAAGCACGGCAGGATGTCCCTCGCCGATGTGCTGGCCAGCGACTCCGAGGCCATCCGCAAGATGCCGGTCCGCACCCTGCTCGAATCCCTCCCCGACATCGGCAAGGTGCGAGCCCAAAAACTCATCGCCGAGATAGGGATCTCCGACAGCCGCCGCATCCAAGGTCTGGGCATCCAGCAGCGCGTACGCCTTCTCGAACGGTTCGCGTCGCAGAGCTGACCGGCGGCGCCCCGGCGCATGACGACGGCCCTGGCACAGGGCACGGGTCAGGGCCGGATGGTGCCGGCGCCATGCGGATCCGCGGCCCCATCGCTCAGAAGGCGCACACGTGCGCCGGATGGCGCCACCATTGACCTCGGCACGAGCTGAACTGCTGAACCGTGCCTGGTCCCCGCGCGGCACCAGTCAGCTGATACGAGATCGGCTGCCGTCGATGCCGACGGACCTGTGACGGTCCATAAGGATGCGCTCGGCTGTCGGCCGGCGGCGCGGCAGGAAGGCGGCGATGGCCAGGGCCGAGGCCGCGGCGGTGGTGGTGATGGCCAGGGCGAGCCGGAACCCCTCGCGCGAGGGGAGCGGGACGTCGCCGATCCGGATGAGGTGGGCGGCCAGGACGGCGCTGATCACCGCGCTGGCCGAGGTGGTGCCGATGGAGCGCATGAGCGAGTTGAAGCCGTTGGCCGCGGCGGTCTCCGAGGTGGGGACCGTGCCCATGATCAAGGCGGGCATGGCGGCGTAGCCGAGGCCGACGCCGGAGGAGACCACGGTCGCGGCCAGGACGATCTGCCAGACGTGGTCCATCAGGAAGAACCCGAGGCCGTATCCGGCGACGGCGAGCAGGGCTCCGGTCATCAGCGTCACGCGGGGCCCGTAGGCGTCGGTGACCCGAGCCGAGAGGGGTGAGAGCACGATCATCATCGCGCCGCCCGCGCTCATGCAGAGCCCGGCCTGGAACAGCGAGAGGTCCAGGCCGTAGCCGGAGGCGGCCGGGGCCTGGAGCACCTGGGGGAAGACCAGGCTGCTCCCGAACATGGCGACCCCGAAGGCGATAGACGCGGCGTTGGTGATCAGCACCTCGCGCCGGGCGGTCGCCCGCAGGTCGACCAGGGGTTCGGCGACCCGCAGCTCCACCAGTCCCCAACCGGGGAGGATCACCGCCGCTGCACCGAACAGGCCGAGGGTCAGCGGGCTGTCCCAGCCCCAGCCGCCGCCCTTGCTGACCGGCAGCAGCAGGCAGACCAGCCCGGAGGAGAGCCCGGCGGCGCCGAGGAAGTCGAACCGTCCTCCGGCGCGCAGCGGCGAGTCGGGCACCACCGTGAGGGTGAGGACGAGTCCGACGGTGCCCGTGCCGGCCGCGGCCAGGAAGAGCAGGTGCCAGTCGGCTAGCTGTGCGAGGAGGGCGCCGAGCGGGAGCCCGACCGCGCCGCCGGCGCCCAGGGTGGCGCTCATCAGAGCCATGGCCGAGCCGAGCCGTTCCGGCGGCAGCAGGTCGCGCATGATGCTGATGCCGAGTGGGATCACGCCGACGGCGCACCCCTGGAGCGCCCGTCCACCCACCACCACCGGCAGTGAGCTGGACAGGGCGCAGACCGCCGATCCGGCGACCATCAGCAGCAGGCTGACCACCACCATCCGGCGTTTGCCGTACATGTCCCCGAGCCGGCCGCTGACCGGGGTGAACAGGGCCGAGGAGAGCAGGGTGGCGGTGACGGCCCAGGAGGCGTTCTCGGGCGAGGCCGACAGCAGCCGGGGAAGGTCGGGGATGATCGGCACCATCAGGGTGAACATCATCGAGACGACCATGCCGCTGAAGGCCAGGGCAATGGTGACGGCTCTGGATCGGGTGGGCGTCAGGGTGGTCGCCACCGTGCTCCCTCGGTCGCAGCTGTGGGTCACACGCGTTTGGTGAAGACGCCGCGGTCGAGTACGACCGTGCCGGCCGCCGTGGTCTGGAACCGGCAGGTGTCGCCGTCCTCCCAGATGAGCACCGAGAGTTCCGCGCCGGGGAGCACCGGGGAGGCGAAGCGGACGGACATGCTGCCGAACCGGGCCGGATCCGAGTCGCAGACGGTGTGCAGCAGAGCCCGGCCGGTGAAGCCGTAGCTGCACAGGCCGTGCAGTATCGGGCGGTCGAATCCGGCCTTGTCGGCGAGCCAGGGGTCGGAGTGCAGCGGGTTGCGGTCGCCGCTCAGCCGGTAGAGCAGCGCCTGGTCAGGTCGGGTCCGGTAGGTCACAGTGTGGTCCGGCGCGCGCTCGGGGCGCTCCCACGGGGTGGCGGGGCCGCGTTCGCCCCCGAAGCCGCCCTCGCCGCGGATGAAGGTGCCGCTGCGTACCTCGGCCAGGAGGGCGCCGGAGTCCGCGTCGGTGACCGTGCCCTCGATCACGGCGATGGCGTTGGGTCCCTTGTCGTAGAAGCCGACCACGCGGCTTCTGATGCGGCTGGCGCCCTCGACGGGCAGGGGGCCGTGCAGAGTGACCGACTGCTCGGCGTGTAGAACCTGGGAGATGTCGAAGTCCCCGAGCGGGGGCATCGCTGCCCGGCCGCCCAGCATGACGGCGAAGGTGGGCAGTACCTGCTGGGCGACGTCGTGCGAGTTCTCGGTGGTGAAGGCCAGCTCGGCCGACGGGTCCTCGGCCCCCGCGCCGACGCCCAGCGCGTAGAGGATGGTGTCGGTCGACGTCCAGCGCCGCCCCGCTCCTTCCCACTCCTTGCCCACCAGGTCCAGGTTGAGCGCCATTGGACGGCTCCTTTCAGGGGATCAGGTCTCGGTCGCGCGACGGTGGTTGCCGAAGACGGGCTGCCGCTTCTCCAGGAAGGCCTGGATCGCCTCGCGGGTGTCGTCGCTGGTTCCGTTGAGGTGCTGGGCGGTCGCCTCGCGCAGCACGCTGTCGTGGAAGGTCCCGGAGGCGGCGAGGTTGAGCAGTTCTTTTGTCTGGGACAGTGCCAGGGGCGCGAGGCCCAGCAGTTCGCGTGCCCAGGCCAGCGCCTGCGCCAGGGCCTGTCCCTCGGGTACGACCCGGTTGAGCAGGCCGAGGGCGTGGACCTCGCGCGCGGAGAGGATCCGGCCGAAGAAGGCGAGTTCCTTGGCCCGGTGGAGCCCGACCATATGGGTCAGGAACCAGGTGCCGCCGAAGTCGACCGAGAGTCCGCGCCGGGAGAAGATCTGCGAGAACCTCGCCGTCTCCTCGGCGATCGCCAGATCGCAGGCGAGCGCCATGTTGAAGCCGGCGCCGACCGCGGCCCCGCGGACCGCCGCGATGGTGGGCTGGGGCAGGTCCCGCAGGGCGAGCAGCGCCGCGTTGACCCGCCGCATCCCTCGGCCCGGCGGCTCCTCGCCGCCGGCCGCGCGCAGGTCCGCGCCGGAGCAGAAGTCGCCGCCGGCCCCGGTGAGCGCCACCACGCGGTCGTCCGCGCGGCCCGCGATCTCGTCGAAGATCCTGGTGAGTTCCGTCCAGCCCGACGGCCGGACGCTGTTCTTGACCGCGGGTCGGTTGAGGGTGACGGTGACGATGCCGCTTCCGTCCCGTTCGACCAGTACGTCGGAGGTCTCTGCCATGGACGTGGCCCCCTCAGCCCGCTAACCGGCGGTCGCGGGGCTGGTCTGCGCGGCGGTCCGGGCCGCCGCCGAGCGGGCCAGCAGAGCTGACCTGGCCTTGCGGGGGCTGTAGTGGCCGCCGAGCCCGTAGGCGCACAGGGGGATGAAGAGGACCATCATCACGATGCAGACGATGAACCAGATCCGCCAGCCGTGTGCGGTGGCGATCGGCGAGCCGATTACATGGGGGATGACCAGTCCGGCGATGACGGCGGAAAGCCGGTTGAAGACCCCGAAGACTCCGAAACTGGTGCCGACCAGGGACGCGTTGCGGGCCTCGGAGTCCTCGCTGTAGGCCGCGTACCACGGCGCGAATCCGCCTCCCATGCCCAGCGACCAGAACATCAGCGGGATGGCGAGCCGCCAGTAGCCGGGGTTGTCGGCGGTCATGACGAAGATCATCGAGATGACCACCACGCCCGCGCCCAGGAACATGATCGGCTTGCGCACCAGCAACCGGTCGGAGAGGACGCCGAAGAGCACCAGCCCGACGCAGTTCACCGCCCAGTAGAGGGTGCCGAGGTCGTTGGCCTCGGCCACCGAGAGGTGCTGCACCTCGACGTTGTACAGGGTCAGGAAGCCGGAGGCGGTGACGAAGACGATCAGGTAGAACATGATGGCCAGATTGGCCGAGATCATCCGCGGGTTGATCACCGCCCGCAGCTTCTCGATCCCCGGGGCCTGCGCCAGGCCGGGCTGCTCCTCGCCGGCGCCGGCGGCCTGCTTCTCCAGGACGTGCTCGTCCTCGGCGGTGGCCACCACCTGGGCGCGCAGCCGCGGGGGCAGTTCGCGGAGCAGGAACAGGCAGGCCACGAAGGCGGCGAGGCAGGCGCCTCCGGTCAGATGCAGCATCACCCGCCAGTCGTCGGTGTGCTTGAGCAGCCGGCCGGCGAAGAAGCTGATCAGCAGGGCGGACGCACCGGTGCCCAGCGTGTTGATGCCCATGGCGGTCGCGCGACCGGTCTGCGGGGTGAAGTCGCGCATCAGGGTCGCCGTCCCGACCAGCGAGACGCCGTCGGCGAAGCCCATCACGCAGTACCAGACCGCGAACTCCCACTTGGTGTGCGCGGTGGGCACCCCGAAGGTGGCGATCAGTCCGGCGGCCAGGGCGCCGTAGACGATCAGGTTGGCGCGACCGATCCGGTCGCTCAGCACGCTGAAGTACGAGGTGATCGCGCCGACGATGCCGGCGACCACCAGCAAGTAGGAGTAGAAGTCGGTGGTCATGCCGGTCTCTTCGAACAGCAGCGGAGCGATCGAGCCGGCGACCAGTCCGAGTGAGGTGAGGCAGATACCGCTCGCCACCACGAGCAGCAAAAGGCCCCACCGCTGGGCGCCCTTCGGATAGGCGGTCAGCTCCCGGTCCAACAGTACGGACCGCAGGTTCTTCTTGGTCATGCGGTACTCCTCGAGTCCTGGGGAAGCGAGCCGCTGAGGCCGGGGTCGGGGCCGGGAAACCAGCGCACCGGTCGGCCGCCCTCCCGGCGGACGAGGCCGCGGGCTTCCAGGTACTGCAGGTGGGACTGGGTCTCCCCGACGGCGCTGAGCAGCATGAAACCGGAGTACTCGGCCCAGTCGCGCGACCAGGTGATCCGGGCGGCGATCTCCCAGGTGGTGGCGCCGTCGGCGCTGACCACCTGGCGCTGGATCTCGGCCAGCCGGCGGGCGTGGTGGGCCGATACGGCGGCCGCCCGCGCGGCAATGCCGCGGAACCGGTACTCGTGGCCCGGAAGTGCCTCGAAGGCGTCGTGCTGCGGAAGCAGATCGAGGCTGTCGAGGTAGTCGCCGAGCGGATCGAGCGTGTCGTACGCATAACTGCTGATGTTGGGGGTGATCCGGGGCAGCAGGTGGTCCCCGGTGAGGACCACGCCGTCGTCCGGCGCGACGAAGCACAGATGTCCCGGGGTGTGGCCGGGTGTCCACAACACCCGAACGTCCCGGTCCGGGATGCGAGCGCTGTCGCCGTGTTCGAGCAGCAGGTCGGGCTCCAGCCCGACCAGCCCTTCCAGGGCGCCGCTCGACCCGCTCGGTGGGGCGTCGGCGCCCGAGTCGGGCGGGATGCCGGCCTCGGCCCACCAGTCCCGGCCGTCTCCGCCGCCCGCCTTCGCCTCGGTCCTGCTGCCGGCCTGCCCGTGCAGGGCGTGCTGCTCCGCCGGGTGCATGGCCACCCAGCAGCCGGACTCCGCGCGCACCTGGCCGGCGAGGCCGAGGTGGTCGAGGTGGGCGTGGGTGACCAGCACACCGGTCACGTCGTGAGGGCGGGCGCCGATCGCGGCAAGGTTGCCGGTCAGCGCCTCCCAGCCGCCCTCGAAGGGCCAGCCGGGATCGACCAGGACCAGCCCGGGTCCGGCCTCGAAGGCGTAGCACAGGACGTAGCGGAGCGGGTTGTTCGGCATGGGCACCGGCAGCGACCACAGTCCTGGCCGGACCTGCTCGACCGGAGGCAGTACCCGGCGCCGCCACGCCTGCTGCTGGAGCAGTCCGGTGACCTCCATGCTCAGACCTCCCCGGCCCGGGTCACCGGCGTGCCCCCGCAGTGCCTGCCCGTGCCGGGGCAGCGGGCGGGTCCGGGGCCGCGGCCGTACCGGCGCCATGGAGCAAGGCCAGGGCCGCCCGGAGCTCCTGCTCCGGCGTGCCCGCCGGCGGCTGGAGATGCACCTGGTCGACCAGGCCGCCGAACCGCCGGACGAGTTCGGCCGCCACCTCGCCGAGCCGGCCGCTCACACAGAAGGCGTCGACCACCTCGTCGTCGACCAGGTCGGCCATCCGGTCCCAGCGGTCGGCCTCGGGACGCACCGACAGCGCGTGCAGCCGCTCGTGCAGCTCCTCCCAGCCGTGCAGGGCGAGGACCCCCCGGTAGGCCGGGGTGGAACCGTAGAAGGCAATCCGGGCGCGCAGCACCTGCCGCTGCTGCTCGACGTCGTCCTGCGGACCGATGACCTGGACGAAGCCGGGGCAGTGGACGGTCACCTCGGACCGGTCGCGTCCGGCGCGCTCCAGCCCCTCCTCCAGGGCCGGCACGGTGACCTCCCGGAAGTACCGCTCGGTGCTGAAGCCGTGTGGGATCAGCCCGTCCGCGGCCTCACCGGCCAGCCGCGTCATCAGCGGGCCGACCGCGGCGAGATGGACCGGCGGGCTGCCGTGGGCGTGCGGTGCCGGGCGGAAGGTCGCCGTCATCAGGGTGTGCCGGTAGTACTCCCCCTGGTGCTGCAACTGGCGGCCGGTGTTCCAGTCGTCCCAGATCGCCCGCAGGGCCGTGAGGTACTCCCGCATCTGCGTCGCGGGCTTCCCCCAGGGCATGCCGAACCGGCGGGTGATGTGCGGCTTGGTCTGGGTGCCCAGTCCCAGCACCAGGCGCCCTCGGGAGAGCGCCTGCAGGTCGTTGGCCACGTACGCCATCGCCATCGGGGTGCGCGCGAAGGCGACGGCGATACCGGTGGCGAGCCCCACCCTGCTGGTCGCCTGGGCGGCCAGCGCCAACGGCAGGAACGGGTCGTGGTCGACCTCGGAGCTGGTGACGGCGTCGAAGCCGGCATCCTCGGCCCAACGGGCAAACCCGGGGACCTCCGCCGGCTGCGCGGCTCCGGCGAACACACTGACCTTCACAGCGGCTCCTCCTTACTCGTTCACTGGCGGCGGGCGGGTCAGGATGCCTGGGAGCTCGTGTAGGCGTCGCGGAGCTTGCGGCGCTGCAGCTTGCCCGTCTCGGTACGGGGGAAGTCGGCCCGGAAGTCGAACCGCCGGGGGATCTTGAACGAGGCCAGCTGCCGTGCGCAGTGGGCGCGCAGCTCGGCGGTCAGCTCCTCGCCGGTCACCGCACCGGGCGCCGGCTGGACCACCGCGAGCACGCTCTGCCCCCACTCCGGATCGAGGATCCCGATCACCGCGACGTCGGCGACGGCGGGATGGGTGATCAGGGCCTGCTCGATTTCGGCGGGGTAGATGTTGACCCCGCCGGAGATGATCAGGTCGGTGCGCCGGTCGAGGAGGAAGACATAGCCGTCCTCGTCGAAGTAGCCGTAGTCGCCGACCGTGGCCAGGTTGCCGCGCCGGGTGGCGGCGGTCTTGGCCGGGTCGTTGTGGTACTCGAAGGTCGGGCCCTGCCCCTCCAGGCCGAAGTAGATGGTGCCCGGCTCCCCGGTCGGGACCTCCTTGCCCTCCTCGTCCAGGATCTTGACGACGGTGTTGGGCGTGGGGTGGCCCACCGTGCCGGGCCTGCGCAGCCACTCGTGCGAGTCCACCAGGGAGACCCCGCCCTCGGTGGAGGCCAGATACTCCCAGAGCACCGGGCCGAGCCACTCGATCATCTGATGCTTGATCGGCACCGGACAGGGTGCACCCGCGTGGATCACCGCCTCCAGACTGGAGAGGTCGTACCGGGCCCGTACCTCCTCGGGCAGCCTCAGCATCCGGTGGAAGTGGGTGGGGACCATGTGCACGCTGGTCACCCGGTACTTCTCGATGGCCTGGAGCACGGCCTCCGGGTCGAACCTGCCCTGGATCACGACCGTGTGGCCGAGCTGCAGAAAGGCGTAGGCGTGCCCGGTTGGCGCGGCGTGGTAGATGGGCGAGCAGACCAGGTGCACGCCCTTGTCCGGGGTGACCTGGTACCGGGTGACGAGGCCGCCGTACAGCTGGCCGATCACCTCTTCCGGGACCGCGTCGCGGAAGGCGGTGGACCGCACGCCCTTGGGGTTGCCCGTGGTGCCCGAGGTGTAGCCCATGACCATGCCGAAGCGGCGCTCCGCCGGGGCCTCGTCGGACTCGCCCTTGCCCAGCTCCGGGTAGGGCCGCCAGCCCGCCACCTCACCGCCGATCACGAACCGGTGTTCCGGCAGTGACTCCAGCGGCAGGGTGCGCGCCTGCTCCGCGTCGGCGACCACCGTCTTGGCCGCGGAGTCGTGGATGACGTAGAGCATCTCGGCCGGGGTCAGTCGCCAGTTCACCGGCACCAGGAACATACCGACCTGGCCGGTGGCGAGCATCAGCTCGAGGTACTCGTGACCGTTGTGCACCGCCACCGCGACGGCGTCACCGGCCGTGAGACCGTGGGAGCGCAAGGCGCGCGAGACGCGGTTGACCCGCGCCAGCAGCTCGCCGAAGGTGAGCACCGATCCGTCCGGATCGATGACGGCCCGCCGCCCGGGGTCGGCGGCGGCGATCTCGAAGAAGCCGATGGGTGCCCTGGTCGAGTGAGTGGTACACGACATTGTGCGTCCCTCTCGTGTCGGCATGACGGGGAGTCCGTGCCACCACCCGGGGCGCGGCCGTACGGCGGCGCCCGGGGCGGGCTTCACAGCTGTTCACGGGTGAGTGCGGCTGAAGTCGGTGTAACTCGTTCGTGTGATGGTTGGCCTGTGGCCTTGAGATGCTGTGGGCCGGCCGGGTTGGCGTGTTCGCGCGATCCGGGATGCCGGGTCCGGTGCCAGGTGTACGGGGCCCCGCTGCACCGGAGTGACGGTTCGGGTCTCCCCGTCGCCTCTGGCCGAACCGTGCGGCGCGGTCGTGGAGGGAACCGGCCTCCCGGGAACGGAACCAGGACACGCACGATGCGTGTCGCCGCCCCGGGGCCGAGTACGCCGGGGACCAGTGCGCCCAGGACCGTTCGAGGCGTGCGACTGATCGGGGTTCTCCCGCTCAGTCAGCAGGAACGGTCGCTCACTTGGGCAGCTGCCCCATGAAGATGGACGGGTGCAGGCCGTCCGCCTTGGGGCGGAACGACTTGGTGAGCTTGTCGGCGAGGTCCCCGAGGTCCCACGGGCCGTCGGAGGTGACGGTCTCCACGACCTCGGGGTTGTTCCACAGCTTGACCTCGTAGCCGGCGGCGCCGAGGGTGCGGCCGGAGAGCCAGTCCGACTCGGTGCCGGCGAGATAGGTGACCAGCGGCGCGATGTTGTCCGGCGACATGTCCTGCTCGCGCCCGGGGTCGTCGGCGATCTTCTTGTCGTCCGGGACGGTGGCGGTGAGGCGGGTGGCTGCACCAGGGGCGATGGCATTCGCCGTCACGCCGTACCGCGCCAGGGCGTTGGCGAGAGAGGCGGTCAGGCCGATGATGCCCATCTTCGCCGCGGCGTAGTTCGGCTGGCCCGGGGAGCCCTGAAGGGCCGAGTCCGAGGTGAAGTTGATGATGCGGTAGTGGCCGCCCGGGTTGCGCTGCTCGCGCCAGTGGGCGACGGCGGGCTTGATGGTGGCGAAGTGGCCTCGCAGATGGACCCGGATGACCGCGTCCCAGTCCTCCTCCGGCAGGTTGAAGATCATCCTGTCCCGGAGGATGCCCGCTACGTTGACCACGACGTCGAGCCGGCCGTAGTGCTCCAGGGCCAGTTCGACCAGGCGCCGGCCGGTCGCGGTGTCGGCGACGTCACCACCGTCGGAGACGGCCCGGCCGCCGAGGTCGTTGATCTCCTTGGCGATGTCCTGCGCCGGCCCGGCGTCACCGCCGGTGCCGTCCGGGCCGGAGCCCAGGTCGTTGAGGACCAGCAGCGCGCCCTGCTGGGCGAACATGCGGCTGATGGAGGCACCGATACCCCGGCCCGCGCCGGTGACGATGGCTACTCGGCCGTCGAGAGTTCCCATGAAGTGCCCTTCCGGATAGTCGGTGAACAGGAGGTCGGGGAGCCGCGGCGCGGCGGTCAGAGGATGACCGCCGTACCCTTGTCGATCACCGGTGTCCCGGTCTCGTCGGTCGTCCGGAACCGCACGTCGGTGCCGTCGACCCAGATCGACACCGTGATCGTCTGCCCGGGGAGAACAGGTTTGGTGAACCGGCCGGACATGGCCCGAAAGCGCTTGGGGTCCGAGTCGGCGGTCGCATGCAGCAGCGCCCGGCCGGTGAAGCCGTAGGTGCACATCCCGTGCAGGATCGGCCGCGGGAAGCCCCCCCGGCCGCTGAACGACGGGTCGGTGTGCAGCGGGTTGCGGTCGCCGGTCAGACGGTAGAGCAGCGCCTGGTCGGGCCGGATTGCGTAGGTGACGACGTGGTCGGGGGCGCCGGTGGGCTGCTCCCACGGCTCGCCGCCGCCCCGCTCGCCACCGAAGCCGCCGTACCCGCGGAAGAAGAGCGAGGTTCGGATCCTGGCGAGCGGCTCACCCGTGGTGGCGCGGGCCACCGACTCGGTGGTGACCAGCGCGCCAGAGCCCTTGTCGTGGACCCCGACGATCTCGCCGGTCGACTCGACCTCGCCCTCGACCGGGATGGTGCCCAGTAGTTCGAAGGACTGCTCAGCGTGGAGCATCCGGGTGAGGTCGAAATCCTGCGGCAGGGCCACACCGCCTGCCATCGCCACATTGCAGAAGGTCGGCAGCACCTGCTGCGGCGTGCCCTCGGTGTTCTCGGTGGTGAAGGCCAGCTCGGCCAGCGGGTCCTGCTGGCCCGCGCCGACGGCGAGCGCGTAGAGCAGCGCGTCGGTGGAAGTCCAGGACCTGGTGAGCGGCAGACTCCTGCGGCCTACCAGGGTTGCGTCGATCGGCATGGGTCCTCGTCCTCGTTCCTCAGGAAACGGTCAACGGACCTCGCCAGGGGATGCTCCTCAGCCCCGGCTGGTTGCCAAGTAGAACAGGTTCCGCCACCACCAACAAGACTCCGTGACCCTTGACAAGGGCGCAATCCCCTCCAACCCTGATAGCAAGTGAGCACCAATCAGAACACGTTGTCTTTAAGTCTTCGGAAGCCGGCGCTGTGACTCTCGCCTGCCTCCGAGTCGTCGAAGGATCCTGGATGGCCGTGTGGTGAAGCGTTTCGGGGCGTTGCCTGCTGAGGTGCGGACCTGCACCCTGGTCTCGTTCGTGGTCATGCTCGGTTTTGGCGTGATCGGGCCGCCCCTGCCCCTGTTCGCGACCGAGTCCGGGGCGGGCAACGCCGCCGTGGGGGCGGCAATCAGCGCCTTCGCGGTGGTCCGGTGCGCCACCGCTGGCGTCAACAGCCGCTTCACGCAACGGTTCGGCCAGCGCCGGGTCATCGAGTGGAGCCTGTGGATGCAGGGCACGGCCGTGATCGCGGCCCGCCTGGCCCCCGACTTCACCCTGCTCGTCGCCCTGCGCGCGATCGGCGGAACGGGCCGCTCGGCCTTCGCCATCGCCGCATGGCACCGGTGCTGCGGATGGCGACGCCCCACGCGCGCGGCAACGCCGTGAGCACCTATCAGACCTGCGCGATGCTGAGCGCCATCGGGGGCCCGGGGGTCGGCGGTGGACCGGCCGTCCTCAACCACGCTTCCCACTCTTCTTCTACGGGACGGCCCTCTTCGTCGCCGCGGGGATCTCACAGGTGCTGCTCAACCCGCGACGCCGGTCCGCACCGCCGCCGGTCGTCCCGGGTGAGCAGCCGAACGGCGTGCCGCTCCCGGTCCCGGCGGCTGCACTGCACGACCGGCCAGCAACGGCGGACGGGGAGCCGCTCCCCCGCGGGGTGTATCTCCGCGCCCTGGCCACGACCCTCGTGGCCAGGGCTTGGGCTGGGTGTTCTACGGAATGCGCCACTCGGTCATCCCGATGTTCGCCACCGACCGACTGAGCGGCACCGGCACCTTCGTCGGCCTGGTGATGCTCAGCACCGCGGTCACCCAGGTGCACTTCACGCCACTCTTCGGCCGCTGGGGGACACCCGGGGCAGGCGTCCCGCGATGGTCGCGGCCGGCCTGTCCGGGGTGGTCGCCGTGGGACTGCTCTGCCTGCCCTCCGGCCAGCCCCTCTTCGTCGCCTCCGTGGCCCTGATCGAACCGGCCGACGGCGGGATCTCGGTGATGCGGACCGCCGTTCTGGGCGACCTGAAGGGCCGCAACACCACCAGGAACGTTGCCTGGTTCAACATGTCGTCCGATGTCGGCGCCATCATCGGCCCGCTGGCGGCGGGCACCGTCGTTGACGCCCTCGACTTCCGGGCCGCCTTCCTCCTGACCACCCTGATCCTGTCGGTCGGCGTGGTCAGCTCGCCGGCGAGGCGGGAGACGCTCGCCACCCTGCCCGAAGGACGGGGCCGCCAGACCCCCGCCGCCCTCCTCGACCCGCGCCCCACTCTGTCGAATCCGCCGAATCCGCCGAAAGGAAACGCCATGCCCGGTCCGGCCCCCGTGCCCACCCCGGAGACACTCCCCTTCTGGGAGGGCGCCGCCCGGCAGGAGCTGCGCATCCAGCGCTGCACCTCCTGCGCGGAGCACTACTTCTACCCGCGCCCGTTCTGCCCCCGCTGCGGCTCGGCGGAGGTGGAGTGGACCACCGTCAGCGGTGACGCACGGCTGCTGTCGTACGTCATCAACCACCGGCCGCTGCCGCCCTTCGACCCAGCCACACCGGTCGTCGTGGCGCTGGTGGAACTGGCCGAGGGACCGCACCTGATGACCAACATCGTCGACGTGGCACCCGAACCCGAGAACCTGGAGCTGGACATGAAGCTGAAGGTCCGTTTCCTCGAACGTGAGGGCTTCACCCTCCCCGTGTTCGCGCCGGCCGGGGCGGTGGCGTGATGACCTCGATGCACCGGGGCGGTATCGCCATCGTCGGCGCCGCGGAGACCACCGAGATCGGCGTCCGCCCGGACGTGCCCGTCCTCGGCCTGCACGCCGAGGCAGCCCGGAACGCCCTCGCGGACGCGGGGTTGACCGCCAAGGACATCGACGGGGTGGCAACCGCCGGACCACTGACCATGGAGGTCTCCCACCACCTCGGCATCCAGCCGCGCTGGATGGACGGCACGATGGTCGGCGGCTGCAGCTTCATGCTGCACGTCCGGCACGCCGCGGCGGCCATCGCGGCCGGCGCCGCCGACACCGTGCTGATCACCCACGGCGAGTCCGGCCGCTCGCGGGTCGGCGTCGCCCCCTGGACACCCAACCCGGCCTCCGCGACGGGGCAGTTCGAAACCGTCTACGGGGCCCAGACGCCCTACTCCACCTTCACCCTCCCCGCCCTTCGCTTCCTGCACGAGCGCGGGATGACCCGGGAGCACCTGGCCCATGTGGTGGTGGCCCAACGGACCTGGGCGCTGAACAACCCGCGGGCCTTCCGGCGCCGGCCGACCTCCGTGGCGGAGGTCCTGGAGGGACCGCCGATCGCCTACCCCTTCACCCGGGACATGTGCTGCGTGGTGACCGACGGCGGCGGCGCCCTGGTGCTCACCTCCGCCGAGCGGGCCAGGGACCTCCCCAGCGGCGACCGCGCGGTCCACCTGCTCGGCTCCGGTGAGTCGGCGGAGGCGCCCATGGTGTCCCAGATGGCCGATCCCGGATCGTTCCTCGCCTTCCGCAGGGCCGGCGAGGAGGCCTTCCGGACGGCCGGTATCAGCCATTCCGACGTGGACCACCTGATGGCCTACGACGCCTTCGCCCACGTACCGCTGTACATGCTGGAGGACCTCGGTTTCGTCGACCGCGGCGAGTCGGGCGACTTCGTCGCGGAGGGGAACACCCTCAAGGGCGGTTCCCTGCCGATGAACACCAACGGCGGCGGTCTGTCGTACACCCACACCGGTATGTACGGCATGTTCGCCATTCAGGAGGCCGTGCGGCAGCTCCGCGGCGAGGCCGTGGAGCAGCTCCCGAACGTCGACATCAGCTTCGTGCAGGGAATCGGAATGTTCTTCGCCGCCGCCGGCAGCCTGGTGCTCTCGCGCCACCGCGGCTGAGTCGGCGGAAATACACCGGGGGCGCCCTGCTGGGGCGCCCCCGACATTTCCGGGGCGCGCACGAGAACGTGTACTCTTTACTCCCGGTATTCAGCCGTCGATCATAACCAACGGGGATTTCCGATCCGTGGCACGCCCTGTCGATGACGGGTGGCAGCCACCCGGGCAAACCCCTGTCGTGTCCTTGGTCCAGCGAGATGAGGGGGATGCCCACATGGCCCGTGTCAGCAAGAACGGCCGGACGCCGGAGGCCCGGGCGTTCCGCGCCGAGCGCGTCCTGGACGCCGGTATGGCACTGGCCACCAGAGGCGGGTATGACGCGGTCCAGATGCGCGAGGTCGCCCGGATTGCGGGGGTCGCTCTCTCAACTCTGTACCGGTACTACCCCTCCAAGGACGCGCTGATCACCGCCGCCACCCGCGCCCAACTGCGGCAGCTGCGCGAGGACATCGGCCGGCGCCCCCCGCGGCAGCGGAGCCCCGAGGGTCGGGCCGCGGAGGTGCTGCACCGGGCCTTCCTGGCAATGCAGTACAACCGTGGCTGGGCCCATGCCGCGCTCAGCTCGTTCCAGACCCCAAGGCCCCTCGAAAAGCAGTCTGCTGACGCTGCGTCAGAGATCGAGGAGGTTGACAAGAACGCCTTCGCGGACATCATGGCGCTGGCGGCCTGGGGTCCGGCGCACCGCACCACGGCCGCGGAGTACCGGGCGCTGCACATGCTGGTGTCGCTGTGGAACAGCAGCGTCATCGACTGGCTCAACGGCTGGCTGACCCCGGAGACCGTCGAGGAGCGGCTGAAGTTCGCCGCCAAGCGGCTGCTCCCTGCCTGAGCGGGCCGGCCCGGACAGGCAGGGAACAGTCACCAGCAGGGAGCAGCCGCTCAAAGGACTGCGGGGCGGTCAGCGCCCGCCCTGGCCGTCGTCGGCCTTGATCACCGTGCCGGTGACGAACTCGGAGTCCGGCGAGACCAGATAGAGCAGTGTGCTGTCGAGCTGCCGCGGGTCGCCCATCCGGGCCCGCGGGAAGGAGCCGGTCGGGTCGGCGCCGGTGCGCGCCATCATGCCGTCCATCATCTCGGAGGCGAAGGCCCCGGGTGCGATGGCGTTGACGTTGATGTGGAACCCGGCCCACTCCACGGCAAGCACCTCGGTCATCCGTACCACGGCGGCCTTGGTCACCGAGTACAGCGCCGCTCCCCCGCCCCGGTACTCGTAGGCGCCCATGGAGGAGATGTTCACCACCCGGCCGCCGGTCCGGGCGCTGATCAGCCGGCGTGCGAAGTCGCAGCTGAGCAGCCAGGGAGCACGCAGATTGGTCCCCAGCACCCGGTCGACCAGCTCGACGGGCATCCGGGTGGCGTACTGGGCGTCGGGGATCCCGGCGTTGTTGACCAGGATGGTGGCGGTGCCGAACCGCTCCTCGGCCGCGTCCAGCACACCGAGCAGCTGTCCGTCGTCGGTGAGGTCCGCGCCCAGCGGCAGGCAGGAGCCGCCGGCCGCCGCGATCCGGTCCGCGAGTTCCTTGAGCCGGTCGGTACGCCGGGCCACCGCCACCACATCGGCCCCGTGCTCGGCCAGGGCGACGGCGAACCGCCGCCCCAGGCCCGAGGAGCATCCGGTGACCACTGCGGTGCGGCCCGTGAGGTCGACGGTCCGGTCGGGCACGGCTCTCACCTTCCGTTTCTCCGGACGCCGAGGCTCCGGTCGGGTGTTCAGTCCAGCACCTGCTCCACCGCGCCCGCGGCGACCAGCTGGTCGACCTCGGCCGGGGTGAACCGCAGCAGCTTGGTGAGGACCACCTCGTTGTCCTCGCCGAGCAGCGGGGCGGCCTTGGTGACGTGGCACGGGGTGAGCGACAGCTCCGCCTGGGCGCCCTCGTAAGGCATCTCCCCCATGACGGTGTGGGTCTGCCGCTGGAAGTACCCCAGATGCGCGATCTGCGGATCGGCCTGGAGCCCCCAGGCGTCATGGACCGGCCCCGCTGGGACCCGCGGCTGGAGCGCGCCCACCACCTCGGCGGTGGTGCGGGTGCGGGTCCAGGCGGCCAGGGCCTCCTCCAGCCGGTCCTCCTGCGCCTTGCGTCCGGCCAGCGTGTCCAGGCGGGGGTCGGCCGTCCAGTCGGCGCCGCCCAGCGCCTCGCGCAGCGCCGCCCACTGGGCGTCGTCGGTCACCGCTATAGCGACCCACTGCTCGCGGCCGTCCTCGGGCCGGCAGGGGAAGACGCCGTGCGGCGCGGCCGCCGGACTGCGGTTGCCGTCGCGCCTTGCGATGTGCCCGGTGAGCTGGTGGTCCACCAGCTCGGGGGCCAGGAACATCAGGCCGGTCTCCAGCTGCGACAGGTCGATGTACTGCCCCTCGCCGGTGCGGTCCCGGTGCTCCAGGGCGGCGAGCGCGGCGGTAGCGGCGAACCGCTGGCCGATGAAGTCGGTGTACGCGCCGTACGGCGAACCCGGGGCGCGGTCGGGCCAGCCGGTGAGCTCGCAGAAGCCGCCCATGGCGGCCAGCACCGTACCGAACCCGGCGAAATGCCGGCGCGGACCGGTCTGCCCGTTCATGGACGTCGAGATCATGATCAGCGAGGGGTTGAGCTCGCGCAGCCTGCGGTAGCCGAAGCCGAGCCGCTCCATCACCCCGGGGCTGAAGGACTCGACGACCACGTCGGCCCAGGCGGCCAGTCGGGTGGCGACCCGCCGGCCGCCCTCGGTGGACAGGTTCACCCCGAGGCCCAGCTTGGAGGCGTTGTAGTCGGCGAAGAACTGCGAGCGGTTGATACCGGGCACGCCGTCCTTGAACGGCGGCGCCATCCGCAGCACGTCCACCGACCGGGTGCTCTCGGTGCGCACCACGGTGGCGCCGTACTGGGCCAGGTAACGCGTCGCCAGCGGGCCGACGCCCACCCAGGACGCGTCCCAGACCTTGACGGACTCCAGCGGTCCCGCCATCAGATCACCCCCTCGTCCCGGTGGCGGCGCAGGTCGCGGGCGGACAGGCCGACCTCGTCCCGCCACACCGTCTCGTTGTCCGCCCCGGCCGCGGCGACCCGGGCGCCGCCGGTCAGAGGGCTGCCGGACAGCCGGGCCCAGGTGCCGGGCACCCGCACCGTCCCGACGTCGTCCAGCTCGGCGGTCCGGAAGTAGCCGCGGTCGGCCAGCTGCTCGTCGGCCAGCAGGTCGGCCACCGTGTTCACCGGCGCGACCATCAGCCGGCGCGCCAGCGCCTTGCGGGTCAGCACGGCCTTGGTCTCGGTGCCGAAGTACGCCGCCAGGGCGTCGGACAGCAGCACCGGAAAGGCCGGGTCGTCGGTGGCGAGGGTGGCCGACCGCAGCTGCTCGTCGGAGTAGGCCGCCAGCCGGGGAGTCAGACACCCCTCGTCGCGCAGCCAGCCGACATACCCCTGCGGGCCGGGGCCGAAGGGGACGGTCGCCAGGATGTGCCCGTCCCGGCAGGCGAACATCCCCCGCCACGGCTGGGTGGCGGTCGGCTCGCCGAAGGAGGACCGATCAACGGCCGAGCCGTCGGTATAGGGTCCGGGCACCGCGTTCATCAGGGTCCGGACCGCGGCCAGCTGGGCCGAGACGGTCACCTGCTGCCCCTGCCCGGTCCGCCGGGCGTGCCGGACCGCCACCAGGGTGTGCACCACCGCCTCGGCCGCCGCGTGCAGGAAGTACTGGTCGGAGCTGGTACGGACCGGCGGCCGGTCCGGGTCGCCGCTGATCCATACCGCGCCGCCCATCGCAGCGAGGACCAGGTCGGCGGCGGCGTGACCGGCCCAGGGGCCGGTGCCGCCGAACGGGGTAACGCAGGTCAGCACGGTCCGGGGATTGACGGCGGCCAGGGCCTCGTGGCCGAGGCCCCACCGCTGCAGGGTTCCCGGGTCGAACGACTCCACGACGACGTCCGCGGTGGCCGCCAGCCGCAGGAACAGCTCCCGGCCGCGCGGCCGGGTGAGGTCCAGGGTCACCGAACGCTTGCCGCGGTTGAAGGCCGGCCAGGTGGGGTTGGGCCGTCCCGGGGGCGCGCCCGCTCGCCGGTCCTGCCGCTGGGGGTGTCCCCCGGGGGGTTCCACCAGAGTGACGACGGCTCCGAGGTCGGCCAGGATCCGGCCGCTGAGCCAGGCCCGCTCGGTGGTCAGGTCGAGCACCCGCAGCCCCGGCACCGGGCCGACCCGGGTTTCCCCTCCGGTCCCGGCTCCGGTCTCGGCTTCGGTCCCGGGTCGGCGGGTCCCGGCCTGGTCGGCGGTCATCGGGCCGCGCCCGGCTGCGCCGCCCGGTCCTGCTGCTCCTCGGCGTTCAGCGCGTCCAGGGCCTGGGCGGCCACCGCCGCGGCGGCTTCGGAGTACTCCGCGGCCAGCCGGTCCACCAGGGCGGCGACGGTCGGCACGTCGCGTACGCCGGAGACGGAGTGCCCGGCGCTCCAGATGTCCCGCCACCGCTGGGGGGCGCCGCCCTCGCGGCCCTCCAGCGCCGCCATGGCGAAACGTTTCGGGCCGAGGCCGAACTCCGCCGGGTCCAGCCCCTGTGCCAGCAGCGACCCGCGCAGCAGATTGGTCTCCAGACCCGAGAGGGCGTTGGTCAGATGGATGTCGTCGAGTTCGCTCTCGACGATGAGCTCCCGGTATCGCTCCGCGGCGTTGGCCTCCCGGGTGGCGATGAACCGGGTGCCCATGTAGCCGAGGTCGCAGCCCAGGGCCTGTGCTGCCAGCAGGGACCGGCCGTCTGCCTGCCCGCCGGAGAGGGCGACGATCCCGTCGAACCGCTGCCGTACGGCCCGTACGAAGGCGAACGGGTTGGCACTGCCGGTCTGGCCGCCCGCTCCCGCGGTGAGCAGGATGAGCCCGTCCGCCCCGGCGTCGATGGCCCGCTGCGCATGGCGCAGGCTGGCCACGTCGCACCAGACCTGGATACCGGCCTCCCGCAGGGCCGGGGCGACGACGCCGGGGGACCCGACGGAGGTGATCACCGCGGCGGGGCCGTGCCGGAGGATGACCTCCAGGTCCGACTCCAGTCTTGGGTTGGACCGGTGCACGATGAGGTTGGGGATGCAGGGCGCGGCTCCCGGCGTTCCGGCGCACTCGCGTTCGATGCGGTCCAGCCAGGCGTCGAGTTCGCCGTCGGCCCGGCAGTTGACGGTCGGGAAGCTGCCGAAGACCCCGGCCCGGCAGGCAGCGATCACCAGTTCGGGGCCGGAGACGATCAGCATCGGAGCGGCGACGAGCGGCAGCCGCGCGCGGCGGAGGATCGCGCGGGTGTCCGTCTCCCTGGTGGCCTGTGGCACGTCAGCGGTCATGGTTCACCCCGTGACTGGGTTGCGAAGTGTGCACGGCTGAAGGAATGGGTGGCCGGGCCGCCGGCAGGGCGCCCGCCACGTAGAGGTCTCACAGATAGGTCCCGCGCGGGTCGGCCGCGCCATGGTCAGCGGCCGACCCGCGCGGAGGTCTCAGACGCCGAGCTTGTCGGCCAGCCGGTCCAGCTGGTAGTCGGCGTCGCCGGCCAGGACGTTGCTCGCGATCGCGTTCTTGTAGAAGAAGTGCGCGTCGTGCTCCCAGGTGAAGCCGATGCCGCCGTGGAGCAGCATGGTGTTCTTGGCCGAGGTGAGGTACCCGGGCGAGGTGAGGGCCCGGGCCGCCGCGGCCGACACCCCGAGCTTGGCCGGCTCCTCGTCGGCTGCCCGCGCCGCCTCCCGCAGCGCCGCGTCGGAGAGCGCCCACAGGTTGTACATGTCGGCCAGCTTGTGCTTGACGCCCTGGTAGGCGCCGATCGGCTGGCCGAAGGCGTACCGGATCCTGGCGTACTCGTTGGTCATGGTGAGGCAGGCCAGCATGGCCCCGGACTGCTCGGCGGCGATCGCCAGGTTGGCGAGGTCGGCCACATGGTCCAGGGCGGCGGCTGCGTCACCGGCGACCAGCCGCGCCGGGGTGCTGTCGAAGGTCACGGTCGCCGAGCTGCGGGTGGGGTCGACGACCTCGTCCCGGGTGATCGTCAGACCGGCGGCCGAGCGCTGGACCAGGTAGATCCGGGTGCCCTGCGGGCCGCGGGCCTGGACCAGCAGGACATCGGCCTCGGCGCCGTTGAGCACCGCCGCCTTCATCCCGGACAGGGTGATCCTGCCGTCCGGGTGGGCCGCGGAGGTGACCGGCTGCGCCGGGATCCACCGGCGGTCCCCCGGTTCGCTGACGGCGAGCGTGGCGACCAGGCCGCCCTCGGCGATCTGCGGCAACAGCTCCTGCCGGACCGTCTCGTCGTCGAGGGCCAGCAGGGTGCCGGCCGCCAGCAGGCAGGCCAGCAGCGGTGAGGGGACCAGCCCCGCGCCCAGCTCGCGCAGCGCCGCCGAGAGGTCGGCCTGGGTGGCGCCGGCGCCGCCGTACTCCTCCGGGATGGTCAGCCCGGCGAGGCCCAGCTCGCCGGCCAGCTGGGCCCAGACCTCCGGGTCGTAGGCCTGGTCGCTGCCGATGACCTCGCGGACCTTCGGCAGGGGCGTGCGCTGTGCGACGAAGCGCCGGACCGTTTGGGCGAGGCTCTTCTGGTCGTCCGTGAAGATGAGGGACATCTGAGCTCCTGAGGTCGAAGGGGGCCGGTCAGCGCGACAGTTTCAGCTGGTTGAAGGGTGTGTTCCGGTCGACCCCGGGGTCCTTCGCCAGCCCGAGCACCCGTTCGCCGATGATGTTGCGCTGGATCTCGTTGGTCCCGCCGGCCGTGGCTCCGCCGGGAGCGGCCACGATGGCCGTGATCACCCGTTCGACGTCCGCGCCGCCGAGGGCGATGTCGCTGCCGATGATGTCCTGGGCGAGATCGGCCGCCCACAGGGCCAGCTCAGCGCCCGCGAGCTTGGCCGCGGACCCGCGGGCGCCGATCTCGGCACCGGCGGTGGTCTCCTCGTGCAGCACCCGCCCGTACGCGGTGAGCGAGGACTCGCGGGCGTACAGCATCGCCAGCCGGCGCCGGACGGCGGTGTCGGTCTCCAGCTCGCGGGCACGAGCCAGCTCGAGGAGCGAGTCGAATCCCAGCGGGTTGGAGCGGGCGCGGGTCCCGGTGCCGATGGTGACCCGCTCGTTGCGCAGCATCACCACCGCTGCGCCCCAGCCCTGGTTCACCTCGCCGACGACGGCATCGGTCGGCACCTCGACGTTGTCGAAGAACACCTCGTTGAACGGCGCCTGACCGGTGGCCACCACCAGCGGCCGTACGGTCACCCCGGGGTGGTGCATGTCGACGATGAACATGGTGATGCCCTGGTGCTTGGGCACGGTCGGGTCGGTGCGGGCGATGATGGTTCCGAAGTCGCTCCACTGGGCGCCGGAGGTCCACACCTTCTGACCGTTGATCACCCAGCCGTTCCCCGTCCGCCTGGCCGTGGTCTGCAGGCTGGCGACGTCCGAGCCGCCGCTCGGCTCGGAGAAGAGCTGGCACCAGATCTCGTCACCGCGCAGCAGCGGGGGCAGGTACCGCTTCTTCTGGGCCTCGGTGCCGAGTTCGAGGATGGTCGGGCCGGGCATGCCGAGGCCGATGACGAAGGGGCCGACCGGCAGGTCGAAGTCGGCCGCCTCCTGGTTGAAGGCGATCAGCTCCTCAGGTCCGAGTCCCTGCCCGCCGTACTCCCTGGGCCAGGTGATACCGGCGAAACCCGCCTCCCACAACGCCTTCTGAAACCGCTTCGACTCCTCCAGCGGGACGGAGCTCCCCTCCAGGTCGTACTCGGCGGCCTCGTCGAAGGGCTTGGCGTTCTTCTCCAGCCAGGCCAGTGCCCGGGCCCGGAACTCTTCGATCGACGACATGCGCGTGGGTTCCCTTCGTCAGGCGGGGGCTGCGGCTCGGCATGCCCTCCGGGGTCGGCTCGTGAGCTCACGAGCTCTGTGACTCGGTGACTCGGTGGTGCGGCGGCTCGGTGGCTCGGCAGCTCAGCGGCTGGTCGGCTCGGCGGAGAAGGAGGGGGCCGGCACCCCCCACTCCCGGAACACCTCCCGGATGTGCTGGCCGGTGCGCGGAGGCGGCCCGCCGATCCCGGCCGGGGTCCGGGAGAACCGGGGGGCGGGGGCCGGCTGCCGTACCCCGAACGCCTGCACATAGGTGCCGCGCTGCGCGATGTGCGGCTCGGCCGCGGCCTCGTCCAGCTCCCACACCGGGGCGAAGCAGGCGTCCCGGCCGGCGAACGCCTCGGCCCACTCGGCCCTGGTCCGGGTCGCGAAGATGTCGCCGAAGAGCTGCTTGAGCTCGGGCCAGCAGTCGCGGTCCTGCCGGCCGTGCACCGCGAGTTCGTGGTCGCCGAGGCCCAGGACGTCCAGCAGTTCGGCGTAGAACTGGTCCTCGATGGCACCGACGCTCACCCAGCCGCCGTCCGCCGTCCGGTACACGTTGTAGAAAGGTGCGCCGGTATCCAGGATGTTGGTTCCCCTGGGGCCCCACATGCCCGCGGCACGCATCTGGTGGGTCATGGCGGTGAGCAACGCGGAGCCGTCCACCATGGCGGCGTCGACCACCTGCCCCTGGCCGGTGGACCGCGCGTGCAGCACCCCGGCGAGCACCCCCACGGCGAGGAACATCGCCCCGCCGCCGAAGTCGCCCAGAAGGTTCACCGGTGGCACCGGCGGCCCGCCGGCGTTGCCGCACAGGCTGAGCGCCCCGCTCAGCGCGATGTAGTTGATGTCGTGACCGGCGCGGGCCGCGTACGGACCCTCCTGGCCCCAGCCGGTCATCCGCCCGTACACCAGGCGGGGGTTGGCAGCCAGGCAGTCCTCGGGGCCCAGGCCCAGCCGTTCGGTGACGCCCGGGCGGAACGGGTCGATCAGCACCTCCGCTGCACGTACCAGGCCGAGCACCGCCTCGCGGCCCTCGGCCGACTTCAGGTCCAGCGCGACCGAGCGCTGCCCCCGGGCCAGGACGTCCGACCCGGTGGCCCGGGCGTCCTGCGGACCGGGGCGCTCGACCCGCACCACATCGGCGCCGAGGTCGGCCAGGATCATGCCGCAGAACGGCCCCGGACCGATACCCAGCAGTTCGACGACCCGGACTCCTGCGAGTGGCCCCATGCGTCTCCTCCGTCCCACTCCGAAACATTCGGGCGCGAGCACTCCCCGGCATCCGTTCATCCGAGGGACCGGCGTCGTGGCAATCATGGGAACACGTTCTGTTTAGCGAAAGGCTCGTCGTTCGGCAGGCGCCTTGTCAAGTGTCGAAGCAGGCTCCAAACCCGGGTTACTGCGGAGTTTATTGACAACCCGTGAAGGCGTGGTCACCCTACCGACTACGGAAACGGGTTCTCGTTGTGCCCGACACCCCCGGTGAGACGTGAGACACCACTGTCCCAAGGAGTGAGCACACATGAACCTTGTCCAAGACCACCCTGCCGCCCCCGGAGGGCCGGGCGCCGCCGACGGTGGTGAAGGTGTCCTCCGGCTGGCCGGCGTCACGGTCCGGTTCGGCGGCATCACCGCGGTCGACCAGGTCGCCCTGGACGTCCCCAGCGGTCAGGTCGTCGGCCTGATCGGCCCCAACGGCGCCGGCAAGACCACCCTGCTGGACGCGGTCTCGGGGCTGCGCACCCCCTCCCGGGGGAGGATCCTGCTCGACGGCGCGGACGTCACCGCCCGGTCGGCCTCCTGGCTCTCCCGCCACGGCGTCCGCCGCACCTTCCAGCGGCACCAGGCCTTCGGCTGGCTGACGGTGCGCCAGAACGTGCTGGTGCCGCTGGAGTGGCGCACGCGCGGACGGGGGCTCCTCGGCGATGTACTGGGCCTGCCGCACCGCCGACGGGAGACCGGGGCCCTGCTCGAGCGGGTAGACGAGGTCATCGAGCTGTGCGGGTTGTCGGAAGTCCGTGACGTGAACGCCGCGACCCTGCCGATCGGCCAACTGCGGCTGCTGGAGTTCGCCAGGGCCATCGTGGACTCCCCCCGGCTGCTGCTTCTCGACGAACCCACCTCGGGGCTGGGCCGGCGGGAGACCGAGCTGCTCAGCGAGGTCCTCCTCGGGCTGGTGCAGCGCCATGAACTGACCGTGATCCTCGTGGAGCACGACATCGACTTTGTGATGGGCCTGGTCGACCGTGTCGTCTGCCTCGTCCAGGGGGCGGTGCTGGCCGACGGCACGCCCGCCGAGATCCGCAGAAACCCCGAGGTCATCGCGGCATACCTCGGCAGCTGAGCTGCCATCCCTCCGCACTGCCGTTCCCAGGCTTCGGTCCTTGAGGAGTCACTGTGCAGTTCTTCAGCATCGCGATCAGCGGGGCGGTGTCGGGCGCCATCTACGCCCTGCTCGCGATCGGCCTCGTCCTGTCCCACTCGACCTCCCGCATCTTCAACTTCGGCCATGCGGCGACCGCCTTCGCCTCGGCCTACCTCTACCACCAGCTGCACGTCGCCCTGGGCTGGAACAAGTGGCTGGCACTCGCCTTCGTCGTCGTGGTCCTCGCCCCGCTGCTGGGCTGGGTCTGGGACCGGCTGGTCTTCACCCGGCTGACGAACGCTGAGGAGTCGACGAAGATCGTCGCCGGTGTCGGCGTCCTCATCGTCGTACCGGCCTTCACCCTGCTGCTCTGCTCGGTGCTGCGCGGCCTCTTCGACATCCCCTTCCAGGATGTGGCGGAGGTGTACCAGGTGCCCGGCGTGCTGCCCGCCAAGCAGCATGTGCTGACCGAGGGCCTGGTGCTGAGCAACGACCAGCTGGCCGCCCTGGTCGCCAGCATCCTGCTCTTCGTCGCCATGTGGGCCTTCCTGCGCTTCACCACCCTGGGCCTGCACATGCGGACCGCGGTGGACAGCCCGGTGCTGGCCCGGCTGCGCGGCATCAACACCGGGCGGGTCTCGACCCTCTCCTGGGTGATCAGCTTCTTCCTGGCCGCTGTCGCAGGTGTCTTCGCCGCGCCCTTCCCCGGCCCCTTCGGCCTGGTCAACGACAACTACACACTGGCCCTCTTCGTCGCCACCACGGCCGCGGTCGTGGCCGGCCTGCGCAACATCCCGCTGGCCTTTCTCGCCGGGCTGCTGATCGGCGCGGTCCGCAACGTGGTGGTGGCATACGTCAACGGGGACTACCTGGGTGACTTCGGCGCCTGGGCGGCCAAGGTCTACGGCCTGACCGCCTCCGTTCCGTACGCGGTGCTCTTCATCGCACTGATTCTGCTCGGCCACGACCGCAAACGGCGCAAGGCCGGAACCACCGCCACAGCGGCGAAACCCACGCCGGACTACCGCGACGACCTCGGCCCGTTCAAGAAGGCGCTGCCGTGGATCATCAAGGCGGCGGTGGTGCTGGTCCCCGGTATGACCTTCGCCAACGGCATCTGGCGCCAGCTGTTCATCTACGGGTTCGCGCTGGGCGTCATCCTGCTGTCCTTCACCATCGTCACCGGGCTCGGCGGCATGGTGAGCCTGGCACAGGGCGCCTTCGCCACCGCCTCCGGCCTCACCGTCGGCCTGCTGCTCTCCCACGGCTGGAACTATTTGCCGGCCGCCGTGGTCGGCGTCCTGGTCGTCGCCGTGCTCGGCGCCCTGACCTCGCTACCCGCGCTACGGCTGTCCGGGCTCAACCTCACCTTCGCCACCCTGGCACTGGCGCTGCTCGCCACCAATGTGCTGTTCAAGATGGAGTGGCTCTCCAACGGGACCAGCGGCTGGTCGATCCCCCGGCCGAAGTTCGGGCCGCTCGACCTCGGCAGCGACCGGGTGCTCCTGGTCGTCGGCTTCCTGATGGTCCTGGTGCTGGCCTGGCTGACCCACAACCTCACCAACTCCGCGGCCGGGCGGGCGATGATCGCTGTGCGCACGGCCGAGCCGGCCGCGTCGGCGTCGGCGGTCTCGCCGCCGGTGACCAAGCTGGTCATCTTCGTCATCTCCGCCGCCGTCGCGGGGCTGGGCGGCATCCTGGCGGTCACCGTCTACGGCACCATCCTCAACACCGCCAACCCGCCGCAGGCCACTTTCCTCTGGCTGGCGATCATCGTGATCGTCGGGGTGCGTCACCCCGGGGGTGCCATCGAGGCCGGCATGATCAGCGCCATCCTGCCCTGGGTCGTGACCCACGGCTTCCACCTGGGACCGGTCAACTGGCACGGCACCAGCAACGACCTCATCCCCCAGGTGCTGTTCGGGCTCGGTGCCATCCAGCTCGCGGCCCAGCCGAACGGCTTCCTCGCGGCGCAGTCCAAGGCCGCCCGGCAGCGACGCGACCGCCGACGGGCCAAGCTCGCCGCGGCCGCCGTCGAGCCCGCCGCAGCCGTCGTTGAACCCGTCCCGCCCACCGCGGCGGTGACCCCGCTGAGCACTCCCGAGCTGGCGCCCGCCGCCGCGGCGCGGGAGGAGACCGGTCCCGGGCTGCTGGAGCTGCACGGGGTGCACGCGGCCTACGGTGAGGTCGAGGTCCTCCACGGCATCGACCTGACCGTGCAGGAGGGAACCATCCTGGCGCTGCTCGGCGCCAACGGGTCCGGCAAAACCACGCTGTGCTCTACCATCGCCGGTCTGGTGCCGGCGACCGGCGGCCGCATCGTCTTCGACGGTGAGGAGATCACCGCCCTGGGCGCGCTGGAACGCGTCGAACGGGGCCTGGTGCTGGTACCCGAGTCCCGGGGCGTCTTCCCCTCGATCACCGTCGACGAGAACCTCAGCATCTGGCTGCCGTCCAAGGCCGACCGGGCCAAGGTCTACGAGCAGTTCGAGTCGCTGGCCCAGCGGGTCGGCCAGCCGGCGGGCAACCTCTCCGGCGGCGAGCAGCAGATGCTCAGCCTGGCCCCCTTCCTGGTACGCCGTCCACGGCTGCTGATCAGCGACGAGCCGTCGCTCGGACTCGCCCAGCTGGTCACCGTGGAGATCATGGCCGCCTTCCGACGCCTCCAGGAGCAGGGCACCACCGTGGTGCTGGTCGAGGAGAAGGCCCGGGACGTCCTGACCGTCGCCGACCAGGTCGGCGCCCTCCAGACTGGCCACCTCCGCTGGGTGAACAACCGGACGGACGTCGACGAGCAGCGCGTCGCCGCTGCCTACCTCGGCATGTCCGCCGTCGTGCACTGACCCCCGGCCACCCCCATGGGGAAAACCGACCCGAAAGGCAGCAGCATGTCCACTCCTCCCACCCGCCGGTTTCGGCCGGTCACCGCTTTGGTGGCAGTGGCCGCCGCCCTCTCCCTCGCGGCCTGCGGCAACTCCTCGTCGGGAACCACCTCCGGCAAGGCGACCGCCACTGAACCGCTGACCGCTCAGCAGGCCGGCGCCGAGATCAACAAGATCCTCGGCGACCTGCCGGAGCTCACCGGCGAGACGGTGCGCGGCATCAACGGCAAGGTCATCACCATCGGCGGCACCGGAACCAACACCAAGGCAGGCCAGCACACCTTGCCCGGTCTCGACGTCGGCGCCAAGGCCCGCTTCGCCCGGGCCAACCGCGAGGGCGGAGTCAACGGCTACACCTTCAACTACGTGGGTTTCCAGGACGACAACGGCCAGCCGGGTGCCTCGCAGCAGGCCACCCAGGACCTCGTGGAGTCCAAGAACGCCTTCGCCCTGGTCCCGTACGTCCCGGCCTCCGGCGTCAACGGCGACTACATCGTCAAGCACAAGGTCCCGGCGTTCGGCTGGCTGGGGCAGGACTTCTGCGCCTGGGACAAGAACCCGTGGATGTTCAGCACCACCGGCCAGGGCTCGTGCCCGTCGGTACTGCCCGGCAAGGCGGTCGGCACCTCGTCCGCACTCGAGCAGTACCTCAAGGCCACCGGCAAGGACGTCTCGTCCGTCAAGTTCGGCATCTTCTCCTCCTCCGACCCCTACGGCAAGGCGGGTGCCATCGGGGCCAAGGCCACCGCCGAGAACCTCGGTATGGACGTCGTCTACGCGGTGGCCGACCTGCCCAGCGCCACCGAGCCGCCCCTGACCGACTACACCCCGATCGCCTCCCGCATCATGGCCTCGGGCGCCAACGTGGTCAGCGCCTCCGTCACCGCGCCGGCTCTGCTGGGCGTGTACGGCGCACTGAAGTCCCTGGGCTGGACCGGGGACATGATCTATGGGCAGGCCGCACAGGCACTGCTCGACAACCCCAGTACCGCGCGGATCGTGGACGGCATGATCGGCACCACCAACGCGGGCGCCCTGGCGTTCGGTACGGACAGCTTCGCCCAGGTCACCGAGGACCTCAAGGCCATCGGCTCGAACGCCCCGGCGGACGGCATCGGCACAGTCACCACCTACTGGGCGGCCGACCTCTTCCTCCAGGCCTTCGCCAAAATCCAGGGCAAACCCACCACGGAGAAGCTGGCCAACGTCCTCAACGGCGGCACCTTCACCTATCAGGCCATTCCCGGGGTCACCTGCTCCCAGTCCTGGCCCGTCGGCCGGGTCCTCGGCAGCGCCTGCGCCGGCGTGGTCAAGTACGACGCCGCCAGCAAGCAGCTCAAGCCGCTGGCCCGGCTGGCGAACACCGGCGGCTACTTCATCGTCGACGCCAAAAAATAGCCCCCAAGCGGCGCAGGGGTGGCCGTCCCGTATTGAGGCCGGCGGCAGGGCGTGCCCGTCCCGCCGGCGCAGACATCCGTCCGCGTCCCAGTAGTAGTGGTGGACCCAGACCTGGCGAAGGATCTTCACCTGCGGCAGCCGCCGCAGGTGGAGCGCCGTGCAGGCGGCCCAGGCAGCGGCGAGGATCTTCTGGCCGTCCCTACCGATCTCCTCAGCCCGGGCGGTCACGGCCGCTTTCCCGCCCGGTAGTTTGCCGATCTCCACCCGGCGCCCGTACCGCTTGCCCCACTCCGGCTCGATCAGCGGAGCCAGCCAGGCGGGGGCGGCCTCGGCCAACTCCTCCAAGGCTGCTGCAGCGTCTCTCCGACCAGCTCCAGACGGCTGAGGGTCCGCACCGCGGCCAGCACATGGGTGGCATCGGTACGCTGCCGGCCCCCGGCCTTGAGCAGCCCGGCCTCCACCAGGCGCTCCAGCATCAACTGCAGCAGCCGGTTGGTACTTCCAGTCGATCCTGGTGCGGACCGCGTCCGCCGCCGCGCGGTCGGACAGGTTCCCCGCGAACTGCAGCACCGACACCAGCGCGAGCTTTCCTGGCGACAGTCCCGACCTGCCGTCGTCTGGATATAGGTCGGCGAACTCCTCGTCCTCGAACGGACATCCAGTCGGTCCCGGATGAGCATCACCGGCGTGCCCTTCGGGCACGCCGCCCGCGCTGTCCTCAACGTCTTCACCGGAATCCGCTGAAAATTCCTCGGCCGTAACGACACCCAACCCACACCCCAGGTCGGCGTCGCGGTGCCACGGGTCGCCAGCGGTGATGAAGACCTGCTCGATGGTGTCGTGAACGTGAGCGAACACTCGGCGCTGGCGCTTCCCAGGGCCCGCAGCAGACCGATCTTCCGTGTCGTACGTGTCCCTGATCAGCATGGGCACACTGTGGCGCAACAATTCGGCCGGGGCACCCGGATATCCGCCGGGGCGCCGCCTCAGCGCGTCACGTTCTCCGTCGCCGTGAGCAGCGACAGTTCCTCGCTGGTCGGCAGACCCTCCCAGTCGCCGGGGACGGTGCAGGCGAAGCCCCCGGTCATGACGGCCGTGCGCAGGCGTTCCTCCAGGGGCTTTCCGGAGAGGAGTTCGGCGAGGTAGCCCGCGACGAACGCGTCGCCCGCACCCACCGTGTCGACGGCG
>NZ_MUBM01000129.1 GCF_002154505.1 Streptomyces carpinensis | reverse complement strand
CCGCACACGGACATACGGCCCTGAGTTTCATCGGTGGGACTGGGTTGAGACCGCAGCACGCGGCGGGCTTCGGCCGCACCCCCGCGGCCCGCTCCGGCCGTCTTGCGGGTGCGGGTGCGGTCGGCTGTCCCATACGGCTGCGGACGGCCGTGCCGCGGGGCAGCACGGGTGGGTTCGAGGCGCCTTCCTCTACGGCCAGGACACGCCCGCTGACGCCCGTATGGCGGGGCGCGTCGGCCTCGTTCGGCCCTCGCACGCCTTACTTCTGGGTCGCGTCCGGCCGCCAGCTGTGGTAAGGAGGTGACGATGGGTGGAACAGCAGGCAGGACGGCGGAGCCGATGCGCGGCGAGTGCGGCGTGCCGGTCGCGCCGCTTCTGTTTTGACCGGAGTGAGTGCGCTGGGTACGCTCAGACCTTGTGCCTGGGGTGTGCCCTGGCTCTCGTGCGTGCCTACAACCGCCAGGGAGCCGTCACCGGCCACCGTAATCTGCGCTTCTTCTGCCTTGCGGCGGGAATCCGCGGGATTCGACACACCCGACCGCGTGGGTCGGCGAAGTTCCAGGTTAGCTGTACCCATCGGCACACAGAAACCGGAGAAGTAGTGCCTACGATCCAGCAGCTGGTCCGCAAGGGCCGGCAGGACAAGGTCGAGAAGAACAAGACGCCCGCACTCGAGGGTTCGCCCCAGCGCCGTGGCGTCTGCACGCGTGTGTTCACGACCACCCCGAAGAAGCCGAACTCGGCCCTCCGCAAGGTCGCGCGTGTGCGTCTGACCAGCGGCATCGAGGTCACCGCTTACATTCCGGGTGAGGGACACAACCTGCAGGAGCACTCCATCGTGCTCGTGCGCGGCGGCCGTGTGAAGGACCTGCCGGGTGTTCGCTACAAGATCATCCGCGGCTCCCTCGACACCCAGGGTGTCAAGAACCGCAAGCAGGCCCGCAGCCGTTACGGCGCCAAGAAGGAGAAGTAAGAATGCCTCGTAAGGGCCCCGCCCCGAAGCGCCCGGTCATCATCGACCCGGTCTACGGTTCTCCTCTGGTGACCTCCCTGATCAACAAGGTGCTGCTGAACGGCAAGCGCTCCACCGCCGAGCGCATCGTCTACGGCGCCATGGAGGGCCTGCGCGAGAAGACCGGCAACGACCCGGTCATCACGCTCAAGCGCGCTCTCGAGAACATCAAGCCGACCCTCGAGGTCAAGTCCCGCCGTGTCGGTGGCGCCACCTACCAGGTGCCGGTCGAGGTCAAGCCCGGCCGTGCCAACACCCTGGCGCTGCGCTGGCTGGTCGGTTACTCCCGCGCCCGTCGCGAGAAGACCATGACCGAGCGTCTGCTCAACGAGCTCCTCGACGCCTCCAACGGCCTCGGTGCCGCTGTGAAGAAGCGCGAGGACACGCACAAGATGGCCGAGTCCAACAAGGCCTTCGCGCACTACCGCTGGTAGTCGCTACCCACATCGAGACCGAGAGAAGACTGAAGCCTTATGGCTACCACTTCACTTGACCTGGCCAAGGTCCGCAACATCGGGATCATGGCCCACATCGACGCGGGCAAGACGACCACCACCGAGCGGATCCTGTTCTACACCGGTGTGTCGTACAAGATCGGTGAGGTCCACGACGGCGCTGCCACCATGGACTGGATGGAGCAGGAGCAGGAGCGTGGCATCACGATCACCTCTGCTGCCACCACCTGCCACTGGCCGCTGGAAGACGTCGACCACACCATCAACATCATCGACACGCCGGGCCACGTCGACTTCACCGTCGAGGTGGAGCGTTCCCTGCGTGTGCTCGACGGTGCCGTGACGGTGTTCGACGGCGTCGCCGGCGTCGAGCCCCAGTCCGAGACGGTGTGGCGTCAGGCGGACCGCTACGGCGTCCCGCGTATCTGCTTCGTCAACAAGCTCGACCGCACCGGTGCCGAGTTCCACCGCTGTGTCGACATGATCACCGACCGCCTGGGTGCCCAGCCGCTCGTCATGCAGCTGCCGATCGGCGCCGAGGCGGACTTCAAGGGTGTCGTCGACCTGGTGAAGATGAAGGCCCTGGTGTGGTCCGCCGAGGCCACCAAGGGCGAGATGTACGACACCGTCGACATCCCGGCCACGCACACCGAGGCCGCCGAGGAGTGGCGCGGCAAGCTGCTCGAGGCCGTCGCGGAGAACGACGAAGAGCTGATGGAGCTGTACCTGGAGGGCGAGGAGCCCACCGAGGAGCAGCTGTACGCGGCGATCCGCCGTATCACCATCGCCTCCGGCAAGGGCACCGGCACCACCGTGACCCCGGTGTTCTGCGGCACCGCGTTCAAGAACAAGGGCGTCCAGCCCCTGCTCGACGCGGTCGTGCGCTACCTGCCGTCCCCGGTCGACATCGAGGCCATCGAGGGCCACGACGTCAAGGACCCGGAGACGGTCGTCAAGCGCAAGCCGTCCGACGACGAGCCGCTGTCGGCGCTGGCGTTCAAGATCATGAGCGACCCGCACCTCGGCAAGCTCACCTTCGTCCGCGTGTACTCCGGTCGCCTGGAATCCGGCAGCTCCGTGCTGAACTCGGTGAAGGGCAAGAAGGAGCGCATCGGCAAGATCTACCGCATGCACGCCAACAAGCGTGAGGAGATCGAGTCGGTGGGCGCCGGTGACATCGTCGCCGTCATGGGTCTGAAGCAGACCACGACCGGTGAGACGCTGTCCGACGACAAGCAGCCGGTGATCCTGGAGTCCATGGACTTCCCGGCGCCGGTCATCCAGGTCGCCATCGAGCCCAAGTCGAAGGGCGACCAGGAGAAGCTGGGCGTCGCGATCCAGCGCCTGGCCGAGGAGGACCCGTCCTTCCAGGTCCACTCGGACGAGGAGACCGGCCAGACCATCATCGGCGGCATGGGCGAGCTGCACCTCGAGGTGCTGGTCGACCGTATGCGCCGTGAGTTCAAGGTCGAGGCCAACGTCGGCAAGCCGCAGGTCGCCTACCGCGAGACGATCCGCAAGTCCGTCGAGAAGGTCGAGTACACCCACAAGAAGCAGACGGGTGGTACCGGCCAGTTCGCCCGCGTCATCATCGCGATCGAGCCGATCGAGGGCGGCGACGCCTCGTACGAGTTCATCAACAAGGTGACCGGTGGCCGCGTGCCGAAGGAGTACATCCCTTCGGTGGACGCCGGTGCGCAGGAGGCCATGCAGTTCGGCATCCTCGCCGGTTACGAGATGACCGGTGTCCGCGTGACGCTGCTCGACGGTGCCTACCACGAGGTCGACTCCTCCGAGCTCGCGTTCAAGATCGCCGGCTCGCAGGCCTTCAAGGAGGCCGCGCGCAAGGCCAGCCCCGTGCTGCTCGAGCCGATGATGGCCGTCGAGGTCACCACGCCCGAGGACTACATGGGTGAGGTCATCGGCGACATCAACTCCCGCCGTGGCCAGATCCAGGCCATGGAGGAGCGGGCGGGTGCCCGCGTCGTGAAGGGCCTCGTGCCCCTCTCGGAGATGTTCGGCTACGTCGGAGACCTCCGCAGCAAGACGTCGGGTCGCGCAAGCTACTCGATGCAGTTCGACTCCTACGCCGAGGTTCCGCGGAACGTCGCCGAGGAGATCATCGCGAAGGCCAAGGGCGAGTAACGCACCCCGTTCACACGCTTTAGGCTTGACTCCGGAGCCTCGTGGGGCATTCCACCGCAAAGCGGCCGGAATGCCCCGGGGATCCGGGCCATCCAGCAAAGATCACCTGGCGCCGATGAAGTAAGGCGTACAGAACCACTCCACAGGAGGACCCCAGTGGCGAAGGCGAAGTTCGAGCGGACTAAGCCGCACGTCAACATCGGCACCATCGGTCACATCGACCACGGTAAGACGACCCTCACGGCCGCCATTACCAAGGTGCTGCACGACGCGTACCCGGAGCTGAACGAGGCCACCCCGTTCGACAACATCGACAAGGCTCCCGAGGAGCGCCAGCGCGGTATCACCATCTCCATCGCGCACGTCGAGTACCAGACCGAGGCGCGTCACTACGCCCACGTCGACTGCCCGGGTCACGCGGACTACATCAAGAACATGATCACCGGTGCCGCCCAGATGGACGGCGCGATCCTGGTGGTCGCCGCCACCGACGGCCCGATGCCGCAGACCAAGGAGCACGTGCTCCTGGCCCGCCAGGTCGGCGTTCCGTACATCGTGGTCGCCCTCAACAAGTCCGACATGGTGGACGACGAGGAGATCATGGAGCTCGTCGAGCTCGAGGTCCGTGAGCTCCTCTCCGAGTACGAGTTCCCGGGCGACGACCTGCCGGTCGTCCGTGTCTCCGCTCTGAAGGCGCTCGAGGGCGACGAGAAGTGGACCCAGTCCGTTCTCGACCTCATGAACGCCGTCGACACCGCGATCCCGGAGCCGGAGCGCGACGTCGACAAGCCGTTCCTGATGCCGATCGAGGACGTCTTCACCATCACCGGTCGCGGTACGGTCGTCACCGGCCGTATCGAGCGTGGTGTCCTCAAGGTCAACGAGACCGTCGACATCATCGGCATCAAGACGGAGAAGACCTCCACCACGGTCACCGGCATCGAGATGTTCCGCAAGCTGCTCGACGAGGGCCAGGCCGGTGAGAACGTCGGTCTGCTGCTCCGCGGCATCAAGCGCGAGGACGTCGAGCGCGGCCAGGTCATCATCAAGCCGGGCTCGGTCACCCCGCACACCGAGTTCGAGGCGCAGGCCTACATCCTCTCCAAGGACGAGGGTGGCCGCCACACGCCGTTCTTCAACAACTACCGCCCGCAGTTCTACTTCCGTACGACGGACGTGACCGGCGTGGTGACCCTCCCCGAGGGCACCGAGATGGTCATGCCGGGTGACAACACCGAGATGAAGGTGGAGCTCATCCAGCCCGTCGCCATGGAGGAGGGCCTGAAGTTCGCCATCCGTGAGGGTGGCCGGACCGTCGGCGCCGGCCAGGTCACCAAGATCGTCAAGTAACTCTTGAGGATCTGACCTGGTAGCTCCGCTGCGAGCACCTGTGAGGGCCCGTACGACTTCGGTCGTACGGGCCCTTTCGCATGTGTGTGCGACGGTCATGCCGAGGGGAGCCGGGCCGGCAACGGCAGCGGGCCCGGGTGCCCCATCACGGCGCACCCGGGCCCGTCCGCCCCCTTGGCGGTCAGTGCCGCATGTGGATCACACGCGCTGCCACAGCGCCGGTACGTTCGGCGGCTCCCAGCCGGGCTGGGCCTGGTGGCCCTGGAGGCAGCGGTACGTCGCGCCGCCGTAGGTCACGGTGTCGCCGGCCCGGTAGACGGTGCCTGCCGCCCACGTGCCGCCGGGCTGACCGGGGCCGCCCGGGTCACCGGGGCCGCCGGTCGTCGTCTTCAGGGTGAGCCCGTAGGTGCTCAGGATCGGGTTGACGGGCTGGAAGTACGTGGTCCCACCGCTGGTGCAGTCGCCCGAACCACCGGAGGTGACGCCCTGCGCCTGGCTGCCGGAGATGAAGGAGCCGCCCGAGTCGCCGGGTTCCGCGCACACCGAGGTGCGGGTGACCCCGGAGACGGTGCCTTCCTGGTAGGTCACGCTGGTGTTCAGCTGCTGCACCGTGCCGCAGTGCCAGCCGGTCGTCGAACCGGAGCGGCACACCGAGGAGCCGACCGGCGCCACGGTGGACCCGGTCACCTGGAGGTTCTGCCCGTTCTGGCTGACGTAGGGGGTCGCGGTCCAGCTGGAGTTGGTGGCCACCCAGGCCATGTCGTTGCCGGGGAAGATCGACGCCTGGAAGGTGCCCTGTGAGACCTGGTTGGAGCCGGTCGTGGTGGAGCCGGCCCGGCCGCAGTGTCCGGCCGTGGCGAAGCCCTGCTGGGCACCCCGGGTGATGGGGAACCCGATCGAGCAGCGGGTGTTTCCGTTGATGTAGTACGCGTCGCCGCCCCGCAGGTCGTACAGCGGGCGGGGCCGTTCGGCGGCCTTCTTCACCCGCACCAGGCCGCGGTCCACCCCGGCGGCCTCCATCAGCGCCCGCGCCGCGGCCGGCCGGACGGCCTCGATCACCACGCTGTTGGTGCGCACGTCGACGTACCAGGCCGGGGCGTCGGCGGTCGAGGTGTGCCGGGCCGCCCGGTCCAGACGGGCCTTGGCGGCGTCCAGCGCGGTGAGCGAGTACCGCACGACGGCGGGCTCGGCGCCCCGCGCCCTGATCGCCGCCGCGTCGGCGGCGTCGGTGGTCGCCACGGTCAGCGTGCCCGACTCGGCACCGCTGACCCAGGCGCCCGCGAAGTCGGCGCCCAGCGCGCCGCGCAGCCGGCCGGCCGTGGCGCCCGCCTCCGCCTCGTTCGCCAGCCGCCTCTCGGCCTGCTGCCGGTCGATGCCCAGGTCGCGCTGCATGGCGCGCAGGACGGCGGCGGAGGTGTCGGCGGTGCGCAGCGTCTGCGCGGCCGACGGCGCCGACCGGCCGGCCTGCGCGGCGGGGGCGGCCGTCCCCGCGCTCGCCGTGCCGCTCAGCCCGGTCAGGACCAGGGCGCCCGTGGCCACCACGGCGGCGCAGGCGGCTCTGGTGTGTCGCTGGAGCAGGGGGATCTCCTCGGTCTCGGTGGGGAGGTGCCGAAACCGTAAGAAGGGTCAACTGGACGGCATAAGGCTCCGGTTGACCCCCTGGCTCGGTGTTATGGAAGAACCCCGGCTCGTCGTCGTGGAGGAACCCTGGATCGTCGTTGCCGAAGAGCCCCCGGCCGGCCGTCGCGAATGACGCCGCGGATGACGGGACGTCGGGCGGCCTGCCGGTGTCACGGAAGGGCTCCGGCGGTACTTCCGCCCCTGGCGAGCCAGCCGGCGTAGCTGTCGCTGCGGGCCGCCGCGTCGGCGTGGGCGACGCGGGCCCGGGCCAGCACGGTGGCCGCCGTGTCGGCATGCTGGGTGGCCGGATGCCAGCCGAGCAGGTGGCGCCAGAGCAGCGGGGTGCCGGCCAGCGCTCTGGTGGTGATGCCGGGCGTGGTCGGGAAGGTGGCCCGGCACAGGCCCACCGCCCGGCCCACCTGGACCAGGTGCACGCAGGAGGCGATGTCCGTCTCGTACATCCGCCGCGGGGCGAACCCGGCGCGTGCGCAGGCGGCGGTGAAGCAGTCGCCGAAGCAGCCGTCGCCGGGCACGCAGGCCCACTCCTCGTCCGCCAGTTTGGCCAGTTCGACCTCGGGTGTGGGGGCGAGCGGATGGGTGTCGGCGAGCATGACGAAGACCGGGTCGACGGCGAACTCCTGCCACACCAGATGCTCGGTGTCGGGAGGCGCGGCGGTGCCGCAGGCGCCGGTGACCGCGAAGTCCAGGCGGCCCTCGGCCAGCAGGGCGGCCAGTTCCCGTTCGGACCACGAGGCGTGGGTGGTCACTCGGGTGTCGGGTCCCGCTGTGGCCGTCAGGTCCACGAGGGCACCCAGCAGCGGCCCGTGCGTGCCGCCCAGCCGCAGCAGCCGCTCCGTCTCGCGGCGGGCCCGCGTCCGCGCGAAGCGGACCGCCTCCTGCTGGAGTTCGGTCACCGCCGGCAGCACGATCCGGGGCGCGTTCCAGCACCAGCTCGCCCAGCGCGGTGGGCCGCACGCCGTGCCTGCCGCGCTCGAACAGCTCACCGCCCAGAGCCCGTTCGATCCGTCTGAGCTGAGCGCTCAGCGCGGGCTGCGCGAGCCCTAGAACCGTCGCCGCCCGGGTGAGGCTGCCCGCCTCGGCGATCGCCCGGACCGTCCTGAGATGCCGCAACTCCAGCTCCATGGGGGGAGCTTGCTGCGCGGACGGCGGACGGGCAAGGGGTTGGTCCGGACCACTGGAGGCGCCGCAGCAGGGGGCCGCGCGGAGCGGCCGTTACGAAACTATTCGGCGCGCACGACCCCTGTTCCTCAGGAGCCACCCGCTCCACCATTTGTCATGCCGCTAACCAAATTCGAGTGGGAGGGTGTGGCATGTCTGCGCACGTCAGCCGCAGAGCCGTACTGGGGGCCGGTCTGGCCGCGGTGCCGGTGATGTCGTCGTCGGGAGCCGTATGGGCGGCGGGGAACAAGGACGCGGAGGCGGCCGCGGGCGCAAGCGGCGGTCTCCGGCGGACGGACCCCGGGGCGTACGTCTCCTTCTCGGCCACCTCCCCGGCGCCCGGCGCCTTCTCCCTGATCGGCGCCCCGGTCCTGGTCAGCACCGACGACCACCCGGGGGTCGTACGGGTCGCGGCCGACCTGCGGAGCGACATCGCACGGGTCACGGGCGTACGCCCCGGCAGCACCATCGCCCGCTTCGCCGTGCTCGTCGGGACGATCGGCCGCAGCCCGCTGGTCGACGGCCTGGTGAAGTCCGGAAAGCTGGACGTCACCGGCGTGCGCGACCGCTGGGAGACCTCACTGCAGACCGTGGTGGACCACCCCATGCCGGGGGTCGAGCGCGCGCTCGTCATCGCGGGCAGCGACCCGCGCGGCACCATCTTCGGGGCTTACGACGTCTCGTACGGCATCGGAGTCTCCCCCTGGTACTGGTGGGACGACGTACCGCCGGTGCGCAGGAACCGCGTGTGGATCCTCCCGGGCCGGTACACGCAGGGCACGCCCACGGTGAGGTACCGGGGTGTGTTCATCAACGACGAGAACCCGGCGCTCGGCACCTGGGCCCCGGAGTACTTCGGACCGGGCAAGGCGGAGGGCTACCCCGGCGGTTTCAACGCCGACTTCTACGCGAAGGTCTTCGAGCTGCTGCTCCGGCTGAAGGGCAACTACCTCTGGCCGGCGGTGTGGGGGCGCGCCTTCGCTGAGGACGACCCGGAGAACCACAAGCGGGCCGCGGAGTACGGCATCGTCATGGGCACCTCCCACGAGGCCCCGATGATGCGGGGCATCGAGGAGTGGAACCGCCACGCGAGCGCCGGGCACGATCCCTACGGCGGCACGGGCGAGTGGTCGTACGTGCGCAATGCGGAGGCGCTCAAGAAGTACTGGCGGGCGGGCATCCAGCGGATGGTCGACCAGGGCTTCGAGGGCGTGGTGACCCTCGGCATGCGCGGCAACGGCGACACCAGCCTGCCGGACGGCGACGGCATCGAGCTGATGCGCGAGATCATCGCGGCGCAGCGCCAGATCATCGAGGAGGTCACCGGCAAACCGGCCGCCGAGACTCCACAGGTGTGGACGCTGTACAAGGAGGTGCAGCGCTACTGGGACCGCGGCCTGCGGGCGCCCGACGACGTCACCGTCGTCCTCACCGACGACAACTGGGGCAACATCCGCAAGCACCCGGACCCGGCCGAGCCCGCGCGGACCGGCGGTCACGGCCTGTACTACCACTTCGACTACGTGGGAGCCGGACGCAACTACAAGTGGGTCGACACGGCCAACCTCCGCAACGTCCAGGAGCAGCTCCACCAGGCGCACGCCTACGGCAACCACGGCCTGTGGGTGGTGAACGTGGGCGACCTGAAGGGCAACGAACTGCCGACGGAGTTCTTCCTGAACTACGCCTGGAGCCCGGAGAGCTGGCCGCAGGAACGGCTGGGGGAGTGGGAGCGGCGCTACGCCCGCCAGAACTTCGGCGAGGCGCAGTCCGCGGCGACAGCGGAGGTACTGGCGGCGTACGGGAAGTTGCAGGCCCGCCGGAAGCCGGAGCTGCTGAACCGCCGTATCACCCTCGTGGACGGCAAGGTCGTCAACGACGACCAGCAGACCCCGTACTACTTCGCCCACCGCGAGCTGGAGCGGGTCACGCAGGAGTGGCAGGACCTGGCGAGGAAGGCGGACCGGATCGCCCGCCAACTGCCCTCCGGCACCCAGGACGCCTGGTTCGAGCTGGTGGGCTACGAGGTGGAGGCCACGGCGAACCTGTACGAGCTGCGCCAGGCGGAGTTCACCAACCTCCTGTACGCACGGCAGGGCCGCGCCGCGACCAACGCCCGCGCGGAGCAGGCGGAAGCGGGCCTGGCCAAGGACCGGGCCCTGGCCGAGCGCTTCGACTCGCAGGTGGCCGACGGCAAGTGGAAGGGCTTCCAGACCCAGCCGCACATCGACTACGGAGACGTGGACCGCTACGGCCCGAACGCCGGCTGGCAGCAGCCGGAGAAGGACAACGTGGCACTCCCGGACGTGCTCTTCCCGGCGGTGAAGCGGATCGACGTGCCCGAGGGCGCGGAGCTGGGAGTGTCGGTGGACGGAGCCGAGGACGCCGGGAGATGGTGGCCGTCAGGCGCGGGGACCGAGCAGGCGAGGCTCCCGGAGTTCAGCCCGTACCAGACCCGCCCGCAGCAGTACGTGGAGATCTTCAACCGGGGCCGTACGCCCTTCGAGTACCGGGTGGAGGTCTCCGCCCCGTGGCTGAAGGTGGACCGGACCAGGGGCCGGGTGGACCAGCAGGTGCGGGTGGAGGTCAGGACCGACTGGTCGAGGGTCCCGGCGGACGGGGCGGAGGGCACGCTGACCATCACCGGCGCGGGCAGCACGGTGACCGTCTCCTGCACGGCGCGAAAGCCGTCCACGCGGGCGGCACGCGGCCTGCGGGGCTTCGTCGAGGCGGGCGGCTACGTGGCGATCGACGCGGAGCACTACGACCGTTCGGTGGGTGAATGGCGCCGTCTGGACGGCATCGGCCGCACGACGGCGGGCATGACCCCGTGGCCGGTGACGGCACCGCGCCGAATCCCCGGCGGCTCCTCGCCCCGCCTGGAGTACGAGGTGACCCTGCTGACGGCGAACCCGGGCGAGGTGACCGTCTGGGCGGAGCTCTCCCCACGCAACCCGGCGCTCCAGGCGGGTGAGGGCGGCCTGCGTTACGCCGTCTCCTTCGACGAGCAGACCCCGCAGACCGTGGACATCATCGCGGCCACGGGATCGGACGACGGCGTGATGAACAACCAGTGGGCGAGGAACACCTCGGACAACGTGAACCGCACGGCGACGAAGCACACGCTCACCGGCGCGGGCGTCCACCGCCTGAAGTTCTGGACGGTCGACCCCACGGTGGTGGTACAGCGGCTGCTGATCGACACGGGCGGCCTGCCGGAGACGTATCTGGGGCCGCTGGAGAGCAGGAGGGTGTAGCGGTCGGCGGCGACGCCGGTGTCAACATGATGCTGTGGAAGGCACCGTGACGTGCTCCCGGATCCCTCGGTTGAACTGCTGGACAGTGTCGGCGTATCCAGCGCAGTGAGGGACGGTGGATGGTGGGAGTCGGCCCCAGACCGAAGAAGCTGGTCTCCTCGTCCGCCGAGAAGCGGGCCGAGCACCACATCGAGCCCGGCACGCGCCGGGCGGGTGACTGGGCGGACGAGGAGACCGGGATCGCGGTCCGGGCCTTCGGCCCCAGGGACGGAGAAGGCCGGCTCACCTCCTCCGCCCCGCAGAAGGCCCATCGCACCTGGACCGATCAGGTGGGGAACCTGATGGACCGCCTCGGCGCGGACAAGGAGGCGCTGCGGTCCGGCGACCGTGTCCTGACCGGCATGGACCTGGCGGTCGGCTCGGCGCTGAGAGTTGAGTACGCGTACTCATGGGCCCCCTGGGCCACAGCAATAAGTTGAGGTCAGGCCGGGACATAGCTGGCACGGCACACACCGCATCGCCGCCAGGGCTAGGGGGAGGAATACGCCGATGGCGTGGGACGAGTGGGAGCGGCTCAAGGCAGACGCGGCTCAACGACACTCCGAGCGGATGCAGATCGACCACTTGGCCGACTCGGGAGGTGGAGGGGTGAGTGGTTCCTCTGGAGCGTCAGGCCCTGATCTGAAGGCGTCGATGGGTCCGTGGACCAAGGCCTCCGGCGTGGCACAGGATCTGCGGGCGGCCACGAACTCTGGGCTGTCGGAGCTCAAGACGGCCCACGAGGGCGTCAAGCGCGGGACCGACGGCTTTACGAGCACCGCCGCACTGCACGAGATCCTGGGGACCTGGGAGAAGCGACTGACCTCGGTGCGCAACGAATGCGACCGGCTGCATGGTGCGCTCGCCAAGACCGGCCGTGACTTCGGCGAGATCGACCCCGCAGTCGCCGGCAAGGTCAAGGGCGTGAACACCGGTGAAAAGCCCGACTGGGCCAGGTGAGGTGCGCATGCCCGCATGGCAGCAATTACGCGACGCGAAGTTCACCGAGTACGAGGACGCGGCCGACGGCTGGGGCAAGGTCAGTAACCGGGCCGACGCCGCACGTATCAGGGTCGATCAGGAGATGGCTGCCCCGCTCCGTGC
Organism: Streptomyces carpinensis; assembly: GCF_002154505.1. Lineage (GTDB taxonomy): Bacteria > Actinomycetota > Actinomycetes > Streptomycetales > Streptomycetaceae > Streptomyces > Streptomyces carpinensis. The sequence continues at coordinate 39,793 of NZ_MUBM01000129.1, read as the reverse complement.
CACACAGAAAGGCCAGGCGCGTACTTCAGCCGAACAAGACCTGACCCAGCTCAGCCGGAACTACCAGTACCTCCACGGTGAATGTGGTCTCGTCCGCACAGCCCTCAACGGCCTTGCCTCCGAACTGTCCAGTGCCCAGAAGAAACTGAGGCAGGCGCTGCAGGATGCTGCCGACCTCAGGTTCACGGTCAACGAGGACGGCTCGGTCGAGTACCCAAGGAGTGCCGAAGCTCCCATGTCGCCCGCCAATGGTGTCGCCGAGCCGGGTGCTCCGGTGCCCTTGTTGCCCGGTGCCGGCGAGGCGAACGGTGACCCCGATAAAGGCAAGGCCGAGGACATTGCCGAGCGTATCTCGCAGGCGGTGAACACAGCCGACGAGATCGATACCCGGTATGCCGAGATCCTGCGCGAGCTGAAGGCCCCGGCCGGCCTGGACGTGACCGACGACATGCTCATGGATGAGGCGCGTGACATGGGCGGCGTCAGGAAGGCGGTCGGCACCTACGTCGACAAGGACGGCATCCCGCACGGCAAGTCCCCTGCCGACAACAAGGAGTGGTGGGACAGCCTTACTGAGGAGCGGCGCGAGGAGTACCAGACGCTCTATCCGGCCGAGATCGGCGCACTCGACGGAGTACCGAGCGCGGTGCGCGACTCGGCCAACCGGATCGTGTTCGGCGAAGCCCACGCCCAGGTCAGGCATGCCCTCGCCGCGCTGGGTCCGGAGCCTCCCAAGACGGTGGTTACGGCGGCCGGGGAGATCCGCAATCCGGAGTGGACGGCGTGGGACGCCATGGGCGGCGGCCGGTTCAAGGACCAGCTCAAGGGGATGGACGCCGTCCAGGCACGCTTCGACCAGACCGGCGTCGACGGCCTGCCTGAGGCCTACCTGCTCGGCTTCGATCTCAAGGGCGACGGCCACGTCATCCTGGCCAACGGCAACCCGGACACGGCGGACAACACGGCGGTGTACGTGCCGGGGACGACGTCGAAGCTGGCGGGTGCCGGAGGTGACATCGGGCGCATGGCGCGGACGTGGAAGGAAGCCAACGGCATGTCTCCCGGCGGGTCAACCTCTACGGTCACCTGGATCGGCTACGACGCCCCGCAGAACATCCTCACCGACTCCCCTCGGCCGAGCTACGCCAGCCACGGGGCACCGATCCTCAATGACTTCTTGGACGGCCTGCAGACTGCCCAGGGCGGTCCAAACGCGAGCCACACCACAGTCATCGGTCACAGCTATGGGACCACCGTGATCGGCGTGGCCGCTCAGGAGCACCACCTGGCGGCCGACGACATTGTGGTCGCCGGCAGCCCGGGCATGCTGGTGGGTGATGCGAGTGCTCTGGGCGTAGGCAGGGAGCACGTCTGGTCCGAAGCGGCCGGATCCGATCCGGTGCCGTACATCGGCCGGGACTTCCTCGGCGGCTGGAAGTGGGGTGTGGATACCTGGCATGGCGTTCCCTACAACGCTGGGTACATCCAGACGATCCCGTCCGACGAGGCATTCGGCGCCCACAGGATGGACGTGGACACCAGTGGCCACAGTGGGTATTGGGACGAGGACTCGAAGGGTCTCAAGAACCAGGCAGCGGTAGTTGTCGGCCGATATGACAAGGTCCAGGAGGAGAATTGATCCGCCCCTCGCGTCAACGCCTTCGGGTTCATTGGCTCGGCATGGTCGCCGCCAGCGCCGTTTTCTCTCTCACTGGAACAGGTTGTTCGAACACCATGGACCACAGCGAAGCCTCCGCGTCCGGGCACGAGGCCACCGGATCAAAGGCGACCACCCTAGGTGTGGACAGGGCCCGGGAGAAGGCGAAGGCCGTCTCCAGCCAGATCTATGAACTGATCAACATTCGGACCGGCAAGGTCACCGAACCAGGTCCCAGCATCTCGACCTGCGACCAGGATCCCAAAAACTTCTACAAGACCGTTCATCCCTGGTCTGTCTACGACGTCTCCGAGGACGAGCTGAAGGCCGGATTCCAGCGACTCAAAGAAGGCCTCCCCGGGAAAGGGTGGAAGATCGTCCAATACGGTCCCAACAAGAGTAGGGACAGGACGCTCGAACTCACGGCAGATTCACGGAGCGAGCCCTTCTCGGTGAATGTCGAGCTCTGGGTTTCGAGTCCGACGGCCGGAGCTGAGAAGGACCCGAAGATCCTGGTCAACGTTGTCTCCGGCTGCTGGCGGGCCCCCAAGGGCACGGATCTCAGCACGCAGTACTGACCGCTGAGGGCCTCTATGCTCCGTGCAGGCCCTATCACGTAGGCGTTTGGCATCTCCGATGCCGGTTTTACCTGGTCAGTCGGCGTGTCAGCTGGGATGGCCTCGCGGGTGAGGTGGCGGGGCATCAGGTTGGCGGCCGGGGAGCCACATCGGGACTGTCACTGCGTGTAGCTAGAGTTGTCACCGAGGCTTCCGCTTCACGAACGCACGGGGGAGGACGTTGTGTTGCCGAGCGATGCCGGTTCGGGGGCGGCCGACCAGCCGCCGCCGTTGCTGTCGGTTCTGCCGGGCATGTTCGCGGCGGCAGGTGCCGCGGGTGTCGGGGCCGCGGCCGCGTTGGCGGCGGAGTACACGTCGTTCACGGAGTTCAAGAAGAGAGTGGACGCCCTGATCCACGATCTGAAGGGCTCGGAGGCCGGCCCGGGCAAGGTCGGCAAGGCCCAGCTCGCACGCCGGCAGTTCGGCGGCGGAGGAGGGTCGTGGGGAGAGGCGGCCGGCATCTACACGGCGTACGAGACGGTCATCAGCGAACTCGAGACGCTGTCGAAGCTGCTGTCCGACTCCATGGAGGGCATGGGCATCGCGGTCGTGGCCTCGCACAAGGGCTACCAGAACATCGACGTCGACGTCCGCAGGCGGATGGCGGCGATCAGCGCCGAGACGACCGAGCACTACGGCGGGGCCTACGACCCGTCCCTGCCCGAGAAGGGCCACGGTCAGGGTGACGTCGGGGCGCAGCCGGACCAGTCCGGGCGGCCGCCCACGGGCGACTCGGGTGGCACGATCTGATGGCGGCGGATGTCTTTCGGACGGCGGCGGGGGAGGCCTGATGGCAGGCAAGGGAAGCGGCGGCGGTACGTCCTTCGAGAGCATGAGCCACGAGCAGATGCTCGCGTGGCTGGACCAGGCGAACGCGGGAGAGGTGCAGGCCGCCGCCGACCGTCTGACCGCGGCCGCCACGGAGATCCGCAAGATCGCGGATGAGCTGAAGGTGCGCCCGCAGTGGGTGGAGTGGAAGGGCGACGGTGCGGAGGCGTTCCGTACCTGGGCCGACGACCTCGCCAACTCCACCCACCGACTGGGCGACTTCAGCGAGGGCGCGGGGAAGTGGCTGGGCCACGCCTCGGGCGCGATCGCGACGGCCCAGACGTCGATCCCCCGCGACACCAAGAGCGCCCAGGCCAACCTGGACGCGGCCACGGCCGCCCACAACGACCCGGACGCCGCCGCGGTCCGCGCCGAGTCCGCGAGCGAACTGGCCGCCCTGAAGGCCGACCGCGAGAAGGTCCGCCAGGAGGCGGCGGCCCAGATGCGGAAGCTGGGACAGTCCTACGATCAGTCCGCTACGCAGATGAATGCCCTGGAAAGGCCTAAGTTTCCGCCACCGCCGGGTGCGATTACGCCGCCGGCTCCATACATCTCCTCCGAGGACCTGGCTAGGCCAGGAAACGGCTCGAGCCGAGGCGCCGGCGGTGGTTCCAGTTCTGGAACAACAGTTGAACGGCGCGGAAGCGTACGAACTCAGCGGCAAGATTCCGCGGCTTCCAAGCTCCCCTCGGATCTGTCCACGAGTGGGTCTCCGTTTCATCGGATGCACCCGCCGACCAGTGAACCCGCTCCGCATGTCGGCATCGACTCAGTATCTGTACCGCCGGACGCCCCTCAGCCCTCCACGCGTTCCGTGGAGGGACCTGCTACGACCCCGCGTCCGGACACGGGACCGCTGTCACCGACGAATGGCCCGGTATCTCCCATGCCACGTCCCATTCGTATGCCTTCGTCATCCGGCGGAATCGGAAAGCAGGCCGGTGGCGGAAGCTTGCCCGCCCGACCTGCGCAAGGGCCCATGGGGCGTGTACCCGGTCGCGGAACCGAGGGAATCAGTCCTGTCCCGGGCCGCAATGTGCCCAGTTCCACCGGGACGGTCGGTCGCGCCATCTCGAACCAGGGATCGGTATTCGGCCGGGGCGGTGCCTCCGGCTCGGGCGTCACGGGTGGGCGTCCAGCCGGGCCACCCGCCACTGGCCGGTCGACCGGTCGGGCACCCGGGGCCTCGCTTGGCGGCGAATCCGCAGCCAGTCGAGGCTCGGCGAGCCATATGCCGAGCACGGGTTCGATGGGGCAGCCGGTCAACCGGACCGCCGGGCGCCCGGTGGCGACGCCGCGCGAGGGCATCGTGGGCGGTACGCCGCAGAGAACAGGTCGTGCTCAGGCGAGGCCGGGCGGCCCTGTACCTTCCGCACCGACGCGGGGAGGTATCTCGGGTGGCGTGCCCAGTAAGGCTGGCACGCGGGGTGGCGTTCGCGGTGCTCCGGGCGGATCGACCAGTCGTGTGCGGCAGCGGAACGAGGAGCAGAGGGACACGGAGCAGAGGGGCGACCGCCGAAGCGAACCGCCGACCACCGACTGACGATCAAGGGAAACGGAACCATGCGCATGCCCCTGGCCCGTAGGTGGGAGAGAGGGATACGTGCCGTAGCCTCAACGGCATTCAGTGTGCTGCTGGTGGGCGGTCCAGCCACGCAGGCTTACGCCGACTCCACACGCTCACAGCAATGGCACCTGGACGCCATGCACGCGGAGGAGATGTGGCGGACGAGTACGGGCAAGGGCATTACGGTCGCGGTGATCGACACCGGAGTTGACCCAGACAACGCGGACTTGAAGGGCCGGGTGCTCGACGGAGAGGATCTCGCGCCCTCAAAACGTGCTGGTGATGAACACACGGACTATGACGGTCACGGCACAGGGATGGCTGGACTCATCGCCGGCACGGGTGCATACGGCGGAGGAAACGGCGCCTTCGGTCTCGCGCCAGGTGCCAAGATTCTGCCGATCCGGATGCCCGCCCCCAGCGACACCAACGGGTTCGCCGGCCCCTCGGACTTCAGCAAAGCCATCCGCTACGCAACTGACTCCGGCGCCCGGGTCATCAACATCTCCATGGGAGAACGTCTCAACTCTCCGCAGCTCACTGCTGCGGTGAAGTACGCCCTGTCCCACGGTTCGCTCATCTTTGCGGCTGTAGGAAATAACGCTGACAAGGGAAACCCGGTCGAGTACCCGGCGGCCACGCCCGGAGTCGTCGGCGTGGCAGGAGTCGGCAAGGATCTCCGCAGGACCGCCGAATCGGAGTTCGGGCCCCAGGTCGACATGGCAGCCCCGGGTGCGGACTTGGTCCATGCCTGTGGCGGCAAAACGGGTCTCTGTAAGAGTCATGGCACCAGCGGCGCTACCGCGCTGGCCTCCGCCAGCGCCGCCCTCATCTGGTCCGAGCACCCGACCTGGACCAACAATCAGGTCCTCCGCGTCATGCTCAACACCATCGGCGCCCCCACCAACGGCGCCAAGCGCAACGACTCCATCGGCTACGGCATCGTGCGGCCGCGCATCGCGCTGGAGGATCCGGGCGACCCGGGACCGGCCGACGTCTATCCGCTGCCGGACCTGGCAGCGGCGGAGTCGTCGGCGCCGGCCAGGCCCTCGTCCTCGCCGTCGGGCAAGGATTCCGGCGCTGTGCAGGACGAAGGTGTCGCTGCAGGCGGGGCCTCCCAGGACGACAGCGGCAACGGCATGCTGTGGATCGGGTTGGGTGCCGGCGCGGTGGTGATCGGGGGCGGAGCCGTGGTGGCCGTAGCCGTTACCAGGCGGCGGCGGTCCGGCGGGAAGGTGCCCCGCGAGCACGCGGTGGCAGCGGCCTCCCACCATCTGAACACCACCGCCTACCCGGAGAGAGCCGGCTCCGTGATCGTTTTCCCGGAGTCGGGAATCGACTTCGCCTACGGCTGGACGTTCCGCTTCGGCTTCAGGGAACACAATAAGACGGGCGACCCGGCCACGGTTCCGTTCAGCGCCGTCATCGTCGTCCCGCACTCGGGAGCAGGCCCCCACTTTCCTCCGACCCACCTTCCCACCGCCCAGTACATGGAGCTGTGCGCCTCCGGGAACTGGCCTCCGGTGGAAGCCCGCTGAGAGGAATCGGGATCCCGCCGCTCAACGAGACGGACGACCACCGACGCCCCGATGCGGTCCGTCGTCGAGGACCGGCGGTTGAGTCGCCCGCCAGGTCGCGGAACTACATCAACCAGTGCGAACTTCCGGTGGCTTCGGCGAGTTGCCGGCGGGCGCGGTCACCTGGGTTCGCGGCGAGGAGGCCGCGAATCGCGTCGGTGACCGTCGGCTCGTCGAAGCGGCGCATGGAGGCCGTGAGCAGGGCGAGTTGGAGGCCGAGGTCGAAAGGGTGGTCGGCGGCGCGCCGTTGGATGCCGCGCTCGACGGTGGCGCGGATCTCCTCCTGGCACGCGCACCGACCGCTTCCGCGAGCTGCCCGAAGGTGCCGTCCTGGCCGAAGCAGCGGTCGTACGACTGCCTGCGCCACACCACGTCGTCCGGCGCGGCGGCGGCCGCGGTGACAGGGGCCGTAACCGGCCGGGTCGGCCCAGCTGCTCAGTGCGGCGCAGGCGAGAAGAGGCTCGGCCGGGTCGGCGTTGTCGTCGTGGAGGACGCCGATGACCTCGTGCGTCGGGCGACGCAGCACGCCGAGGTTCGTGAAGTGGGTGGTCGTTCGGTCGTGAGGTCGGCTAGTTCCTTCCCTACGGTCACTCAGCGTGGTCGACTCCGCCCACTGCAATGAGTGAATGACTGCTTGCGTACGGCAACCGTTGGCAGCTCGTCCGGTGTTTCCGGGCTGTCCGCACGGTTCGCAGGGCGGGGCGCCGAGGGCCGCCGCGTCCGCCCGCTGCTCCAGCAGTGGGCGGACCGACTGGAACAACATCGCATCTCAGATAGTGAGCGGTCGACATAGTCATGCTGGCCTCGGCGTTTACGCAGGGGTAACAGTGGAGTGTCTGCGCGCGGCAACGGCGCCGAGCGCCCATCAGCCCATCACCGGTCTCGTACCGGTGGCAGCCGTGCCAGAAAGGGACCCCGTGACGACCACCCACCCCCATGCGACCCGCTCCGACATCCAGAGCAGGCTCGACGCCCTCCGCGTGGAGATCGAGCGCCGCAACCCCGCCCAACCCGAGTTCCACCAGGCCGTCCATGAGGTGCTGGACACACTCGCGCCGGTCCTCGCGGCGCGGCCCGAGTACGCGGAGCCGGGGCTTGTGGAGCGGCTGTGCGAGCCGGAGCGGCAGGTCATCTTCCGGGTGCCCTGGCAGGACGACAAGGGGCGGGTGCACGTCAACCGGGGGTTCCGGGTGGAGTTCAACAGCGCGCTCGGCCCGTACAAGGGCGGCCTGCGCTTCCACCCGTCCGTGAACCTCGGGATCATCAAGTTCCTCGGGTTCGAGCAGATCTTCAAGAACGCCCTGACCGGACTCGGCATCGGCGGCGGCAAGGGCGGGAGTGACTTCGACCCGCACGGGCGCAGTGACGCGGAGGTCATGCGGTTCTGCCAGTCGTTCATGACGGAGCTGCAGCGGCACATCGGCGAGCACACCGACGTCCCGGCCGGCGACATCGGGGTCGGAGGACGCGAGATCGGTTACCTGTTCGGGCAGTACCGGCGGATCACCAATCGGTGGGAGGCCGGCGTGCTCACCGGCAAGGGGCTCGGATGGGGTGGCTCGGCGATCCGGCCGGAGGCCACCGGGTACGGGAACGTGCTGTTCGCGGAGGCCATGCTGCGCGAGCGCGGTGAGGACCTGGAGGGGCAGACGGTCGTCGTCTCCGGGTCCGGGAACGTCGCCATCTACACCGTCGAGAAGCTGCTGGCCCTCGGGGCCAATCCGCTGACCTGCTCGGATTCCACCGGCTACGTCGTCGACGACAAGGGCATCGACCTGGAGCTGCTGAAGCAGGTCAAGGAGGTGGAGCGCGGGCGGATCAGCACGTACGCCGAGCGCCGGGGTGCCTCCGCGCGGTTCGTGCCCGGCGGTCGGGTCTGGGAGGTGCCGGCCGACGTCGCGCTGCCCTCCGCCACGCAGAACGAGCTCGACGAGGAGGACGCGGCGGCGCTCGTCCGCAACGGAGTGAAGGCGGTGTCCGAGGGCGCGAACATGCCGACGACGCCCGAGGCCGTGCACCTGCTCCAGCGTGCCGGGGTCGCCTTCGGGCCCGGCAAGGCGGCGAACGCGGGGGGCGTCGCGGTCAGCGCCCTGGAGATGGCGCAGAACCACGCCCGTACGGCCTGGTCTCCGGCCCGGGTCGAGGAGGAGCTGGCGCACATCATGAGCGAGATCCACGGCACCTGTCACGAGACCGCCGAACGCTACGGCGCCCCCGGCGACTACGTGACCGGCGCGAACATCGCCGGCTTCGAGCGGGTCGCCGACGCCATGCTGGCCCAGGGCGTGATCTGACCCACCCGGGTCCGCCCCGCCAGGGTCCGAGCCACCCGGCTCCGACCCGCCTGTGTCGATCCACCCGGGTCCGACCCATCTGCTCCGACCCACCTGCTCCGATCCGTCGATTCGCCCTGACCGGTCGAAGTCATGGGGCGAATCGAGCCACTGAGCTCTTTCGGTGTGGCCACCGCGCGGGTGATGACGGTGCCCGCAACACACGAGGCTCCAGTGCCGTCGGGAGAGGCGTTCGACGTCTCAATCCGCCAGTGCGGGAGCCTCGTTGATTCCATATCAGCCGCCGTCCTCACCCGGGCATACAAGTGGGCAGTACCCGGCGCCGCCGGACGACACGACGCAGTCCTCGTCGCGCCCGGGCCGCTCCGGACGGCATCCCCGGACCGTCGCGGCCGCCCGCTCGCACCTCGTCACTCCTTCGTCCCTCCAAGACAGGATTTAGTTAGTGGTAAATCCCGAAAGTAAGACATAGGTGTGTAAAGGTTGATATCAACATCGCATGAGGCGCGTGCGTCGGCTTCGTATCGGCGCGGTTGCAGTCGCGCCCTGCGCTTCGTACGGGGTCTTTGGGGAGAATCATGATGTGGCAGTCGACCAGTGCGGCGTCATGGCAGGCGGCATCTCGGACGGCGCACCGGACGCCCTCGCGCACAAGCCATAGGTTCGGGCGGTACGCGGCGGTCGCGGTCTGTGCGGACGCCGCCGGAGTGGCGCTGCCGGCGGCGGTGACGTTCTCGGCGATCAGTGAGCCCCACCCCCTGCGGCAGGCGGCGGTGATCAGCATGGTCTGGTTGCTCGTCGGCGTCGTCGGCGGGCGGTACGCACCCTGGACGTGGGACGAGGACGCGCCGCTCGGGTCGCTCGTGCGGGACTGGCTCGTGCTGCTCGGCGCGCTGGCCGTGCTGCGTAGCGTGTCCGGCCTCGGCGGCGCGCCTGCCGTCCCGCTCGGCGCGCTGTGCCCGTCGCTGGTGGTCACCCTGCTCTGCCGCAGGGCGGTGCACCGCAGTGTGCTGGCAGCGCGTCGCGACGCCCGCGCGCTGCGGCGCGTGTTCGTCATCGGTGAGGCCGGGGCGGTGGACGCCGTGGTCGGACAGCTCGCCGAGCGGACCGATCACGGCTATGTGGCGGTCGGAGCCTGTGTGGTCGGCGAGGGTGACCTGCTGTCCGGTGTACGGGTGTGCGGCCGGCTCCGGGCCGAGGAGCCGGCGGACTTCGACGAGGATGCCTTGTCCGTGCGGGAGGCGGCCGAGGCGCTCGGCGCCGATCTGGTCTTCGTGGCGCCCGGCGGGCACATGTCCGGGGGCCGGCTCAGGCGGCTGTCCTGGGCCCTGCACGACGCGGGCTGTCCGCTCATGATCCTGCCGGGCATCATCGAGGTGGCCCGGCGCAGGATCCGGCTCACCACGGCGGCCGGACTCACCCTGCTGCACATCTCACCGCCGACGCGACGCGGCCTGCCGACGCTGCTGAAGGAGGCCACGGATCGGCTGGGGGCGCTCGTCCTTCTCGTCGTGCTGGCTCCGCTGTTCGCGATTCTGGCGCTCTCCGTGCGCATGGGCTCGGCCGGGCCGGTCATCTACCGCCAAACCCGTGTCGGGCGGCACAACATCCCTTTTCCCCTGTGGAAGTTCAGGACCATGGTGGCGGACGCGGACCGGATGAAGAGCGACCTGGTCGCGGCGAACGAGAACGACGGCCACATGTTCAAGCTCCGCCGGGATCCACGGGTCACGCCGGTCGGCCGTCTCCTCCGCCGCTACTCGCTGGACGAACTTCCCCAGCTGGTCAACGTTCTGCTCGGTCACATGTCGCTGGTGGGCCCCCGCCCGCCGCTGCCCGAGGAAGTCGCCTGCTACGACCAGGCGGAGATGCGCCGGCTGAGCGTCAAACCGGGCCTCACGGGGCTCTGGCAGGTGAGCGGGCGGTCGGACCTGACCTGGCACGAGACCGTCTCACTCGATCTGCGGTACGTGGACAACTGGTCCTGGACCCTGGACATGTCGGTCATGGCCCGCACCCTCCGCGCCGTCCTGGACGGACGCGGCGCCTACTGAGGCAGGCGCCCCACGGCCGGCCGGGCCGCACCCCGTGCTCGCGCGACCCGGCCGACCGGCTCACGATCCGGCCGACCGAGTCTTCTCCAGCCGTGTGCACGCCGGGAGCGGTGGCCGATGACGGCGGTGGCGCGGGCGGGCGCGGCGCCGACGCGGATGACGAAGCCGGCTGTGACCCGGGCGAGACGCTCACTGGCCGCCCGAAGCAGACCCACGGTGCAACAGCCGGGAGAGTTCGGGGCGGATCCGCTCGGCGAGGTAGGCGTGCCCGGCGTTTGTGGGGTGGACGCCGTCGCGGCCGATGAACCGGTGCGCGGCTCCGGTGAACCAGCCGAGGCGCACCGGGGACAGGTAGGGCAGGCCCAGTGTCCTCGCCGCGGCCGCGACTGCCTCGTCGACCGGGCGAGAGCCGACCGGCCGCGGGTCGGAGTAGATCGGCCCGATGACCAGGATCCGCGCGTGGGGCAGCCCTGCACGCAGCCGGCGCAGGCTGTTCACCGCGGCGGTCCGGACCCGTGCCGGGGCGAGGTCGTTCCGGGACCCCTCGACGATCACCGAGTCGGGCGCCGCCGCGATGGCTTCACTGATCCGCCGCGGGTAGGGCCGCCCGCCCGGTTGCCGGCCGCCGGTGGTGTAGCCCGTGCCGCCCTCACCGTCGAGACGCAGCGCCAGCCCCAGCCGGTGGGCGACCAACGCGGGCCAGCCGTGCGGCCCGTGGCCGCCCTGGTCGCTGCCGCCGGCGATGCTGTCGCCCAGGACGAACAGCCGCAACCTCGGTGTGCCGGTGCCGGTGCCGGTCACGGTGTCCTCGGCTGTGGCGGGGGTGACCAGCAGGGATGCCAGAAGGGCGATCAGCACGACAACCAGTGCGCGTCGGGGCCGCTGTGCCGGCCCACCCGAACGCTGTGACCTCGAAGATCTCGCCATGGGCGCCGAGGCTAGCGTCCCAGCGCATACCTCACCAATGGGACACATCGGGCCGTGGGCGTGATCGAGCGAAGCTCCTGCGGCATGAACGTGGGCATTCGCCTCCGCACTCCGCCCGTCGCACGGGCACCGGTCGAGTGCGGCGTCGCACGCACGCCCGGTCCTCATCCTGGGCCGCCGGTGCCGAAAAGGCTCAGCCGGTCATGAAATATCGAGGCTGATCGGGTGGATCTTGCGATAAGCCTGCCTGTCGAATCCGGTGAGGCGAGGTCGAGCTGCCTACTTTTGGCCAATGACCTGCAGCAGGGCGAATTGCTTTTCCGTGTCGAACTTCGGAGCCTTCACGCATGGACGCCACTGAGGATTCGGGCCGGCGGCGATCATTCCAACAATTCAGGTGCGAGGTTCCGCGAGCGGACTTCTCCACCGCGGTGCGGCAGCTCTCGAAGGCGCAGAAAACCGCTTCGGGGGTTCCCGCCTACACACGCTTCGTCAATCGGCCGGTCGGCAGGCTGCTCGCGGCGGCGGCACACTGCATGGGGCTTTCACCCAACCAAGTGACCGCCGCCAGCGGAATGGCCAGCCTGGCAGGCATCACCGCCATCGCCTTTCACCGCCCTTCTCCCGCGCTCGGGTGCTGGGTCGCGCTCGCCCTGCTCATCGGATTCGCGCTCGATTCCGCGGACGGCCAACTGGCGCGGCTGAACCGATCCGCCAGCCCGTCCGGGGAGTGGATGGACCATGTGGTGGACTGCGCGAAGCTGCTGGGAATCCATGCCGCCGTGCTGATTTCGCTCCACCGCTTCTTCGACCATCTGCCACCGGCCCTGCTGCTGGCCCCGATCGCTTTTCAGTTCGCTGCCGTCCTGCTGTTCTTCGGCGGGATGCTGGCGGGACAGCTCAGAACGCGACGGGCGGCCGTGGACCTCCGCCCGTCGCAGCCGCCCTCCGCCGTCCGGGGCGTGGCGCTGCTGCCCGTGGACTTCGGCCTGCTCTGCCTGATCTTCTTGTTCCTGGGAAACGAAAGGCTATTTCTCGCGCTCTACCTGTCTCTGCTCGCGGCACACCTGGTGTTCGTACCGGCATTTCTCGTCAAATGGTTCCGGGAGTTGTCCTGATGGCCATCATGGAGCGTTCCCTGAGGGGTTTCACCGGAGCGGGCTACGACAAAGGGCGCACCCTGCTGGTCCAGGCCGCCTGGTTCGCCGTTCTCCGTCTCGTCTTCGTCAGATGGTGGTTCCCGGCAAGGTGGCGGCCGGCTCTGCTGCGGGCGTTCGGCGCGCGGATCGGGCAGCGGGTGCTGATCCGTCACGGGGTGCGGGTGCACTGGCCCTGGCGGCTGGAAGTCGGCGACGACGTGTGGATCGGCGAGGGGGCCTGGCTGCTGAACCTTGAGCCGATCACCATCGGCAGCGATGTCTGCGTCTCCCAGGAGGCGCTGTTGTGCACCGGAAGCCACCAACGCCGCAGCTCCACCTTCGAGTTCGACAACGCGCCCATTCGCGTGGAGCCAGGTGCCTGGGTCGCCGCGCGGGCGGTCGTGCTGCGGGGCGTGACCGTGGGCCGCGGCGCGGTGGTGGGTGCCGCGTCGGTCGCCCACCACGACGTCGCCCCGGGCGCGGTCCTCACGACAGGAGTCGCAGCGTGAGGATCGTTCATGTGGTGACGCTCGTCAGTGACGACGGAGCGTACGGCGGGCCGACGAGCGTGGCGACGGGACAGCTGGAGGAGTGCGCGGCGCGCGGCCACGAGGTCACCTTGGTGTCCTTGTGGCGCGGCAGGTCCCGGGCGCCGGAACGCGTCGGCTCGGTGCCACTGCGGACACGCCCGGCGCGTGCGCTGATTCCGGGGCGTGTCATCGGACTCATGCACCCGCTCCTGGTCAGGGACCTGTGGCGCTGCATGGGCAGGGCCGATGTGGTGCACATCCACGCGGGACGTGACCTGGTGTCCCTCACGGCGCTCGCCGTGGCCGCGCTGCGCCGCAAGAAGTTCTTCACGCAGACGCACGGCATGGTCGAGTCCCGCCACGGGGCCGTCGCCCGGCTCTTCGACCGCGTGTACGTGCCCCTGCTGCGGCGGGCACAGGGCTGCCTGGTCCTCACCGAACGGGAGCGGCGGGCCGTGACCGAGGTGGTCGGCCCCGAGGGGCCGCCGCTGCTGACGCTGCCCAACGGAGTGCGGCCGGAACATGCCGGGACGGCGGTACGGCATCGCCGGCGCGACCGGGAGGTGATCTTTCTCGCCCGGCTGCACCCGCGCAAGCGCCCGGAGGCGTTCGTCGAGATGGCCGCACTTGTGCACCGGAAGACGCCCGACGCCCGCTTCACCCTGTACGGGCCGGACGAGGGGTCGCTGCCGGCGGTGCGCCGGATCATCGCCGATCACGGGATGAAGGGCGTCGTCTCCTACGCCGGGGCGCTGGACTACGCCGCGGCGGTGCGCGCCCAGGCGCGGGCGTCGGTGTACGTGCTGCCGAGCGTTGACGAGCCGTTCCCCATGACCGTGATGGAGGCGCTTTCCGTCGGCACTCCCGTGGTGTGCACGGACACCTGCGGCATCGCGGACGAGCTGGCTCGCCGGGGTGCGGCGGTCGTCACCGACGGCAGTCCGCGGGAGATGGCCGACGCGGTGTGCGGTCTGCTGTCCGACGAGAACAGGTGTGAGGCCCTGGCGAAAGCCGGTCATCGCGCCGTCGAAGAGATCTTCTCCATTCACGCGGTGACGGACCGGCTGGAGGAGATCTACCGGCGTCCGTGTCATATCGGCTGTACGGAGTAACCGTGCCGTGCGGCCTGTTGCCGAATCATTCTTTTCAGAAAAGCCCTTGTACGGTTTTCACGCATCGTTGCGCGCCCGCCACAGGTGGCCCGAACGACGGAGATGAGTTCCAGGAATGAACGAGCAATTGTGTGGCGGCACGGAAAACTCGCTGCCGGCCGCGGACGTGGTCATCATCGGCGGTTGCGGGCGCGTGGGACTGCCCCTGGGGATCGCCCTCGCCGCGCGCGGAATGCTCTCGGTCACGCTCTACGACATCGACGCCGCGGCCGTCGACACGGTCAACCGGGGAGAGCTTCCGTTCCACGAGGCCGGGGCCGCGGAGCCGCTGCGCCGGAGCGTGTGCGACGGTCTGCTGCGCGCCACGACCGACGGTGCGAGCGTCGCCACCACGGAGAACCTGATCGTGGTGGTGGGGACGCCGGTGGACGAGCATCTCAACCCGGATCTCGGCGCGGTCCCCCGGGCGTTGGAGCGCTGCGCCGAGCACCTGCGGGACGGGCAGCTGGTCATGCTCAGAAGCACGGTGCACCCCGGAGTCACCGCGCTGACCGAGCGGCTGCTGGAGCGGCTCGGCAAGGCCGTTGACGTGGCCTTCTGCCCGGAGCGCATCGCCGAGGGCGCGGCCATGACCGAACTGTTCGAGCTGCCGCAGCTGGTGGCGGCCCGGTCGCAGCAGGCGGGCGACCGGGCGGAGAAGTTCTTCCGCACCCTCACCGACAAGATCGTCCGCATCGCGCCGGAGGAGGCGGAGCTCGCCAAGCTCTTCGCCAACACCTGGCGTTACGTCAAGTTCGCGACGGTCAACCAGTTCTGGATGATGGCGAACGACTTCGGACTCGACTTCGAGCGCATCCGCCAGGCGATCACCTACGAGTACCCGCGGGCCGCCGACATGCCGGGAGCGGGATTCGCGGCCGGCCCCTGCCTGCTGAAGGACACCTTGCAGCTGGCCGCGTTCACCGGCAACAACTTCGTGCTCGGACACGCGGCGATGCTCGTCAACGAGGGACTGCCGCTCTACCTCGTGTCCCGGCTGGAGCGCAGGTTCCCGCTCGCGGACACGCGCGTGGGCGTGCTCGGCATGGGATTCAAGGCGGGCAGCGACGACGCGCGCGAAAGCCTGTCGTTCAAGCTGCGCAGAATCCTGACGGCCAAGGCGCGGGAAACGCTGTGCACCGACCCGTACATCAGCGATCCGCGTTTCCTGGAGATGGGCGAGGTCATGCGCCGGGCCGATGTGCTGGTCATCGCCACACCGCATCCCGAGTACCGGGACCTGGTCACGGAGAAACCGGTCGTGGACCTCTGGGGAATCACCGGCAGAGGCGTCCGGGTCTGACCGGCAGTAGGGCAACGCTGCGCCATCCGGCCCGAGGAACCGGGCACGCAACTCGCACCAGAAAGGTCTCCTGTGAAGGTTCTCGTCACCGGCGCGTCCGGTCTGATCGGCAGTTACCTCGTCAGGGAGCTGCTCCACCAGGGGCACACCGTGGTGGGCCTGGACAACTTCTCCAAGTACGGTGAGGCCCGCCGCAGCACGGTGGAGGATCCGCGCTACCGGCTGGTCGAGGGAGACGCCCGCGACACCGACCTGCTGGCGGACCTGCTGGCGGACTGCGACCACTTCGTCGCCGGCGCCGCCATGATCGGCGGTATCTCCTACTTCCACACCTACGCCTACGACCTCCTGGCCACCAACGAGCGGATCACCGCCGCCGCCTGCGACGCGGCGATCCGGGTCCACGGCGACGGACCGCTGCAGAAGGTGACGTACCTGAGCTCCTCGATGGTGTACGAGAACACCGGCTTCTGGCCGTCCCGGGAGGGCGACGAGCGCCGCATCCCCGCACCGTCGTCCTCGTACGGCTTCCAGAAGCTGGCGGTGGAGTACTTCGCCAGGGCGGCCCACGACCAGTACGGCCTCCCCTTCACCATCGTGCGGCCCTTCAACTGCGTGGACGTGGGGGAGGAGCGGACCGTCGGGCAGAGCGAGGAGCGCTCGGGCGACATCAAGATCAGCATGTCGCACGTCGTTCCCGACCTGGTGCAGAAGGTGCTCAAGGGCCAGGACCCGCTGCACATCCTCGGCAGCGGTGCCCAGGTGCGGCACTTCACCTACGGCGGGGACCTGGCCCGTGGGATCTGCGCCGCGATCTTCCACCCCGCCGCGCTCAACCAGGACTTCAACCTCGCGAGCGAGGAGCCGACCACCGTCCTGGAGCTGGCGGAGCGGATCTGGCTCAAGGTCAAGGGGCCCGACGAGCCGTTCCGATACACCACCGACCAGCCCTTCGAGCACGACGTGCAGCGCCGGTCGCCCGATGTGTCCAAGGCCAGGGACCTGCTCGGCTTCACCGCGACGACCACGCTGGACGAGATCCTCGACAAGGTCGTCCCCTGGGTACGCCAGGCGATCGACGAAGGCCGTCTCTGACCGGATCTCCTCGGTTCCGGGGGCCGTGCAGACGTCCCGCCGAAGAGCAGACGGCCCGCCGATGAACCGGCGGGCCGTCTGCGAGGGTGGTCGTCACCCGGCCAGGGCCTCGGACAGCATCGCGGTGATCCGGCCGAGTCCGGCCTCGGGGCTGAGCCGTTCCCGGACGTAGGCGGGGCCGTGCGCGCCGAGCGCGGCCGAGCCGCCGGGGTCGCGCATCAGTCCCGCGACCGCGCCGTGCAGCGCCTCCGGGTCCTCCGCGCGGACGACGACCCCGGCACGGGAGCGGCGCACCTCCTGGGCCGTGCCGCCTTCGGCGGCCACCGAGGCCACGACCGGACGCCCGCTCGCGAAGTACGACGTCAGCTTGGACGGCAGGCTCATGTCCAGCACGGACGCCCGCTGGGTGACGGCGAGGACGTCCGCCGCGGCCAGCACGTCGGGGAAGTCCGCCTCGGTCGCGGGCGGAAGGAAGCAGAGGTTCGGCAGGCCGGACGCGAGGCGTTCCAGGTGGGCCCGGCGGCTGCCGTCGCCCATGAGGACGATCCGCAGGCGCGGGGTGTCGCGGGCCGCGATCCGGGCGGTCTCGACGAGCACCTCCAGGCCCTGCTTCAGCCCCATGTTGCCCGCGTGCAGCAGGACGAAGTCCTCCTCGCCCCAGGCGAGCCGCGCCCGTACCGCCCGGCGGTCGCCGGTCGGGGGCGGCACATGGGTCCAGTTGGGCACCACCCTGACCCTCGGACCCGGCACGCCCATGGCGGTGACGCGGTCGACGAACGACTCGTGCACCACGCCGGTCAGGGCGGCCCCGCGCAGGACCCGACCCTCCACCCGGGCCACCAGGGACGCCACGCGGCCACCGCCGCTGATCCCGCTCTGCGCCGCCGCAGCGCCCATGAGGTCCTGCACCACGACCACGTGCGGCACCCCGTGGCGGCGGGCGAGCCGGCCGCCGATGACGCCGCCCGCGAGGGTCGGCATCTGGCTGATCACCACGTCCGGCCGTCCGGCGGGCGGCCGGATCGAGCCGTGTGCCAGGAAGCTGGTCTCGTAGGCCGCTCTGCGCAGTGCCGTCTGGCGCGCGGGCACGAAGCCGCGACGGCGGTGGACCCGGACGCCTTTCCGGTTCTCCACCGTGCGCCAGCGCCCCTCGTAGTCGCCGTGCACCCGCCACTCGGGGTAGTGCGGCATACCCGTCAGGACATCGACGTCGGCGCCGAGGGCGGCCAGGTGTTCCGCGGTCAGGGTCGAGTAGGGCGCGATTCCGGTGTGCTCCGGCGCGTAGTTGGTCGACACGAGGAGGACGCGGCGCCCCTCGAAAATATCGGTCATTCAATGAAAATACGACAGAAATTGATACTTTATGACGCGAAACGCTCTCGATGGCGACCGGTATGCGTGGTAACTGAGCTATAACTCGATCACTCCTGATTTTTTCGGTTCATTCGGTTCCGACGCCTCGGTGAGGGGATGCGAGTGCGGGACGGTCGAGTCCGTTGCACGGCTGCGGTAGGGGCCTGGGCCCTGGTGCTCATGGTCCTGCTGCCCGGCCTGGTCCTGCTGAGCCCCGGCACGCACCCCGTCCTCACGCTCGCCGCGCAGTGCGTGGTCGTGGCGCACAGCGGTGGGGCGCTCGCTCGGGTACTGACCGACACCTCCGTGCGGCTCACCGCACTCGGTTTCTGGCTCTTCACCTACGTATGGCTCGGGCTGGCGCCGCTGGCGATGCTCGCCACCGACACCTACCCCGAGGGATACCGGACCGGCGCGGCCACCGCGTTCACCGCCACCGCCCTGACCGAACTCGGGCTCGTCGCCTACAGCGCCGGAGCGGCCCTCGCCAGGCGCGCGGCCGGCCGATCGGTCGTCCTCGAACCGCTGCTCTCCCGCCGGATCGCACCCGTGCGCGCACTGCTCCTGTGCGGTCTGTCGCTCGTTCTCGCGATCCTGCTCATCCCCCGGGCCGGCGGACCAGGCGTCTTCTTCAGCAGCCGGCAGGCCCTGGAACAGGCGGGCGCCGACGGGGAGATGTCGAAGGCGCTCGAGGTCTCGATCCTCGCCGCCCCCGCCTTCTGGGCGCTGGTGGCCCTGCTGCACCTGCCGCGTCCGAGGGCGGGCGACCGGCTGCTGCGCGCCGTCCGCCTGCTGCTGCTCCCGCTCTTCCTCGGGCTCAACGCGGTCGTCAACAACCCGATCAGCAGGCCGCGTTTCTGGGTCGGAACCGTCCTGCTGGTCCTGCTCTTCTCATGGCGCCGGTTCAGCCGGCCGCGCGCCTTCCGCCTCGCGGCGGCGGCGCTCGCAGCCGTGGTGCTGCTCGTCTTCCCCTACAGCGACTACTTCCGCACCGACAAACGTGAGGCCATCCAGGTGCTGAGTCCGGCGGAGCAGTTCACCACCAACATGGACTACGACGCCTTCCAGCAGATGCTGGTAGGCGTCGACTACGTGAAAGAGGCCGGCTTCTCGCCGTCCGCGGTGCTCGGCCCGGCCCTGTTCATGGTCCCGCGCTCGGCATGGCCCGGCAAACCTGAGCCCGTCGCCACGACGCTCGCCGAGTACGCGGGCTACCGGTTCCAGAATCTCTCGGCGCCGCTGTGGATCGAGAGCTATCTGTGGGGTGGTGCTCCCGCCGTGGTGGCCGTCTTCTGCCTGTTGGGCGCGGCCGGGCGCCGCATGGACGACATCCGGGAACGGCTCCGGGGCAGGCGGGCCACGCTGGCCGTGCTGCTGGTCCCGGCCTTCGCCTTCTACCAGATGATCTTTCTGCGCGGCAGCCTCCTGGCCGTCATGGCGCCGATGACGCTGTTCCTGGCCCTTCCGCTGGTCATCAGCTCGTCCGCCGCCCGGTCGTCCCGTTCTCCTTCACCGGCGTGTCCGCCCGCGGACGCCGACCACGTACCGATCCCCGCACAAGGAGGCTTCCGTGCCCAGCCCCACCGGCTTCGATGACCAGTACGTGGAACGGGACCAGCTCCGCGACCAGCTGCGTCAACTGCTGCGGTACCCCGTCACCATCGCCGCGGGAATCGCCCTCGGGCTGCTCGGCGGGCTGCTGCTCGTGCAGCTCCGCGCAGGCAGCTACACCTCCACCGCCGACGTTCTCGTCCGCTCGAAGGTGGACCCGTTCAGCACGTACGGCGTGTCCGTCGACAACCAGTTGAGCATGGGAACGGAACGGCAGATCGGCCTGAGCGCCACCGTCGCGACCCGTGCGGCACGGGCGCTGGGCGAACCGTCCCGAGCCGCCACGCTTCCGGCGGACCTGCGCGTCACGAATCCCCCCGACAGCCAGGTGCTCAGATTCACGTACACCGCGGCGAGCCCGCGGCGGGCGGCCCGGGTGGCCAACGCGTTCGCGCAGGCCTACCTCGCCGATCGCCAGGACAGGACCCGGGCCACGGTGCAGCGGATGACGAGTGGGCTGGAGCAGCAGATCGGCGTGCTGGCCGCCAAGGGGAGCACCGCGAAGACGGACGATCCGGCGGCCGGGGCCCGACGGGACCAGATCAACGCGCTGCAGAAGCGGATCTCGGACATCCGGGCCTTCGACACCAGCGGCGGTGACATCGTGCGCGTGGCCGAGCCCCCGGCGCGGCCCTCGGGACCGGGCAGAGGTGCACTGATCGGCCTGGGCCTGCTGGCAGGCGTCCTCTTGGGCATCGTGCTCGCGTGGCTGAGGTCCGCCCTCGAACCGCGGGTGCGCTCGGTCGGCGAGGTCCAGGCGGTGCTCGACGCCCCCGTGCTTGGCATCCTCCCGGGCCGCGGCACGGGGGACGACAAGGACGAGCTGCTGCAGGTCGGCCGGGTCGCCGGCAGCCGTGCGGAGGCCTACCGGACTCTCGCCTTCCGGCTCCGGCACGGCAAGGACGGCGTGGTCGGGCGCACCCTCCTGGTCGTCGCGCCGAAGCAGGACGGCAACGCGGAGGCCGCCGCGGTGAATCTCGCCGCGGCCCTCGCCGAGTCCGGTGACGACGTACTGCTGGTGGACGCCACCGCGAGCACGCCCGGCCTCTCGGCACGACTGCCACTGGCCGCCGACGACTCCGGTGCCGGCGGCGAGGCGGCCGGTCCGCCCGAGGGTCGGGTCGCCGTCGACGCGGGCACGGCCGGGCGTTTCCTGCTCGTTCCGGGAACACGCGGCACCGACGACGTCGCGGCCTCCGCCACGGTGACCCGTGCCGTGCCGTGCGCCGATTCCGGTATGACGGTCATCGCCATCACCCGACCGCTGCTCGAACGCACCGACGGTCTCGCCGTGGCCCAACGCGTCGACGGCGTCCTCGTGGTGGGCGGTGACCACACCAGGCGCGACGACCTCAAGCGGCTGCGGGAGCACATCGGTTGCTCCGGCGGTCGCATCGTGGGCGCGGTGCTCGACGCCGATGCACGGCGCAACTGGGGGCATCGGCCGAAGAAAGAGGGTCCGGCCACGACGCCGGCCGCATCCGTCCCGGAGGCCGCCCAGCCGCCCGTGCCCGGACAGCACGCCGACGGCACGGCGGGGAAAGAAAAGCTCCCGCAGCCGCAGGACGGCTCGTCCGCGCAGGACGACACCCTCACCGTCTCCGGGTGACGCGCGCCTTCGCAGCCGTTTCCCCCGCCGCGACCGCCTTCGCCGGTCCGCGGGCCATTTCCTCCCTCTTCGGCATCAGCGCGGACCGAAGCAGACCGCCGGAATCCTCGCCGCTCCTCGTTCGGGCATTCCGGGAGCCGCCTTTTCGTGGGAAGCGGCCGGCGTCGTCGAAAACTTCTCGGCCGCAGGTTCCCGCAGGTTGCCGACGGGCGACACGGGGATCGGACTCGCTATCGGAATTACCCAGGGAATCGGTGCGCTCGGTATACGTTTGCACCGATTTCCCGCCACGCCGGGAGCGTATGAGCCGGCCGGTGTGCTCCATGCACGTGTCTCGCAAAGCCGTCGTGGAACCGAATTCTGAAAAACCCCTCCGCTTCTTCTCGCACCCTTACACCTCCACCCCGGGGTAAACGCATGCGCCTGAGAAAACACACGACGAGGGCCGTGGCCACTGCTTCGACCGCGGTCCTCCTCGTGGCCGCTTCGCTGCTGACCGCCGCCAACTCGGCCGCCAGCGGCCAGAAGAACGAAAAGACCCGCGCCGCCGGGAAGACCCTCACCGCCCGTCCGCTGGCGACATGGCAGACGGACGGCATCGTCTGGTCGGTCGAGTACGCGCGCGGTGTGGTGTACGTCGGCGGCACCTTCGGCAACGTCCGGCCGCCGGGCGCCAAACCCGGCGAGAAGCAGGTCCCGCGCAAGAACTTCGCCGCGTTCGACGCCGCCACCGGCGCGCTGCTGCCGTGCGCCCCCGCCTTCTCGGGCACCAGCAGCACCGTACGGGCACTGAAGGCGTCGCGCGACGGCAAGAGGCTGTACGTCGGGGGCTACTTCAGCAGGGCCGGCGGCACCGGAGTGGCCAGCGCGGTCGCGCTGAACACGGCCGACTGCTCCCTGCGCAAGGATTTCCGTCCCGCCGTGTCGGCGACCGTCCGGGCCATCGACACGACCGACACCGCCGTGTACCTCGGCGGCGACTTCATGACCGTCAGCGGCCGGTCCAGGCACCGCATCGCGGCGCTCGGTCCCAGCGGCTCGGTGCTGCCGTTCACGGCGGACGTCGATGCACCGGTCAGGGCCGTCCTCGCCGCACCGGACCGCGGGAAAGTGATCGTCGGTGGCGACTTCCACCGGGTCAACGGTGCCCCGCAGCGGGCACTGGTCGCCCTCGACGCGTCGAAGGGCTCGACAGCCGTCTCGTACCCGCACTGGGTCCCGGAAGGATCGGCGGTGAAGGCGCTGGCGAGGGACGACACCGCCTTCTACGTGGGAGCCGAGGGCAGAGGGGTGGGGCGCTTCGACGGGCGCATCGCCGGCCGGCTGTCCGACGGCACGATGCTCTGGAAGGACGACTGCCAGGGCGCCACCCAGGCTCTTGTGGTGTACAAGGGAGCCCTGTACAGCGGATCCCACGCCCACGAATGCCGCTCGACACCGGGTGGCTTCCCCGACGGACCCCGTCACCACTTCCTGGCTCAATCGGTCCGGGACAAGCGGATTCTGCACTGGTTCCCCGACACCAACGACGGAATCGGCGAAAAGATCGGTCCCCGAGCCCTGGTGATGGCCGGCGGGATCCTCTGGGCGGGCGGCGAGTTCACCACGGTCAACGGCAGACCTCAGCAGGGGCTGACGCGCTTCGGCGCCGGGCCCGGCAACGCGGCGCCGGAAGCGGCTCCCCGGCTCACGGCCGGGAGTTCCCGCGCGGGCGGTGTGACACTCACCTGGCGTGCCGCATGGGACCGGGACGACGCGGAGCTGACCTACCGGATCTACCGCGACGGCGTCCTCGTGGCCACGATGAGGCAGCAGTCGGTCGCGTGGAAGCGCCCGCAGATGAAGTACACGGACTCCGTCACCCCCGGCTCCCGCCACCGCTACACGATCGCCGTCACGGACGGCGCGAACACCCTGCCGAGGTCGCAAGCGGTCGAGGTGACCGCAGCCGCCGCGAAGCGGTCGGCGGGAGCGCACTGATGGGAGAGCGCCTCGGGTACGCGCCAGGGGTCTTCGACCTGTTCCACGTGGGGCACCTCAACATCCTGCGCCGGGCCCGGGAGCACTGCGACCGGTTGATCGCGGGCGTCTGCACCGACGACCTGGTGGCGCAGCTGAAGGGCCGGCCGCCCGTCGTGCCGCTCTCCGAGCGACTGGAGATCGTCCGCAGCGTGCGCCATGTGGACGGGACCTTCGTCGCCACGGTGAACGACAAGATCGAGGCCTGGAAGCAGGTCGGTTTCGACGTCATCTTCAAGGGCGACGACTGGCTCGGCTCAGAGGTCTGGACCAACCTCGAAACCGAGTTCGCGAAGCTCGGTGTGGACGTCGTCTACTTCCCCTACACCGCGCACACCTCCAGCACGCTCCTGCGGGACGCGCTGCGCATCCTGGGGCCGCGCGATCCCTCCGGGGCGAACGAGATCCTTTCCCTCCGGGAGTAGGGTCTTTCGTTCGGATCAGGCCGGATCAGGGAGCGGGGTCTGGTGCGTGCAGCTGCAAGGCGGAGGAGGGCGTCGACGCGGAGCGTCGGCGACCGACGACAACGCCGCTGGGGGCACCACCCACGCCCTTGAGGCAGTGGGGGGAGCGCGTGCCAGGCCCCGCGAGCCCGGCATGATGCAAATGAGAGGCCCTAGGGATCTCCGGCAGCCTCCAGGAGCAGGGGCCTCCAGAGGCGGAAGGCGGGCGCACGACGAGCCGGACCGGCGGACGGGGAACCCTCCCGTCCGCCGCTTCGGCGTGCCCGACAGGGGCAGCCGCGTCGAGTCCCCGTTTGACCTCTGCCACCCCCGGGGTAATCTCTTCGGCTCGATTGGCCAGGCTGCCGCCCTCTATGGCAGACTGTCCGAGTTGCTCGGTCGAGTGTTGATGCTGCGCGCCTCCCGCCGGGAGGACCGGAAGCGAGTCCCACAGTACTCGTCGCCTTAACTGCCTGATGGCAGCGCTGGGGCGGACGTACGGGAATCTTCCGGGAAGTGTGGGCGCGGCACCGGCCAGGCACCCGGTGGGTCTTCACCCTCGGTCCAGCGGTTCCGAAAGGGCCGTGCTCCCCACGCAGGGATGTTCGAACAAGGGACATCCATGTCAGCGGGAGCGCGACACGCCCGACCGCGTGGGTCGGAGGAGGCCAAGGGAAACCAGGCAAGCACCGGGTTCCAGAGCGTGAGAAGAGACAGGACTACGAAGTAGCCATGGCGGGACAGAAGATCCGCATCCGGCTCAAGGCCTACGACCACGAGGTCATCGACTCCTCGGCGAAGAAGATCGTCGAGACGGTGACCCGCACTGGTGCGTCGGTCGCGGGCCCGGTGCCGCTGCCCACTGAGAAGAACGTGTACTGCGTCATCAAGTCGCCGCACAAGTACAAGGACTCGCGCGAGCACTTCGAGATGCGCACGCACAAGCGCCTGATCGACATCCTCGACCCGACCCCCAAGACCGTTGACTCTCTGATGCGACTCGACCTCCCGGCCGGTGTCGACATCGAGATCAAGCTCTGAGGCGCGGTGATCTGAGAGATGGCTAAGCAGATCAAGGGCATCCTGGGCGAGAAGCTCGGCATGACGCAGGTGTGGGACGAGAACAACCGTGTTGTTCCGGTCACCGTCGTCAAGGCCGGCCCGAACGTCGTCACCCAGGTTCGTACCAACGACGTCGACGGCTACGAGTCCGTGCAGATCGCCTTCGGCGAGATCGACCCGCGCAAGGTGAACAAGCCCCTCAAGGGCCACTTCGCGAAGGCCGACGTCACCCCCCGTCGTCACCTCGTCGAGATCCGCACCGCGGACGCCGCCGAGTACGCCCTCGGCCAGGAGATCACCGCTGAGGTGTTCGAGGCCGGCGTGAAGGTCGACGTCACCGGCAAGAGCAAGGGCAAGGGCTTCGCCGGTGTCATGAAGCGCCACAACTTCGGTGGCCTCGGCGCCGGTCACGGCACCCAGCGCAAGCACCGCTCTCCCGGTTCCATCGGTGGCTGCGCCACCCCGGGCCGTGTGTTCAAGGGCCTCCGCATGGCGGGTCGTATGGGCAACGAGCGGGTCACCACCCAGAACCTGACCGTCCACGCCGTTGACGCGGAGAAGGGTCTGCTGCTCATCAAGGGCGCGGTTCCCGGTCCGAACGGCGGCCTCGTCCTGGTCCGCACCGCGGCCAAGGGGGCCTGAGGTAACCGATGAGCACTGTTGACATCCTTTCGCCGGCGGGCGAGAAGGCCGGTTCCGTCGAGCTCCCCGCGGAGATCTTCGGCGTTGAGAAGGTCAGCGTTCCGCTGATCCACCAGGTCGTCGTCGCGCAGCTGGCCGCCGCCCGCCAGGGCACGCACAAGACCAAGACCCGCGGCGAGGTCCGTGGCGGTGGCAAGAAGCCGTACCGCCAGAAGGGCACCGGTCGCGCCCGCCAGGGTTCGACCCGCGCGCCGCAGTTCGCCGGTGGTGGCGTCGTGCACGGTCCCGTGCCGCGCGACTACTCGCAGCGGACCCCGAAGAAGATGAAGGCCGCGGCCCTGCGCCACGCCCTCACCGACCGGGCCCGCCACAACCGCATCCACGTCGTCACCGGCGTGGTCGAGGGCGAGATCTCCACCAAGGCCGCCAAGACGCTGTTCGGCAAGATCAGCGAGCGCAAGAACCTGCTGCTCGTCGCCGACCGCTCCGACGAGGCCGCGTGGCTGTCCGCCCGCAACCTGCCCCAGGTCCACATCCTGGAGCCGGGCCAGCTGAACACGTACGACGTTCTCGTCTCGGACGACGTGGTCTTCACCAAGGCCGCTTTCGAGTCCTTCGTCGCCGGCCCGAACAAGGCCAACGACACCGAAGGGAGCGAGGCCTGATGGCTACGCGTCACCCCTCCATCGCCTCGAAGGCCGCCAAGGCCGCCAAGGCCGCGCGCGTCGCCAAGGCGCGCCGTCACGCCGCCGAGGGCAAGAACACCGTCGAGACCCCGCTGAGCAAGTCGTACACGGACCCCCGTGACGTCCTGGTCAAGCCGGTCGTCTCCGAGAAGAGCTACGCGCTCCTCGACGAGAACAAGTACACGTTCATCGTCGACCCGCGTGCCAACAAGACCCAGATCAAGGAGGCCGTCCAGGCGGTCTTCGAGGTCAAGGTCACCGGGGTCAACACGATCAACCGCCAGGGCAAGCGCAAGCGGACCCGCACCGGCTTCGGCCAGCGTGCGGCGACCAAGCGCGCGATCGTGACCCTCGCCGAGGGCGACCGTATCGACATCTTCGGCGGTCCGACCGCCTGACGGCGGTCCGGATCGTCCGATATCGGACGAGGACTGAGAAATGGGTATCCGCAAGTACAAGCCGACGACTCCTGGCCGTCGTGGCGCCAGCGTCGCCGACTTCGTCGAGGTCACGCGGTCCACGCCGGAGAAGTCGCTGGTCCGTCCCCTGCACAGCAAGGGCGGCCGTAACAATTCCGGTCGTGTGACCGTTCGCCACCAGGGTGGCGGACACAAGCGCGCCTACCGCGTGATCGACTTCCGTCGTCACGACAAGGACGGCGTGCCGGCGAAGGTCGCGCACATCGAGTACGACCCCAACCGCACCGCGCGCATCGCGCTGCTGCACTACGCCGACGGCGAGAAGCGCTACATCCTCGCGCCGCGCGGCCTGTCGCAGGGCGACCGCGTCGAGAACGGTCCCGGGGCCGACATCAAGCCGGGCAACAACCTGGCCCTCCGTAACATCCCGGTCGGTACGACGCTGCACGCGATCGAGCTCCGTCCGGGTGGTGGCGCCAAGTTCGCCCGCTCCGCCGGTGCCTCCGTGCAGCTGCTCGCGAAGGAGGGCTCGATGGCCCACCTCCGCATGCCGTCCGGTGAGATCCGCCTGGTCGACCAGCGCTGCCGCGCCACGGTCGGCGAGGTCGGCAACGCCGAGCAGAGCAACATCAACTGGGGCAAGGCCGGCCGCAAGCGCTGGCTGGGCGTCCGCCCGACCGTTCGCGGTGTGGCGATGAACCCGGTTGACCACCCCCACGGTGGTGGTGAGGGCAAGACCTCGGGTGGTCGCCACCCGGTCAGCCCCTGGGGTCAGAAGGAAGGTCGTACTCGTTCTCCCAAGAAGGCGAGCAACAAGTACATCGTCCGCCGCCGCAAGACGAACAAGAAGCGCTAAGGACGGGTTGAGATGCCTCGTAGCTTGAAGAAGGGGCCTTTCGTCGACGACCACCTGATGAAGAAGGTGGACGTCCAGAACGAAGCCGGCACCAAGAACGTCATCAAGACCTGGTCCCGCCGCTCGATGATCGTCCCGGCCATGCTGGGCCACACGATCGCGGTGCACAACGGCAAGACCCACATCCCGGTGTTTGTCACCGAGTCCATGGTCGGCCACAAGCTCGGCGAGTTCTCGCCGACGCGCACCTTCCGGGGTCACGTCAAGGAAGACCGGAAGTCGAAGCGCCGCTAGTCAGCGGGGTGTGAATGATCATGACAAACACTGAAGGGACAACCATGGAAGCCAGGGCCCAGGCGCGGTACATCCGCGTCACGCCCATGAAGGCCCGCCGTGTGGTGGACCTCATCCGTGGCATGGACGCCGCGGAGGCTCAGGCGGTCCTGCGTTTCGCCCCGCAGGCCGCGAGCGTGCCGGTGGGCAAGGTGCTGGACAGCGCCATCGCCAACGCCGCGCACAACTACGACCACACCGACGTCGACAGCCTGTACGTCTCCGAGGCGTACGTCGACGAGGGCCCGACCCTGAAGCGGTTCCGTCCGCGTGCCCAGGGCCGTGCCTACCGGATCCGCAAGCGGACCAGCCACATCACCGTGGTCGTCAGCAGCAAGGAAGGAACCCGGTAATGGGCCAGAAGGTAAACCCGCACGGGTTCCGGCTCGGTGTCACGACCGACTTCAAGTCGCGTTGGTACGCCGACAAGCTGTACAAGGACTACGTCAAGGAAGACGTCGCCATCCGTCGGATGATGACGTCCGGCATGGAGCGCGCCGGCATCTCCAAGGTCGAGATCGAGCGCACCCGTGACCGCGTGCGTGTGGACATCCACACCGCTCGTCCGGGCATCGTCATCGGCCGCCGCGGCGCCGAGGCCGACCGCATCCGCGGCGACCTCGAGAAGCTCACCGGCAAGCAGGTCCAGCTGAACATCCTCGAGGTCAAGAACCCCGAGACCGACGCTCAGCTCGTGGCCCAGGCCGTCGCCGAGCAGCTCTCCTCCCGCGTCTCCTTCCGCCGTGCCATGCGCAAGAGCATGCAGTCGGCGATGAAGGCGGGCGCCAAGGGCATCAAGATCCAGTGCGGTGGCCGCCTCGGCGGCGCCGAGATGTCCCGCTCGGAGTTCTACCGCGAGGGCCGCGTGCCCCTGCACACGCTCCGCGCGAACGTGGACTACGGCTTCTTCGAGGCCAAGACGACCTTCGGCCGCATCGGCGTGAAGGTCTGGATCTACAAGGGCGACGTCAAGAACATCGCCGAGGTCCGCGCCGAGAACGCCGCCGCCCGTGCGGGCAACCGCCCGGCTCGCGGTGGCGCCGACCGCCCGGCCCGTGGTGGCCGCGGTGGCGAGCGGCGCGGTCGCAAGCCGCAGCAGCAGTCGGCTCCCGCCGCCGAGGCCCCCAAGGCCGAGGCTCCGGCCGCTGCCGCTCCGGCTGAGAGCACCGGAACGGAGGCCTGACCGAAATGCTGATCCCCCGTAGGGTCAAGCACCGCAAGCAGCACCACCCGAAGCGCAGCGGCGCTGCCAAGGGCGGTACCCAGGTTGCGTTCGGCGAGTACGGCATCCAGGCGCTGACCCCGGCGTACGTCACGAACCGCCAGATCGAGGCGGCTCGTATCGCCATGACCCGTCACATCAAGCGTGGCGGCAAGGTCTGGATCAACATCTACCCGGACCGCCCCCTCACCAAGAAGCCGGCCGAGACCCGCATGGGTTCCGGTAAGGGTTCCCCGGAGTGGTGGGTCGCGAACGTCAAGCCCGGACGCGTGATGTTCGAGCTGTCGTACCCCAACGAGAAGATCGCCCGTGAGGCGCTGCTTCGTGCGGCCCACAAGCTGCCGATGAAGTGCCGGATCGTCAAGCGCGAGGCAGGTGAAGCGTGATGTCGGCCGGTACCAAGGCGTCCGAGCTGCGCGAGCTGGGCAACGAGGAGCTTCTGGGCAAGCTCCGCGAGGCCAAGGAAGAGCTGTTCAACCTCCGCTTCCAGGCGGCGACCGGTCAGCTCGAGAACCACGGCCGTCTGAAGGCGGTCCGCAAGGACATCGCGCGGATCTACACCCTGATGCGCGAGCGTGAGCTGGGCATCGAAACGGTGGAGAACGCCTGATGAGCGAGAAGAACGTGACTGAGAACGCAGAGGCCCGTGGCTTCCGCAAGACCCGTGAGGGTCTCGTCGTCAGCGACAAGATGGACAAGACCGTCGTCGTCGCCGTCGAGGACCGCGTGAAGCACGCGCTGTACGGCAAGGTCATCCGCCGTACCAACAAGCTCAAGGCGCACGACGAGCAGAACGCCGCGGGTGTCGGCGACCGCGTCCTCCTGATGGAGACCCGGCCGCTGTCCGCGACGAAGCGCTGGCGCGTCGTCGAGATCCTCGAGAAGGCCAAGTAATTCCTGCGGGGCAGACCCCGCAGGTCAGTTCCGCCAGGCTCCGGGGGCCGCTCGCCTGAGCGGCCCCCGGGGAACCGGCAGACGATCAGGAGATAGACGTGATCCAGCAGGAGTCGCGACTGCGTGTCGCCGACAACACTGGTGCGAAGGAGATCCTTTGCATCCGTGTGCTCGGTGGCTCCGGTCGCCGCTACGCGGGCATCGGTGACGTCATCGTCGCCACCGTCAAGGACGCGATCCCCGGTGGCAACGTGAAGAAGGGTGACGTCGTCAAGGCGGTCATCGTTCGCACCGTCAAGGAGCGCCGCCGTCCGGACGGCTCGTACATCCGCTTCGACGAGAACGCCGCCGTCATTCTGAAGAACGACGGCGACCCTCGCGGCACCCGTATCTTCGGCCCGGTGGGCCGTGAGCTGCGCGAGAAGAAGTTCATGAAGATCATCTCCCTCGCGCCGGAGGTGCTGTGAGCATGAAGATCAAGAAGGGCGACCTGGTCCAGGTCATCACCGGCAAGGACAAGGGCAAGCAGGGCAAGGTCATTGCCGCTTACCCGCGCGAGGAGCGTGTCCTGGTCGAGGGTGTCAACCGGGTCAAGAAGCACACCAAGGCCGGCCCGACCGCCAGCGGTTCCCAGGCCGGCGGCATCGTGACCACCGAGGCCCCGATCCACGTGAGCAACGTTCAGCTCGTCGTGGAGAAGGACGGTCAGAAGGTCGTCACGCGTGTCGGTTACCGCTTCGACGACGAAGGCAACAAGATCCGCGTTGCCAAGCGGACGGGTGAGGACATCTGATGGCTACCACCACTGCCCCGCGTCTGAAGCAGAAGTACCGCGACGAGATCGCCCCGAAGCTGCGTGACGAGTTCAAGTACGAGAACGTCATGCAGATCCCGGGCCTCGTCAAGATCGTGGTCAACATGGGTGTGGGCGACGCCGCCCGCGACTCCAAGCTGATCGAGGGCGCCATCCGCGACCTCACCACGATCACCGGCCAGAAGCCGGCGGTCACCAAGGCCCGCAAGTCCATCGCGCAGTTCAAGCTGCGTGAGGGTCAGCCGATCGGTGCCCACGTCACGCTCCGTGGCGACCGCATGTGGGAGTTCCTGGACCGCACCCTGTCGCTCGCGCTGCCGCGCATCCGCGACTTCCGCGGCCTGTCCCCCAAGCAGTTCGACGGCCGTGGCAACTACACCTTCGGTCTCACGGAGCAGGTCATGTTCCACGAGATCGACCAGGACAAGATCGACCGCGTCCGGGGTATGGACATCACCGTGGTCACCACGGCGACCAACGACGCTGAGGGCCGCGCGCTCCTTCGTCACCTCGGCTTCCCGTTCAAGGAGGCGTGAGCGAGATGGCGAAGAAGGCTCTGATTGCCAAGGCTGCTCGCAAGCCCAAGTTCGGTGTGCGTAGCTACACGCGCTGCCAGCGCTGCGGCCGTCCGCACTCCGTGTACCGCAAGTTCGGCCTGTGCCGCGTGTGCCTTCGTGAGATGGCTCACCGTGGCGAGCTGCCGGGCGTGACCAAGAGCTCCTGGTAACAACCCAGTTGGGTTGAAGCCGGGCTCTCGGTAAGCATCTGGGTCCGGCAGGAGGCCCACCTCACATGCCTTAGGCTTGTGGGGTTGGGCGCCTGCCGTGCCCGTACGACTTACTACGCCGTAGGTCCACCGCGCCGCACCCGTCCCGTCTCGGATCGGGGAGAGGGATGGCGCACCAGGAAACCCCGGCGAGAGAGGCCGAAGGCCAATTCATGACCATGACTGATCCGATCGCAGACATGCTCACGCGTCTGCGGAACGCGAACTCGGCATACCACGACACCGTGACCATGCCGCACTCGAAGATCAAGTCGCACATCGCGGAGATCCTCCAGCAGGAGGGCTTCATCACGGGCTGGAAGACCGAGGACGCCGAGGTCGGCAAGAACCTCGTCCTCGAGCTGAAGTACGGCCCGAACCGTGAGCGCTCCATCGCGGGCATCAAGCGGATCTCCAAGCCCGGTCTCCGGGTCTACGCGAAGTCCACCAACCTGCCGAAGGTGCTCGGCGGCCTCGGCGTGGCGATCATCTCCACGTCGCACGGGCTCCTCACCGACAAGCAGGCCGGCAAGAAGGGCGTGGGTGGGGAAGTCCTCGCCTACGT
The DNA here is from genome assembly GCF_002154505.1 of Streptomyces carpinensis. Taxonomy (GTDB): domain Bacteria; phylum Actinomycetota; class Actinomycetes; order Streptomycetales; family Streptomycetaceae; genus Streptomyces; species Streptomyces carpinensis. The sequence continues at coordinate 7,760 of NZ_MUBM01000129.1, read as the reverse complement.
CTGGTAACGGAAGGGAACGGAGGAAACAGCTATGTCGCGCATCGGCAAGCTCCCCATCGCGGTTCCCGCCGGCGTGGACGTCACCATCGACGGCCGTACGGTTTCGGTCAAGGGCCCCAAGGGCGAGCTGACCCACACCGTCGCGGCGCCGATCGAGGTCGCCAAGGGCGAAGACGGCACCCTGCTGGTGACCCGCCCGAACGACGAGCGTCAGAACAGGGCCCTGCACGGCCTGTCCCGCACGCTGGTGGCGAACATGATCACCGGCGTGACCCAGGGTTACGTGAAGAAGCTCGAGATCAGCGGTGTCGGTTACCGCGTTGTCGCCAAGGGCTCGAACCTCGAGTTCGCGCTCGGCTACAGCCACCCGATCCTGGTCGAGGCGCCCGAGGGCATCACCTTCAAGGTGGAGGCCCCGACCCGCTTCTCGGTCGAGGGCATCGACAAGCAGAAGGTCGGCGAGGTTGCGGCCAACATCCGCAAGCTGCGCAAGCCGGACCCGTACAAGGCCAAGGGCGTCAAGTACGAGGGCGAAGTCATCCGCCGCAAGGTCGGAAAGGCGGGTAAGTAAGCCATGGCATACGGGCAGAAGATCCTCAAGGGCGACGCCTACAAGCGCGCCGCGATCAAGCGCCGTCACATCCGGATCCGCAAGCGGATCGCCGGTACGGCGGAGCGCCCCCGTCTGGTCGTGACCCGCTCCAACCGCCACATCGTGGCGCAGGTGATCGACGACCTGAAGGGCCACACCCTGGCGTCGGCGTCCACCCTGGACACCTCGATCCGCGGTGGCGAGGGCGACAAGTCCGCGCAGGCCAAGCAGGTCGGCGCCCTGGTCGCCGAGCGTGCCAAGGCCGCCGGTGTCGAGGCCGTCGTGTTCGACCGTGGTGGCAACCAGTACGCCGGGCGCATCGCCGCCCTGGCGGACGCCGCCCGCGAAGCCGGCCTGAAGTTCTGAGCCGGTTCCGAGCTAGCGGAAACAGAGAGAGGTAATTCCAATGGCTGGACCCCAGCGCCGCGGTGGCGGTGCCGGTGGCGGCGAGCGGCGGGACCGGAAGGGCCGTGACGGCGGCGCAGCTGCCGCCGAGAAGACCGCGTACGTTGAGCGCGTCGTCGCGATCAACCGCGTCGCCAAGGTTGTGAAGGGTGGTCGTCGCTTCAGCTTCACCGCGCTGGTCGTGGTGGGCGACGGTGACGGCACCGTGGGTGTCGGATACGGCAAGGCCAAGGAGGTGCCGGCCGCCATCGCCAAGGGCGTTGAGGAGGCCAAGAAGCACTTCTTCAAGGTCCCCCGGATCCAGGGCACCATCCCGCACCCCATCCAGGGTGAGAAGGCTGCCGGCGTCGTGCTGCTCAAGCCCGCGTCCCCCGGTACCGGTGTTATCGCCGGTGGTCCGGTGCGTGCCGTGCTCGAGTGCGCCGGTATCCACGACGTGCTGTCGAAGTCGCTCGGCTCCGACAACGCCATCAACATCGTGCACGCCACCGTGGAGGCCCTCAAGGGCCTGCAGCGTCCCGAGGAGATCGCGGCCCGCCGCGGTCTGCCCCTCGAGGACGTCGCTCCCGCGGCTCTCCTGCGTGCGCGTGCCGGGGCGGGTGCGTAATCATGGCGCAGCTCAAGATCACGCAGACGAAGTCCTACATCGGCAGCAAGCAGAACCACCGCGACACCCTGCGTTCCCTGGGCCTCAAGCGCCTGGGTGACGTGGTCGTCAAGGAGGACCGTCCCGAGTTCCGCGGCATGGTGCACACCGTCCGCCACCTCGTAACGGTCGAGGAGGTCGACTGATCATGGCGGAGCAGAACCCGCTGAAGATCCACAACCTCCGTCCCGCCCCGGGCGCCAAGACCGCCAAGACCCGTGTCGGTCGTGGTGAGGCGTCGAAGGGTAAGACGGCCGGTCGTGGTACCAAGGGCACGAAGGCCCGCTACCAGGTTCCGGAGAGCTTCGAGGGCGGCCAGATGCCTCTGCACATGCGCCTCCCGAAGCTGAAGGGCTTCAAGAACCCGTTCAAGACCGAGTACCAGGTCGTGAACCTCGACAAGCTGGCCGCGCTCTACCCGCAGGGTGGCGAGGTCACGGTCGAGGACCTGGTGGCCAAGGGTGCCGTTCGCAAGAACAGCCTCGTCAAGGTCCTCGGCCAGGGCGAGGTCTCCGTGGCGCTGCAGGTGACGGTGGACGCCGTCTCCGGCTCCGCCAAGGAGAAGATCGCCGCCGCCGGCGGCACTGTCACCGAGCTCGTCTGAGCGATCGCTCAGGCCTTTCGATGACGTAGACAGTCCCGACCGGGGATACCTCACAATGAGGTATCCCCGGTTGGTCGTTCCAAGGGGGGCAGTGTCGCCGGTAAGGTGGCCTGCACTGCTCTTTTCATCGAACCTCAAGACCGTCACCCTTGACGCACTGGCGCGGGGGTCGCAGGAGGCACCGTGCTCACCGGCTTCGCCCGGGCGTTCAGGACGCCCGACCTGCGCAAGAAGCTGCTCTTCACACTCGGCATCATCGTGGTGTACCGCCTCGGTACCCACATCCCGATCCCGGGCGTCAACTACAAGGCCGTCCAGCAGTGTGTGACCGAGGCATCCGGCAACCAGGGGCTCTTCGGCCTGGTCAACATGTTCAGCGGCGGCGCACTGCTGCAGATCACGGTCTTCGCCCTCGGGATCATGCCGTACATCACGGCGAGCATCATCCTGCAGCTGCTGACCGTGGTGATCCCGCGCCTGGAAGCCCTCAAGAAGGAGGGCCAGGCCGGCACGTCCAAGATCACCCAGTACACCCGTTACCTGACGGTGGCGCTGGCCATCCTGCAGGGCACCGGCCTGGTGGCCACCGCCCGCAGTGGCGCCCTGTTCTCCGGGTGCACGGTCGCGGGCAGCATCGTGCCCGAGCGGGCGATCTTCAACACCATCGTCATGGTCATCTGCATGACCGCCGGCACGACCGTCGTCATGTGGCTCGGTGAGCTCATCACCGACCGCGGCATCGGCAACGGCATGTCGATCCTGATGTTCATCTCGATCGCCGCGACGTTCCCGTCCGCGCTGTGGGCCATCAAGAAGCAGGGCACCCTGGCCGGCGGCTGGATCGAGTTCGGCACCGTCATCCTGGTCGGCCTGGTCATGGTCGGTCTGGTCGTCTTCGTGGAGCAGGCCCAGCGCCGCATCCCGGTGCAGTACGCGAAGCGCATGATCGGCCGACGGTCCTACGGCGGTACGTCCACGTACATCCCGCTCAAGGTCAACCAGGCCGGTGTGATTCCCGTCATCTTCGCGTCGTCGCTGCTCTACATCCCGGCACTGGTCGCCCAGTTCGCGGGCGGCAACGCGGGGTGGAAGACGTGGGTGACGCAGAACCTGACCAAGGGCGATCACCCGATTTACATCACCATGTACTTCTTGCTCATCGTGTTCTTCGCGTTCTTCTACGTGGCGATCTCCTTCAACCCCGAAGAAGTCGCGGACAACATGAAGAAGTATGGTGGCTTCATCCCGGGCATCCGGGCTGGCCGACCGACCGCTGAGTACCTTTCGTTCGTGCTCAACCGGATCACCTGGCCGGGTTCGCTGTATCTGGGTCTGATCGCTCTCGTGCCGACAATGGCGTTGGTCGGGTTCGGCGCAAGCCAGAACTTCCCCTTCGGCGGGACCAGCATCCTGATCATCGTGGGTGTCGGCCTCGAGACGGTGAAGCAGATCGAGAGCCAGCTCCAGCAGCGCAATTACGAAGGGTTCCTCCGCTGATGCGAATCGTCCTCGTCGGGCCGCCTGGTGCCGGTAAGGGAACACAGGCCGTACGCCTTGCCGAGAAGCTGCGCATCCCGCACATCTCCACGGGTGACCTGTTCCGCGCCAACATCAGCAAGCAGACCGAGCTCGGCAAGCTCGCGAAGTCCTACATGGACGCCGGCAACCTCGTACCCGACGAGGTCACCATCGCCATGGCCAAGGACCGCATGGAGCAGCCCGACGCCGAGGGCGGCTTCCTGCTGGACGGCTTCCCGCGCAACGTGTCCCAGGCCGAGGCGCTGGACGCACTGCTGCAGGAGGAGAGCATCAAGCTCGACGCGGTGCTGGACCTGGAGGTCCCCGAGGACGAGGTCGTCAAGCGGATCGCCGGCCGGCGGGTCTGCCGGAACGAGTCCAGTCACGTCTTCCACGTGACCTACAGCCCGCCGAAGCAGGAGGGCGTCTGCGACGTCTGCGGCGGTGAGCTGTACCAGCGCGACGACGACTCCGAGGGGACCGTCCGCAAGCGGCTGGAGGTCTACCACACGCAGACCGAGCCGATCATCGACTACTACAAGGCGCAGGGCCTGGTCGTGACGATCTCCTCGCTCGGCCCGGTGGACGAGATCACGCGGCGCGCGCTGGAGGCGCTCAAGCGCGAGGACGCCACGAAGTAGTCACCATGTCGCGTGCAGCCGCGGTTCCTCCGGAAGGGACCGCGGCTGCGCTGTGGGGTCGGGTCGCGCCCCCGTATCTTTGAATGAGTCCGCCCCCTTCCGGGGACCCACCTCCCGGAGAGTCCTCGTCCGGTCCGAGAAAGGCCGTTGTCCCCATGGTGCAGATCAAGACCCCCGAGCAGATCGCCAAGATGCGTGCGGCGGGGCTGGTCGTCGCCGCGATCCACGCGGCCACCCGGGAGGCGGCCGTGCCCGGGGCGAGCACCAAGGACCTGGACGAGGTGGCCCGCAAGGTTCTCGCCGAGCACAACGCCAAGCCGAACTTCCTCGGCTACGGCGGCTTCCCGGCCACGATCTGCACCTCGGTCAACGAGGTCGTCGTCCACGGCATCCCGTCGGAGGACGTCGTCCTCAAGGACGGCGACGTCATCTCCATCGACTGCGGCGCGATCGTCGACGGCTGGCACGGCGACGCCGCCTACACGGCGTTCGTGGGATCCGGTCACTCCCCGGAGCTCGTCGAGCTCTCCCGGGTGACCGAGGGGTCGATGTGGGCCGGGATCGCCGCCATGAAGCAGGGCAACCGGCTGGTCGACATCTCCCGTGCCGTCGAGACGTACATCCGCCGCCAGCCCAAGCCCGGTGGCGGCCGGTACGGGATCATCGAGGACTACGGCGGCCACGGCATCGGCACCGAGATGCACATGGACCCGCACCTGCTGAACTACGTCGACCGGCGGCGCGGCAAGGGCCCCAAGCTGGTCCCCGGCTTCTGCCTGGCCATCGAGCCGATGGTCTCCCTCGGCACCCCGCGGACGCGGGTCCTCGAGGACGACTGGACGGTCATCACCACGGACGGCACCTGGTCCTCCCACTGGGAGCACTCGGTCGCCCTGACCGAGCAGGGGCCGCTGGTCCTGACGGCCCCGGACGCCGGCAGGGCGAAGCTCGCGGAGTACGGCATCACCGCGGCGCCGGACCCGCTGGCGTGACGGCGCTTCTCGACGGCTCCCCGCTCGCATAACGATCTCCTGCGCGGGGCAGACTCCTCCGATTCGTGTTTCCGGGTGCGCTGACGTAGACTGACTCGTCGGCTCTCGTGCACCCGCATGTCCGCATGCGCCCGCAAGGGAAGCAGAGAGAGTCGATCAAGGTAGTCGATTCGAAGGGCGAAGCGTGGCCAAGAAGCAAGGTGCCATCGAGATCGAGGGCACTGTCGTCGAGTCTCTGCCGAACGCCATGTTCAAGGTCGAGCTCCAGAACGGCCACCAGGTCCTGGCACACATCAGCGGCAAGATGCGTATGCACTACATCCGCATCCTCCCTGACGACCGGGTCGTGGTGGAGCTGTCTCCGTACGACCTGACGCGTGGCCGGATCGTCTACCGCTACAAGTAGATCTTGCCCCACGTCCCGCGGTGACCGCGGGGCCGCCGGCAACTGACCCGGAGAACCTCACATCCCATGAAGGTCAAGCCGAGCGTCAAGAAGATCTGCGACAAGTGCAGGGTGATCCGCCGTCACGGCCGGGTCATGGTCATCTGCGAGAACCCGCGCCACAAGCAGCGCCAGGGCTGACGTACGACCGACCGCACCCTCTGCACCGCTATCGCAGAGATTCGCGCGACGCGAGCTGAATATGTTCATACGCAGGACCCGAGCCGCGAGGCGGCTTGACACCCCCGGTTCGGAGGCCGGGGACCCGGTTCGTACCTCGTACGGCGGCCGGGAGTCGGTTCTGCGGAAGACCTCCGAAGATCAACTGGAGCCATTGAATGGCACGCGTTTCCGGTGTTGACATCCCGCGCGAAAAGCGCGTGGAGATCGCACTCACCTACGTGTTCGGCATTGGCCGGACCCTGTCGCAGCAGACCCTTGCTGCGACCGGCATCGACCCGAACACCCGAGTTCGCGACCTCTCCGAGGAGCAGCTCGTCGCGATCCGCGAGTACGTCGACAACAACATCAGGACCGAGGGTGACCTCCGTCGCGAGATCCAGGCCGACATCCGCCGCAAGGTCGAGATCGGTACCTACCAGGGTCTCCGTCACCGTCGCGGTCTGCCCGTCCGCGGTCAGCGCACCAGCACCAACGCCCGTACCCGCAAGGGCCCGCGTCGCGCCATCGCCGGCAAGAAGAAGCCGGGCAAGAAGTAGTCCGCAGCGACACTCGCCGTCCAGCGGTCTTCGCTGTAGGACCGACCACCTCCCGTAGGAGTTTTCGACATGCCCCCCAAGGGACGTCAGGGCGCTGCCAAGAAGGTGCGCCGCAAGGAAAAGAAGAACGTCGCTCACGGCCACGCGCACATCAAGAGCACGTTCAACAACACCATCGTTTCGATCACCGACCCGAGCGGCAACGTGATCTCCTGGGCCTCCGCCGGCCACGTCGGCTTCAAGGGCTCCCGGAAGTCCACGCCGTTCGCCGCGCAGATGGCCGCCGAGTCGGCCGCCCGCCGCGCCCAGGAGCACGGCATGCGCAAGGTCGACGTGTTCGTCAAGGGCCCGGGTTCCGGTCGTGAGACCGCGATCCGCTCCCTGCAGGCCACGGGTCTCGAGGTCGGCTCCATCCAGGACGTCACCCCGACCCCGCACAACGGCTGCCGTCCGCCGAAGCGTCGTCGCGTCTGACGCTCGCCGCTCCAGGGCGTCGGTTCGGGCGGTACGGCTCCTTCGGGTCGTGCTGCCCGTACCCTTGCAGTACCCGCACTCTTCACGGGTGCGGTCTCCGTCGGACGTCAAATAGCGGGCGTCCACGAAAGAAGGATCTGATCCACAGATGCTGATCGCTCAGCGACCCTCGTTGACCGAAGAGGTCGTCGACGAGTTCCGCTCCCGGTTCGTGATCGAGCCGCTGGAGCCGGGCTTCGGCTACACCCTCGGCAACTCCCTGCGCCGTACCCTCCTGTCGTCGATCCCCGGAGCTGCTGTCACCAGCATCCGCATCGACGGCGTCCTGCACGAGTTCACCACCGTGCCGGGCGTCAAGGAGGACGTCACCGACCTGATCCTCAACATCAAGCAGCTGGTCGTCTCCTCGGAGCACGACGAGCCCGTCGTGATGTACCTGCGCAAGCAGGGCCCGGGTCTGGTCACCGCCGCCGACATCGCGCCCCCGGCCGGTGTCGAGGTGCACAACCCCGACCTCGTCCTCGCCACGCTCAACGGCAAGGGCAAGCTGGAGATGGAGCTGACCGTCGAGCGCGGTCGCGGCTACGTCTCCGCCGTGCAGAACAAGCAGGTGGGCCAGGAGATCGGCCGCATCCCGGTCGACTCGATCTACTCGCCGGTTCTGAAGGTCACGTACAAGGTCGAGGCCACGCGTGTCGAGCAGCGCACCGACTTCGACAAGCTG
>NZ_MUBM01000128.1 GCF_002154505.1 Streptomyces carpinensis | reverse complement strand
GGGCCGCCTTCGCGTGGTCCGAGGACGCCGACTCAGGGCGCCAGGGCGCTGGGCTCAGACACCGATCTTCTGCTTGACCTGCGCCAGCGACGGGTTCGTCAGCGTGGAGCCGTCCTCGAAGAGCACGGTGGGCACGGTCTGGTTGCCACCGTTCGCCTTCTCGACGAAGGCCGCGGACTCCGGGTCCTGCTCGATGTTGATCTCGTTGTACGTGATGCCCTCGCGGTCCATCTGGCTCTTCAGCCGGCGGCAGTAGCCGCACCACGTGGTGCTGTACATCGTCACGGTGCCCGGCATGTCTCTCGCGCTCCTTCGGCGGGTCGGGGACGTAATGCTCGCAGGGGAGGAACGTACGCCACGGCCCCGGCATTCCCACCGGGGGTATCGGTGTGGCGGGCAGAACGCGGACGGGACACGTGGGACGGGGGAGATCTGCGGAGGTGACTGGTCGCACCTGACCACGGGAAGCGACCGGCGGGCGTGACACCGATCGCACGGAAGCGGGCGTGACCCCTGTCGCATTAGTACGACTGCGAGGGCCGCCTGTGGACAACCGGCTCACCCGTCTCCCGCGACCTGGCAGCATGGCGGTGTGACAGCAGCAACGCATTCCACCCTCTTCCCGCAGGTACCGGACTCTGCCGACGCGGTGCTCGAAGGGCTCGACCCGGAGCAGCGCGAGGTCGCCACCGCGCTGCACGGTCCGGTGTGCGTGCTGGCAGGGGCGGGCACCGGCAAGACCCGCGCGATCACGCACCGCATCGCGTACGGGGTGCGCGCCGGAATCCTCCAGCCCTCCACCGTGCTCGCCGTCACCTTCACCAACCGCGCCGCAGGTGAGATGCGCGGCCGGCTGCGCCAGCTCGGCGCACAGGGCGTCCAGGCCCGCACCTTCCACTCGGCCGCCCTGCGCCAGCTGCAGTACTTCTGGCCGAAAGCGATCGGTGGCGGCCTGCCACGGCTCGTGGACCGCAAGATCCAGCTCGTCGCGGACGCGGCCGCCGCCTGCCGCATCCGCCTGGACCGGGGCGATCTGCGGGACGTCACCGCGGAGATCGAGTGGGCCAAGGTCACCCAGACCGTCCCGGCCGACTATGCCCTCGCAGCCGCGAAGGCCGGCCGCCAGGCACCCCGCGACCCGGCCGAGATCGCGCAGCTCTACTCCGTCTACGAGGACCTCAAGCGGGACCGCTCGGTCATCGACTTCGAGGACGTCCTGCTGCTGACCGTCGCCGTTCTGCAGGACCGGCGTGACATCGCCGAACAGGTCCGCGCCCAGTACCAGCACTTCGTCGTGGACGAGTACCAGGACGTCAGCCCGCTGCAGCAGCGCCTGTTGGAGCTGTGGCTGGGAGACCGGGACAGCCTGTGCGTCGTGGGTGACGCCAGCCAGACGATCTATTCGTTCACGGGAGCAACCCCCGACCACCTCCTCGACTTCCGCACCCGCCATCCCGGCGCCACCGTCGTCAAGCTGGTCCGCGACTACCGCTCCACTCCGCAGGTCGTCCACCTGGCCAACGGACTGCTCGCCCAGGCCCGTGGCCGGGCCGCCGATCACCGGCTGGAACTGGTCTCCCAGCGGCCGGCAGGCCCCGAGCCCGACTTCACCGAGTACACCGACGAGCCCGCCGAGGCCGAAGGGGCTGCCCGCCGCATCCGGGATCTCGTCGCCTCCGGTGTCCCGGCGAGCGAGATCGCGATCCTCTTCCGGACGAACTCCCAGTCCGAGACCTATGAGCAGGCCCTCGCCGACGTCGGTGTGCCCTATCAGTTGAGGGGCGCCGAGCGCTTCTTCGACCGCCCCGAGGTGCGCAAGGCCGGTGTCGCCCTGCGCGGCGCCGCCCGATTCGGTTCCAACGACTCCCTCCTCGACGACGCGGTGGACCTGCCCTCGCAGGTGCGTGCCGTGCTCTCCGGCGAGGGCTGGACCCCGCGGCCCCCGGCCGGTTCCGGCGCCGTCAGGGAGCGCTGGGAGTCGCTGGCCGCCCTGGTGAACCTCGCACACGACTTCGCCGCCGCCCACCCGGGCGCCACCCTGGGCGACCTCGTGGCGGAGCTCGACGAGCGGGCGAACGCCCAGCACGCCCCCACCGTCCAGGGCGTCACCCTTGCCTCCCTGCACTCCGCCAAGGGCCTGGAGTGGGACGTCGTCTTCCTCGTCGGCGTCGCCGAGGGCATGGTCCCGATCACCTACGCCAGAACCGACGAGCAGATCGAGGAGGAGCGGCGCCTGCTCTACGTCGGCGTCACCCGCGCCCGCGAGCGGCTGCACCTCTCCTGGTCGCTGTCCCGCTCGCCCGGCGGCCGCCCGAACCGCCGCCCCAGCCGCTTCCTCGACGGACTGCGTCCCGGCTCCGCCACCACGGCCGGCCGTGGCACGACCGGCGCCTCCGGCGGCATCGAGCGAGGCTTCGCCCCGGCCGGTGGGACGGTGGTCCACCCGGATGCCGTACCGCGGCGTGCCCAACGGACCCCGGCCCGGTGCCGTGTCTGCGGCCGCACGCTGACCGACGCCGGCGAGATGAAGCTGATGCGCTGCGACGGCTGCCCCTCGGACATGGACGAGGGCCTTTACGAGCGGCTGCGCGAGTGGCGGGAGGAACAGGCGCGGCGCACCGGGCAGCCCGCCTTCTGCGTCTTCACCGACAGGACCCTGATGGCGATCGCCGAGGCGGTCCCGGACGACGAGCGGGAGCTCGCGCGCATCCCCGGGGTCGGCATGCGCAAGCTGCGCCGCCACGGGGCCGACGTTCTCGCCATCTGCGCAGGTCGGCCGTGTGCGACCGAAGACACCGAGGACTGACACGAACTCGTCGAAAAAATAGTTTGCGCATGCCCCGCGAATCCCCATAGGTTCTTGGTCACGGGAACAGCGGCCTTCCTGAGGCTGTGATTCCGTGTTGTACTTGCATATCCGAGGACTGGATCACACCAGTCCCCTAGACGCCGAGAGGAGGCGAGTCCAGTGATCAGCATCAAGAGCAGCTTCTTCAGCACCGCCAAAATGACCGATCGCTCGGTCGCCTCCCTGTGCATGCTCGGCGTCTCGGACCAGGGCACCGGTCTGTCCGGCATTCGTGCCGTGCGTCCGGCGTCCGCCATCTCTCTCGCGGGTCTTCCCATCCGTGAGCGCAATGAGCGACCGACCAAGGCACTGGAAGCAGTAGTGGCACAGGCGCAGGCCTATGCCTTTGCGGCGGCCGGTGCCGGAGTCCGGAAGCAGACGACGCAGCACCACCTGATGTGGGCCTTCCGTGGGCCAGAACCCTGGAGTGATCCAGCCTGATCGCCGATCAGGCCGGCGCCTTCAGGGCCGCGGAACCCCAACCGGGATCCGCGGCCCTTCTGTTTTCCCCGAACGGGGACGGCGGACCGAAGGGGCCTCGGGACAAGAAAAGAACCCGGTACCCAGCCGACACCCGGCCGACCGGCCGGACCGACCAGACGAGGAAGACGAACCGTGCAACTCGAAGCGCACGCCCCGTCCGTACCGCCTTCCGACACGATCCCCAAGCCCGGTCTCACGGAGGACCCCACCTTGATCCCGCTCACCGCGCTCACCGCGCTCGACGACGCCATCGAGAACCTCGGCGTGCCCGTCCCGTGCCGTTCCTACGACCCGGAGGTCTTCTTCGCCGAGTCGCCGGCGGACGTGGAGTACGCCAAGTCCCTCTGCCGTACCTGCCCGCTGATCGAGGCCTGCCTCGCCGGCGCCAAGGAGCGGCGTGAGCCCTGGGGCGTCTGGGGTGGCGAGCTGTTCGTCCAGGGTGTCGTCGTCGCCCGGAAGCGGCCGCGTGGTCGCCCGCGCAAGAACCCGGTCATGGCATGAACACCGCAGGAACGATCGACCGTCCCCTCACGCACGACCCCCAGAAGCAGGCCCCGATGAAGCCGTCCACCAGCGAGCCCGCAGGCTCCGCGACCGAAGACGTCACCACCACCGGCGCGAACGACTCGCGTCAGAACAGGACCCGAGAGATGCAACTCATCCCCGAAGCCATGGCCCGTGCGCATATGCACGAGCGACTGCGGGAGGCGGAGCGTGATCGCCATGCCGTGCGCCTGGCGGCCGCCCGCCGGATGCAGCGCCGCGCCGAGCGCGCCTCGCTGCGTGCCCGCCGCGCGCTCGCCATGGCGGTCATGCACTGACCGCCCCCCACCGCCGAGCGGTGACCTCCCGGCAGGGAGGCGAACTTGACCGCGGGGGCGGGTCCGTTGAGGACGGACCCGCCCCCGCGGTGCGTTGCACGCGCCGATCCACAGCGGCGGCGGTATCGTCACCGGGTGACGAGTCTTCCCGGAGACCCCGGCCACGGCGGCCGCACCGCGCAACGCCCGCCCGTGGTCTGCACGCGCTGCGGCACCCCGGCCGAGGGTCCGCCGCCGACGTGGACCTGCTCCGTGGAGAACGGCGTCCGCTGCTACTTCTGCGACGCCTGCTCCCGTGAGAACCTCCGCTCCATCGAGAGCCGGCTCGACTCGGCCTGGTGGTGAGCCCGCGGGGCCTCGCCCGCCGGACCTCCCCCTCGGCCCTCCGCGGTCAGGCCTCCACGTCCGGCTCAGGCCTCGGCGGCTGACTCCTCGGTCTCGGGCTCCGGGACGAAGCCCGGCAGCCACTCCTCCAGCTCCTCCCTCAGCCGCACCGTGGACCCCAGCTGACACAGCACCCCGATCGTGCTGAGCGTCACACGGTGTATCAGCAGGTACGCCGGAGGCAGGTTGAGCCGCTTGCCCAGCTGGTAGGCGGGAGACCGGGGGTCGGCGATCCGGGCCGCCTGGCTGCGCATCCAGCCCCGGGTGAAGGTGAACTCCTCCACCTGGGCCGGTTCGATGATCGGCAGCAGGTAGTCGAGGACGGCGTCCGGCTCCAGCTCGATCGACTCCTTCACGAAGCCTTCCGTGCAGAGCAGTTCGTAGACCGCGTCGGCCTGGCCGTCCAGGGTCATCCGCAGGGACTCTCCGATCGGCGTCGGCAGGCCGCCGGGCAGGCGGTCGACGGTGCCGAAGTCCAGCACGCCCAGACGCCAGTCGTCCTCGCCGTCCGGCCCGCCGGGCAGCAGACGGAAGTTGCCCGGATGCGGGTCGGCGTGCAGCAGACCGGTGCGGGCCGGGCCCGAGAACAGGAAGCGGGCGAGGAGCTGGCCGGCCCGGTCGCGCTGCGCACGGGTGCCGTCCGCGATCACCTCCGACAGCGGGATGCCGTCGATCCACTCGGTGACCAGCACCTGGTCGCACTGGTGGACCACGGCCGGGACGACGACGTCGGGGTCGTCCGCGAACTCCTCCGCGTGCGCCTGCTGGGCCTGCGCCTCCAGGCCGTAGTCCAGCTCCTCGGAGACCCGGTCCCTCAGTTCGGAGATCAGCGGCTTGATGTCCATGCCGGGGATCAGCGGCCCCAGCAGGCGGGCGAACCGACTCAGCTGACCCAGGTCGGACAGCAGGGCCTCACCGGCGCCCGGGTACTGCACCTTGACCGCCACCTCGCGGCCGTCGTGCCACACCGCCCGGTGCACCTGCCCGATCGAGGCCGCCGCGGACGGCTTGTCCTCGAACTCCTCGAACAGCTCACGCCAGTCCGCGCCGAGCCGCTCCTCCAGCACGGCGTGCACGGTGCGCGTCGGCATCGGCGGCGCTGCCTCCTGGAGCTTGGTCAGCGCCGCCCGGTAGGGGCCGGCGACCTCCTCGGGCAGCGCGGACTCGAAGACGGACAGCGCCTGCCCGAACTTCATCGCCCCGCCCTTGAGCTCGCCCAGCACCTTGAACAGCTGCTCGGCCGTGCGTTGCTGCAGTTCCCGGCCGACGAGCTCCGCCGACTCACCGACGATCCGTTTGCCGAGTCCCCAGGTCGCTCTCCCGGCGAAGCCGAGCGGGAGCGCGGCGAGCTTGGCGGTCCGGGTGACCGCCTTCCGGGGAAGATCAGACATGCGCCCTCCAAGTCCCAGCAAGCCGCGCCGCGTCTGCCTGACGGCATGGCGTCGATGACGGCCGTTGCCCAGCCATTGTCTCGCGTGACTCGCCCTCGTTTGAGGTGTCTTCCGCCACGGGTTTTCGCGCGGCCCCGCACGGGCAGGCCGGATGCGGCCACACCGGTCGCGCGTGCCAGTTCAGACCAGGTGCGGACACCTCCCAGCGGACGCCCGCGCCGGAGGGCGACTCCCCGTCCAGGAACGCGAGCGCATGGGCCGCCGCCAGTCCCGCGACGGTCGTGGCGAGGGCCAGGTCGCAGGGGCGCACATGGCGCGGTCTGCCGGATCGCCACTGGGCCACCAGGCGCGGCCACGTCTCGTCCCGGTCCGTACGGCCCCGGTGCAGACACTCGGCGCAGCCGGTCTGGCCGGGCAGGACGAGAGGGCCCACGACGCCCGTGGCCTCCACGACCCCGGCGTACAGATGAGGGGTACCCGACGCGATCAGCTCGGCCGCCGCGGACGGGTCGGGCGCGTGCACGGCGATGTCGTCCCTCGGCGCGAGGATCACCAGCGAGTGGCCCGGCTCGCCCTCCTCGGACGGTGCCTTCCGGCCGCGGCGTACCGGACGGTCCGGGGCCGCCCGGCGCACGGCCCGGCGGGCCGCAGCCGTCCTGCGCTCGCCGACGGCCTCTGCGGGCAGCCCGCCCGGGGCGACGTCCCAGGGCTCCACACATCCCCCGTCGAGCACATCGACCTCGCCGACCCCCGCGCCGGACAGCAGGGCCGCCAGCACCGCCCCCACCCGTCCCGCGCCGCGCACCTGAACGCGCAGATCACGCCGGGCGGCCAGACGGCCGATCGCCTCGCCCGGCTCCCGCGCCACCAGGGACAGCGAGGCCAGGTCCGGACGCAGTCGGTCCATGACCTCCTTCTTCTCCCGCAGGGCGCAGGCCGCGGCGCCCCCACCACGGGCGTCGTCCAGGAGCCCGGCGCGGGCCAGCCGTGTCACGAGCCGGTCGACATGGCCCTCCGGCAGGTCCATGCGCTGCCCCTCCTCGCGCAGGAGGGGCAGACCGCGTGTGCCGTTGAGCAGGTCGAGGAAGCTGCCCGTCGCCGTGTCGACCGGGCCGAGCGTCAGGGCGTGCGCGGGAGTCATCCCGAACTGCACGGTGTTGAGATCGCGCCAGCCGCGCCGGAGCGCGGGTTTGACCATCGGATGCATGTGCGGCCCCCGTACCCGAAGAAATCCAAGGAAACAGCCTGAACAGCGGCCCGGAGAAAGGGCCTGATGTACCTCCCCGGGCGTCGGTGGAGCCGGTCGTCGCTCCGCCGACGAGTGCCAGCATGCCCGGCCCGGCCGGCCGGTGCGGAAAGTTGTCCACAGGCAGGGGGGATTCGTCGTACGAATCAGACGCTCGGTGGGGGATCGGTGCGGAACCGTCCCGGACCCGGGACTTCCCCCGCGTACACCCGGTAACGTCGGGGCGTGTCCGCCGACCCACTGCACCGCGCCGGAACGCCACAGCGCAGCAAGACGAGCCCGCCGCCGAGCGGCCCGGCGGCGAGCGCGATCGAGGTCCGCAGGAGCGCCCGGCGCAGCCGGACGGTCTCCGCATACCGCGAGGGCGACCGCACCATCGTGCTCATCCCGGCCCGGATGTCCGAGGCGGAGGAGCGGCGCTGGGTGAACGTCATGCTCGACAAGCTGGCCGCCCAGGAGAGCCGGCGGGCGCTCGGCGACGGCGAGCTGGCGGAGCGGGCCGAGCGGCTGTCCGAGCAGTACCTCGACGGCCGGGCCCGGCCTGCCTCGGTCCGCTGGGTCACCAACCAGAACACGCGCTGGGGATCGTGCACCCCGGCGGAGGGCAGCATCCGCCTCTCGCACCGCCTGCAGGGCATGCCCGAGTACGTCGTCGACTACGTCCTCCTGCACGAGCTGGCCCATCTGCTCGTCCCCGGCCACGGCCCCGACTTCTGGCGGCTCCTCGACGCCTACCCGCGCACCGAGCGGGCCCGGGGCTATCTCGAAGGGGTGGTCGCCGCGGGCCGGCTGCCGCACCTGCCGGGCGCGCGCGGCGAGTGACCTACCGCCCTCGGCGGCGGATCAGCCCCGGGGCCGAACGGCCGCGACCGGACCCCGAACGGCCGCAACCGGGCGCCGTACGAAACGCGGCCGACCCCCTACGGCACAGGCGGACGGGGATTGTGTACCGGGTCTGTACCGGCTTGGTCCGGTGTCGGAGTTTGCCGTTAGCCTGACGCGACGAACACTCGCATTCGGGATGGGGGACGGTCGTTACGCATGCCCAGGGAATTCCAACGCGGCCACAAGGCCAGGATCAGTGACCTGACCGCGGGCACGGATCTGTACGTAGGCGTGCAGATCTCCGGCCCCGGACTGACCTTCGACATCAGCTGCTTCGGCCTCGACGCCGACGAACGGCTCTCGGACGACCGGTACTTCATCTTCTTCAACCAGCCGAAGTCCCCCGAGGAGGCCATCCAGCTGCTGGGCGCACAGGCGGGCGACACGGAGTCCTTCAGGGTCACGCTCGACCGGATCCCGTCGAACATCCGGAAGCTGTCGTTTACGGCGACCATCGACGGCGCGGGGCAGATGTCGCAGATCGGCCCCGGCTACCTGCGCATCGTCGCGGGCGGCGAGGAAGTGGCCCGGTACGCGTTCAACGGCTCGGAGTTCTCCACCGAGCGGGCCGTGATGCTGGGCGACATCTACCTCAAGGACGTGTGGCGGTTCGCCGCGGTCGGACAGGGCTTCGACGGCGGCCTGGAAGCGCTGCTGAAGAACTTCGGCGGTGAGGTCCTGGAGGAGGCCCCCGCCCCGGCACAGGCCCCGCAGCAGCCGCAGACGGGTGGGGCCCCGGGCTTCGCACCGCCCGCCCAGGCCTCCCCGCCGCCGGCCTTCGG
>NZ_MUBM01000127.1 GCF_002154505.1 Streptomyces carpinensis | reverse complement strand
GGGGCCGGGTCGTCGGCATCAACTCGGCCATCCGTTCCGCCGACAGCGGGTCGGACTCGCAGACGGGCCAGGCCGGTTCCATCGGGCTCGGCTTCGCCATCCCGGTCAACCAGGCCAGGCGCGTAGCCGAGGAGCTGATCAACACGGGCAAGGCCAGCCATCCGGTGATCGGGGTGACCCTCGACATGAACTACACCGGCGACGGCGCCAGGGTCGGCACCAAGGGACGCGACGGCGGCTCCCCGGTCACCCCCGGCGGCCCCGGCGCAAAGGCCGGCATCAGGGCCGGAGACGTGATCACCGCGGTGGACGGCCAGCGTGTCCACTCGGGTGAGGAGCTGATCGTCAAGACGCGCGCCCACCGTCCCGGCGACCGACTGGAGCTGACCATCGAACGCGGCGGAGCGCAGCGGAAGGTCTCGCTCGTGCTCGGGTCCTCGAACAGTGACTGACGTGAACCTCACAGGGAAGGCGGCCGCGGCCGCGACACGGGACAACACACGGCTGCCGCAAGGCAAACAAGCCGGAAAACTGGTGGTGCACACGCACTCCGACACCTCTGGACGGTACCCGGAGCGCACATGGGGCGGGTACCGTGGACCCGGCCCGGACCACGGATGGACCCGTACAGACCGGACCGCCCGAGGGCCGAGGACACGGACATCGCAAGGAGCTTCAGGTGTTCAATGACATAGGACCGCTCGAGCTGCTGACGATCATCGTCCTGGCCGTGCTCGTGTTCGGTCCGGACAAGCTCCCGAAGGTCATCCAGGACGTCATGCGCACGATCCGGAAGATCCGCGAGTTCTCGGAGAGCGCCAAGCAGGACATCCGCCAGGAGCTGGGCCCGGAGTTCAAGGACTTCGAGTTCGAGGACCTCAACCCCAAGACGTTCATCCGCAAGCAGCTGGAGAACGACGACCTGGGGCTGAAGGAGATCCGCAACGGCTTCGACCTGAAGAAGGAGATGGCCGAGGTCACGGACGCGGTGCACAGCTACGAGTCCGACTCCTCGTCCTCGCCGTCCACCCCCTCCTCGGGTTCGGCCGGCGGCCGGGTCGACATGACCAAGAAGCCCGAGGACTCCGGCCCCGACGACCGCCCGCCCTTCGACGCGGACGCCACATAGTTCACCTGGGCCACAGGTCCCACGGATGCCACACCGGCCCCGCAGGGCCCCGCTAGACCAAGCCGCGCAGGTCATGGGCCTGGCCGCCGTGCCGGGGCCACCGTCCGTTGGCTCCGTGCGGCCTGAACCCGTCCCTCCCACGACCCACGCGCCGGGTGATTTCCCGGCTGCCCGTGGCGGGCTCGATATGCTGCCGAGTTGTTGTGCGGACCGGACGCGTACGCCCGAAGGGGGGCGGGCAGCTCCGGTCCGACGAGAGCGAGGAGGCGTCCGGGTACATGGAGACGACAAGTAGGGCGGTCGCGCAGGCACCGGCCGCGGAGGGCGGACAGCAGCTTCCCTCCGCCCGGCGCACGGTCGACGGCTACCTGCTGGCGCCCTTCCCGTGGTACGGCCTCGACGAGGCCTTCACGGGGCCGCGCTGGCTGATGCAGGTCGGCACCTCGGCCGACGGTTCCGTCGAACACGGTTCGATCGGGCACGGCGACGAGCCCACCGTGCGCAACGAGTTCGTGTCCGGGTCCCCGGACGACCCCAAGGAGAGGTTCACGGTCGTCGTCACGGTCGCAGCCAACCCCGTGCGACGCCTCGCCGACGGCACGGGGCAGTTGGAGGCCACGTCGGTCTCCTCGGCGGCCTGGCTCGCCGGAGTCGGGCTGCTGTCCTTCACCTGGCCCATGCAGATGGACCACGCCCTGCGCGACGACTGGCTGGAGCAGCAGACAGAGACGGCGTGGGTGCTCGCCGACGATCTGACCGGCCCCGACTGGTCGACGCTCTCCCTGCCCGTGGACGGCGTCCCGTCCTCGTTCCACTACCGCGAGTCCGAGTACGGCTGGGTGCTCGCCGGCTCGACTCCGGAAGGGGTGCACGTGGGGGCGTACGGCAGGGGCATGAGCGCGTACGGGCTCGGCTTCGCCAAGATCAAGGACATCACCGCGTACGCGTGACTCCCATGACGAAGGGGGCGCCGTCCGCGCGGACGGCGCCCCCTTCGTCATGAGAGTCCGAGCCCTCGGGCCGAGCGCGTGAGCCCGGGCCCCGGCCCTAGAACTTGTTCTTCGGCGTGATGCCCAGCGACAGTCCCGAAAGGCCCCGCTGCCGGCCGCCCAGCTTGCCCGCGATCGCGCGCAGGGCCGAGCCGGCCGGGGAGTCCGGGTCCGTCAGGACGACCGGCTTGCCCTCGTCGCCGCCCTCGCGGAGGCGGACGTCGATCGGGATGCTGCCGAGCACCGGGACCGACGTGCCGGTGGTGCGGGTCAGGCCGTCGGCGACCACCTGGCCGCCGCCCGTGCCGAAGACGTCGACCATCTCGCCGCAGTGCGGGCAGGGCAGGCCGGACATGTTCTCGACCACGCCGACGATCTTCTGGTGGGTCTGCACGGCGATGGACCCCGCCCGCTCGGCGACCTCGGCCGCGGCCTGCTGAGGGGTCGTCACGACCAGGATCTCGGCGTTCGGGACCAGCTGGGCCACGGAGATCGCGATGTCGCCGGTGCCGGGCGGCAGGTCCAGGAGCAGGACGTCCAGGTCTCCCCAGTACACGTCCGCCAGGAACTGCTGGAGCGCGCGGTGCAGCATCGGGCCGCGCCAGACGACCGGCGCGTTGCCCGGGGTGAACATGCCGATGGAGATGACCTTCACGCCGTTCGCCGACGGCGGCATGATCATGTTCTCGACCTGGGTCGGGCGGCCGTCCGCGCCGAGCATGCGCGGCACGCTGTGGCCGTAGATGTCGGCGTCGACCACGCCCACCTTCAGGCCGTCGGCCGCCATCGCCGCCGCCAGGTTCACCGTCACGGAGGACTTGCCGACGCCGCCCTTGCCGGAGGCGACCGCGTAGACCCGGGTGAGGTTGCCGGGCTTGGCGAAGGGGACCTCGCGCTCGGCCTGGCCGCCGCGCAGTGCGTTCGCCAGCTCCTTGCGCTGCTCGTCGCTCATGACGTCGAGCGAGACGTCGACGCGGGTGACGCCCTCGACGCGCGAGACCGCGTCCGTCACGCGCCGGGTGATCGTCTCGCGCATGGGGCAGCCGGAGACCGTCAGGTACACGGTGACCGCGACCGCTCCATCCGCGCCGATCTCCACGGATTTGACCATCCCGAGTTCGGTGATGGGTCGGTGGATCTCCGGGTCGTCAACCGTCGCCAGCGCTGCGCGCACCGCGTCTTCCGTAGCCATAAGGACGATGGTACGGCGCGCGGCGGCGAGCCAGGGACCCCCGTCAGCGGTCGTCCATGTCACGTCCGCGCGGGTGGTCCGCCGGGAATACGGCGTGTTCGTGATGGCCGTTCTGCCGCTCCTCCAGCTCCTTCATCATGTCCTGCAGCTCGGAGCGGATCCAGTCGCGGGTCGCGACCTCGCCCAGACCCATGCGCAGCGCGGCGATCTCCCGGGTCAGGTACTCGGTGTCGGCGATCGACCGCTCGTTCTGCTTGCGGTCCTGTTCCAGGTTGACCCGGTCGCGGTCGTCCTGCCGGTTCTGCGCCAGCAGGATCAGCGGAGCGGCGTAGGAGGCCTGCAGGGACAGCGCCAGCGTCAGGAAGATGAACGGGTACTCGTCGAAGCGCAGGTGGCGGGGTGCTGCGATGTTCCACACCACCCACACCAGGATCACCACCGTCATCCAGACGAGGAACCGCCCGGTGCCGATGAAGCGGGCGATCCGCTCCGACACCCGCCCGAAGGCCTCGGGGTCGTACTCCGGCAGCAGCTTGCGCCGGGGCGGGCGCGGCTGGTCCAGCCGGCCCGCCCGAGGCCGGCCGGCGGCGGTGGCCCCGGCGGGGTGGCGCTCGCGGGCGCTGTCGCGCTCAGCCGCCATGGGTGGCCACCCCCTTGCCCGCTCCGGCCGGTCCCTCGTCCTCCGCGTCGTTCAGGTGGAACTCCGTCTCCCGCCAGTCCTCCGGCAGCATGTGGTCCAGGACGTCGTCCACGGTGACCGCGCCCAGCAGCGAGCCGGCCTCGTCGACGACGGGCGCCGCCACCATGTCGTAGGTGGCGAAGAACCCGGCGACCAGCGGCAGCGCGGCGTCCGGGGCGAGCGGCTGCAGGTCGTCGTCGAGGATCGAACTGACCAGGGTGTAGGGCGGGTCCCGCAGCAGCCGCTGGAAGTGGACCGTGCCCAGATACTTGCCGGTCGGGGTCTCGTCGGGTGGACGGCAGACGTAGACCTGGGCGGCGAGCGCGGGGGAAAGGTCGCGGTTGCGGACCCGGGCCAGGGCGTCGGCGACGGTCGCGTCCGGGCGCAGCACGATCGGCTCGGTGGTCATCAGACCGCCCGCCGTGTGCTCCTCGTACGACATCAGCCGGCGCATGTCGGCCGCGTCGGCGGGCTGCATCAGGCCCAGCAGCCGCTCCTGCTCCTCCTTGGGCAGGTCACCGAGCAGGTCGGCCGCGTCGTCCGGATCCATCGCCTCCAGGACGTCGGCCGCGCGTTCGCCCTTCAGCTTGCCGAGGATCTCGATCTGGTCGTCCTCGGGGAGCTCCTCCAGGACGTCGGCGAGCCGGTCGTCGTCCAGGGCGGCGGCGACCTCGGCGCGCCGCTTGGAGGAGAGGTGGTGCAGCACGTTGGCGAGGTCGGCGGGGCGCAGCTGTTCGAAGGTGGCGAGCAGGTTCTCCGCACCCTGTCCGTGCTCCTCCAGGGAGAAGCCGGTGACCGCCGACCATTCGACCGTCAGCGTCTCGCCCTTGCCGCGCCGGAACGCGCCCGCCCTGCGGCCCTTGCGGACGAATACCCGGTCCACCTCCCAGTCCCGGCGGGCGGGCAGCTGCTGCACCGACAGGTCCAGGACCGTGACCTCCTCGCCGGTCTCCACCAGCGTCACCCGCCGGTCCAGCAGTTCGCCGAAGACGAGCCGTTCGGTGGGACGCTGCTCGAACCGCCGGACGTTCAGCACGCCCGTGCTGATGACCTGGCCGGACTCGATGCTCGTCACCCGGGTCATGGGCAGGAAGATGCGGCGCCGGGTGGTGAGTTCGACGACCAGCCCGAGCAGGCGGGGCGGCCGGCGGCCGACGCGCAGCATGACGACCAGATCGCGCACGCGCCCCACCTGGTCGCCCGCCGGATCGAAGACGGCGACGCCGGACAGATGCGAGACGAAGATCCGGGGCGCGCCCGCTGCCATGGCTGCGCCTCCTTTGCGTGCTCTGTGATGTGTGGGGCATCTCTCGGGTGTGGTGGGTGTCTTTTCCCCCTTGCCCGCTCAGGTGGGCTTCAGGCTAGCCCGTCCCGTTCGGATACGCCCTGGTGAGCAGTCCGGACGGACTGGCTCCGCCGGGTCCCCACGGCACCGGTACGCTGCGGTACGCCGCTTCGGGTACCACCCGTCGCGCCACTCGCATGCCTCGCACCAGTCGCTCCCGTCAGAAAGGCAGCGCCACCTGTGACTGCGATTCCCCAGGGCCGCCGTACCCGCCGGGCCGCACTGGCGAGCGCGTTGTGCGCTCTGGTCGCCGTCACGGGAGCGGGGCTGACGGGGTGCGCCGGGAAGGACCCGGACGCGGGCACCAACGGCGTCGGCAAACTGCCGGCCGACAGGATCCAGGCCAGAACCCGGGCGGCGGCGGACTCCGCCGGAACCGTCCACCTCTCCGGGAACGTGGTCAGCAACGGCCGTACGTACCAGCTCGACATGCGGCTGAAGCCCGACGGCGGCTCCGGCTCGGTCACCTCGCAGGGCGTGACCTTCCGGCTGCTGCGGGTCGGCAAGCAGCTGTATCTGAAGGCCGACGCCGAGTTCTGGAGCCACGCCGACGGCGACGCCAAGGGCGGCGGGAGCGGCAAGGACACGGGCGCCGCCGACAAGCTCGACGGCAAGTACGTGAAGGTGCCGCAGGGCGACCCCGCGTACCAGCGGTTCAGCGGCTTCACGGACAAGAACGTCCTCCTCGACGGCCTGCTGACGTTGCACGGCACCCTGGCCGCGGACGGCCACCACGAGCAGTCCGGCGTCCGTACCATCCGCGTCACCGGCGGCAAGGGCTCGGGCGGCACTCTGGACGTGTCCCTGGAGGGCACGCCCTACCCGCTGCGCCTGGTGCGCGCGGGCGGCGCGGGAACGCTCACCTTCTCGGAGTGGGGCAAGGACTTCGCCCTGACCGAACCGGACCAGAGCGACACGGTCGACTACGGCAAGCAGCTGCCGGCATCCTGAGGCACTTTTTGTCCCTTGCCGCCCCGGGGCGGCCGCCTGTGCCGGCTCACGCCTGCTTCCGCCGCCGCTTCCTCAGCAGCAGCCGGGGCAGTGCCGCCGGGATCGGCCGGCGGGTCGTCGCCGGGGTCGGCAGCGGTGCCGTCGCCAGCGAGCCGTCCGGCAGCGGCGCGGTCGTCCCGGTCGGTTCCAGGCGCACGACCCGGCACTCGCGGGCCCACCGCGTGGTCATGGCCTCGCCGTCGGGTGCGTTCAGGCGCTTGCCCTTGAGTTCGGCCACCGCCGCCTGCCACGCCTCCGACTCGGGTGCGAGCTCCACGACCTTCGCCGACCACGTGACCAGGCGGCCGCCCTTGTCCTTGCTGCGCACCGTCACCTCGGCGGTGCCTCCGTCGGTCAGGTGCGGCAGGGGCTGCTCACCGGGGCCGTCGCCGACCAGACAGGCCGCGCCCTCGTGCCAGACGTGCCACAGGGCACGGGCCGGGACGCCGGGGCCCTTGACCCAGATGAGGCCGGACTTCTTCGTGGCCTCCTCGACGAGGGCCTGGTCGAGCAGCTCGCTTGTCATGGCAGAAGCCTAACGAGGACCGATGCCGTGCCCACGAGGGCCGATGGCGGGACGCCCCCCGGCACCGGGACGGGCGCTCACAGCCAGCCGTTCCGCTTCAGCGTGCGGTGGATGCCGAGGCAGATCGCGACCGTGATGCTCATGATCACCGGGTAGCCGTACTTCCAGTGCAGCTCGGGCATGTACTTGAAGTTCATGCCGTACACCCCGCACACCATCGTCGGCACGGCGATGATCGCGGCCCATGCGGTGATCTTGCGCATGTCCTCGTTCTGCGCCACGGACGCCTGGGCGAGGTTGGCCTGGAGGATGGAGTTGAGCAGTTCGTCGAAGCCGATGACCTGCTCCTGGACGCGGGCCAGGTGGTCGGCGACGTCCCGGAAGTACTTCTGGATGTCCGGGTCGATCAGCCGCATCGGCCGCTCGCTCAGCAGCTGCATGGGCCGCAGCAGCGGCGACACCGCCCGCTTGAACTCCATGACCTCGCGCTTGAGCTGGTAGATCCGGCCGGCGTCGGTGCCGCGCGGAGTCCGGCCCCGACCCGGTGAGAACACCTCCGTCTCGACGTCGTCGACGTCGTCCTGAAGGGCGGAGGCGACCGCGATGTAGCCGTCGACGACATGGTCGGCGATGGCGTGCAGCACGGCGGAGGGCCCCTTGGCCAGCAGCTCCGGGTCGTCCTGCAGCCGGTGCCGCAGCGCGCGCAGCGAGCCCTGGCCGCCGTGCCGGACGGTGATGAAGAACTCCCGCCCGGTGAAGCACATGACCTCGCCGGTCTCGACGACCTCGCTGTTGGCGGTGAGCTGGTCGTGGTCGACGTAGTGGATGGTCTTGAAGACGGTGAAGAGGGAGTCGTCGTAGCGCTCCAGCTTGGGCCGCTGGTGCGCCTGGACGGCGTCCTCGACGGCCAGCGGGTGCAGCCCGAACTCCGAGGCGATACCGGAGAATTCGGCCTCGGTCGGCTCGTGCAGCCCGATCCAGACGAAGCCGCCGTCGCGCCGCACCTGGCGCATCGCCTCCTGCGGGGTGAGCGGCGTCGAAGTCTCGACGCGGGCACCGTCGCGGTAGACGGCGCAGTCCACGACGGCGGACAGCGTCGCCGGGTCGCGGGTGGCGTCGTACGCGCCGGTGTCCTTGCGCGGCGCAGGACGGGACGGGCGGACCACGGCACGCAGGTCACGGATCATGGACATGGCGGGGCTCCTTCGCGACGAGCAACGAAGAGCCGCCGAGGGCGGTCGGAACTGCCCGGAATGAGGACGTCCGGTGCGCGGATGTTTCGCACGTCCACAAAGCGGGGAGCACCGCACCGTCGCGGTGGCGGGCTTCATTGCTGATTCAGCTACTGACGCAGATCAGGCAAAGCGAGACGAAGTGCTCTTCCGCGTGAAGGCGCGCATACGGGAGGCGATAGCCAGGTACGAGCAGACGCAACCGGTAGGGCTGCGTCAGAGGCGGGAAGAGCGGGTGCTACTGCACGGTCGACTTCGATCCATGACAGCCCCACCTCCTCCGGCCGGTCCCTCGTAAGGGAGTTCCATCGGCGTCGGGACTTGATGGCGACGCTTCTGCGTGCTGCCCCGAACCACCGGGCAAGAGTATCAGTCGGCCGACGTGTCAAGGTGCTGCTTTGCCCGCTACTGACGAGTTCTATGCTCGCCGCATGGTTGATGTTCTTCCTCTGGTCGAGGCCCGGTTGCGTTCCGCGCTGGGCGAGCCGGACGCCCGGGCGGCGGTCACCTTCCTCGGCACGGACCGCGTCGAAGTGCTGCGCTTCGCCGGCGAGGACGGGGAGGGCGCCATCGTCCGCTACGCCACTCTCGGCATGTCCGCCCACCCCATGACGGACCCCACCGCGGTGCTCGCCGACCCCGTCAAGGGGCCGCGCGCCGAACTGGTCCTGTCGGTCCGGGCCGGCCTCGCCGACACCGACAAGGTGCTCCGCCCGCTTGCCGTGCTGGCCGCGTCGCCGCAGGTCGAGGGTGTGGTCGTGGCCCCGGGCGCCTCGCTCGACGTGGGGGAGCCGCTGTGGCCCGGCGCGCCCTTCACCTCGGTCCTGGTGGCCGAGCCGGGCGGTCTGGTGGAGGACCTCGAGCTCGACGAGCCGCTGGACCCCGTGCGGTTCCTGCCGTTGCTGCCGATGACGCCGAACGAGGCCGCCTGGAAGCGCGTGCACGGCGCGCAGGCCCTCCAGGAGCGCTGGCTGACGAACGGGACGGACCTGCGGGACCCAGCCCGCGGGCCCGTCCCGCTGGAGTGACCGATATCACCCAACCAATCGCCGGGGGGCGTCAGTTGGCGAAGACCGTGACGCCGTCCTCGGTCGCGTGCTGAGGCTGGTGCTCCTCAGCCTCGTGGGAGAGCGCCCGGCGGCGCACCAGGACCACGAGCGCGCCCACGAGCGCCGTGGCACCGGCGACCACGAACGGGATGTGCAGGTCGGTCCACTCCTCGATCTTCGGCGCCAGGTAGGGCGCGGCGGCGGCCGCGAACCAGCGCACGAAGTTGTAGCCCGCGCTCGCCACCGGGCGCGGCGCGTCCGACACGCCGAGGGCGAGCTCGGTGTAGACGGTGTTGTTCACGCCGATGAACGCGCCGGACAGGATCGTGCAGACGATCGCGGTGGTGTGGTCGCCGTAGCCGAGCACGACCACGTCGGCGGCGAGCAGCACCAGCGAGCCGCCGAGCACCTTCAGGGAGCCGAACCGCTTCTGCATGCGCGGCGCCACGATCACCGAGAAGACGGCGAGCAGCAGGCCCCAGGCGAAGAACACCGCGCCCGACTTGTAGGGCGTCATGTTCAGCACGAACGGTGTGAAGGCCAGCACCGTGAAGAACGTGTAGTTGTAGAAGAACGCCGAGACCGCCGCCGAGGCGAGACCGCCGTGGCCGAGCGCCTTGATCGGGTCCAGCAGTGTGGTCCTGCGGGCCGGCTTGGGCTGTTCCTTGAGGAACGCCGTGATGCAGACAAAGCCGATCGCCATCAGCGTGGCCGTGCCGAAGAACGGGTAGCGCCAGCTGACGTTCCCGAGGACCGCGCCGAGCAGCGGGCCGCACGCCATGCCGAGGCCGAGCGCCGACTCGTAGAGCAGGATCGCGGCGGCGCTGCCCCCGGCCGCCGCGCCGACGATCACCGCGAGCGCGGTGGAGACGAACAGCGCGTTGCCCAGGCCCCAGCCGGCCCGGAAGCCGACCAGTTGGCCGACCGAGCCGGAGGTGCCGGCCAGGCCGGCGAAGACCACGACGAACGCGAGGCCGAGCAGCAGGGTCTTGCGGCCGCCGATGCGGCTGGAGACGAAGCCGGTCAGCAGCATCGCGACGGCGGTGATCAGGAAGTACGAGGTGAACAGCAGGGAGACCTGGCTGGCGGTGGCGTTCAGGCCCTTGGCGATGGAGGGGAGGATCGGGTCGACGAGTCCGATGCCCATGAAGGCGACGACGGACGCGCCGGCCGTCGCCCAGACTGCCTTCGGCTGCCGCAGGATGCTGCCCGTTCCCGCATCGAAGGGGTCCGCGCCCATGCGTGATGCTCCAATCCCGGTGAGATCGCCGTGCGTGAGTGTCCGCCCGGTCGGCCGAGCAGATGGTTGGCTTATGCACATACTAAGTTAGGTCTGCTAATTAATGCAATATGCATCTAGTGCGGTCCGGTCAGGTGTTCCCTCCGGACGGGTGATCGTCCTTGACGCGGCGCGGTCCGGGTAGGACCGTGGGGCCCTATGAGGGGCGAACCCAGTTGCCCGAAGTGCGGTGGCCGGGTCAGGGCTCCCGGACTCTTCAGCGACGCCTGGCAGTGCGAGGTGCACGGGACGGTGTATCCGCTGCAGCCCGTGATCCCGCCCAGCGTCGAAGCCCTCGGCGTCGTCGTGCACCGTACGCAGGTGCCGGTGTGGATGCCGTGGCCGCTGCCGGTCGGCTGGCTGTTCACCGGAGTGGCCTACGCCGGTGACGAGCGCAGCGGTGGCCGCGCCACCGCCGTGGCCTGCTCGGGACCCGGTCCGCTCGGCGGCATGGGGGAGCTGATCCTCGTCGCGGAGGAACTCGGCGTCGGCCTCGGCGCGCACTACGCCGGCATCGACGGCCCGGACCCCGGCCCGTCGCTGAACGTCGAGAAGCCGCCGGACGCCAAGGTGCTGGCCGGCGGCCGTCCCACCCCGCTCTGGCACGTCTCCGGTGCCCCGGTCGACCGTGCCGTGTTCGCGGGCGAGGCGCGCGGGCTGTGGCTGTGGGCGGTGGTGTGGCCCGAGCAGTCGGGGCTGCTGATGTACGACGAGCTGGTGCTGGCAGACCTGCGGGACGCGGGCGCCGAGCTCGAGCTGGTGCCGTGCGGAGCGCTCTCGCCGCGGCTGCTGCGCCCGTAGGCGTGCCGTACCGGGAGAGCGGGGGCCCTACCGACGGGGTGTAGGGGGCGTGACCGTGCCTCGGGGGTGACAGGGCACCCGTCGGCTCCCGTTATCCTTGGGTGTCCCCTTCCGTCCCGTCACCGCCTGGAGTCAGTGTCGTGCGCATCGATCTGCACACCCACTCCACCGCGTCCGACGGCACGGACACCCCGGCCGAGCTGGTGCGGAACGCCGCCGCGGCCGGTCTGGACGTCGTCGCGCTGACCGACCACGACACCACCCGCGGACACGCCGAGGCGATCGCCGCGCTGCCCGAGGGGCTCACCCTGGTCACCGGCGCCGAGCTGTCCTGCCGTATCGACGGCATCAGCATGCACATGCTGGCCTACCTCTTCGACTCCGCGGAGCCCGCCCTGCTCGCCGAGCGGGAGCTGGTCCGGGACGACCGCGTGCCGCGGGCCAAGGGCATGATCGCCAGGCTGAACGAGCTCGGCGTGCCGGTGACCTGGGAGCAGGTCGCGCGGATAGCGGGCAACGGCTCGGTCGGACGGCCGCACGTCGCCTCCGCGCTCGTCGAGCTCGGCGTCGTGCCGACGGTGAGCGACGCCTTCACCGACCAGTGGCTGGCCGACGGCGGCCGGGCCTACGTCGCGAAGCACGAGACGGACCCCTTCGAGGCGATCCGGCTGGTCAAGGCCGCCGGCGGAGTCTGCGTCTTCGCCCACCCGGCGGCGGTCAAGCGGGGCCGTACGGTTCCCGAGTCCGCCATCGCCGAGATGGCCGCCGCGGGGCTCGACGGCATCGAGGTCGACCACATGGACCACGACCCGGACACCAGGGCGCGGCTACGCGGCCTGGCCCGGGAGCTCGGGCTGCTGGTCACCGGCTCGAGCGACTACCACGGCAGCCGGAAGACCGTCTCGCTCGGCGAGTTCACCACCGACCCCGAGGTCTACGGGGAGATCACGCGGCGGGCGACCGGGGCGTTCCCGGTGCCGGGGGCCGGCGGAGCCTGACCGGACCCCGCGCCACCCGCACTCCCGTACGCCCTACCCCCTGCGCGTCGTGCGCCCGCACACCTTCGTGCATCCGCACGTCTTCGCGCGCCCGTCTTCCTTCTTCCGTTCTCCGCAAGGCTGTTCCACACCCATGTTCGACGCTGCCGTCTTCGGCTCCCTCTTCCTCACCCTTTTCGTCATCATGGATCCCCCCGGGATCACCCCGATCTTCCTCGCGCTGACCGCCGGCCGTCCCGGCAAGGTGCAGAAGCGGATGGCGTTCCAGGCCGTCTGTGTGGCCGGCGGGGTCATCGCCGTGTTCGGTGTGCTCGGCCACCAGATCCTCGACTACCTGCATGTGTCCGTCCCGGCGCTGATGATCGCCGGTGGGCTGCTCCTGCTGCTGATCGCGCTCGACCTGCTCACCGGGAAGACGGACGAGCCGAAGCAGACCAAGGACGTCAACGTGGCGCTGGTGCCGCTGGGCATGCCCCTGCTGGCTGGTCCCGGCGCGATCGTGTCCGTCATCCTCGCCGTGCAGAAGGCCGACAGCGTGTCCACCCAGATATCGGTGTGGTCGGCGATCCTCGCGATCCACGTGGTGCTGTGGCTGGTCATGCGCTACTCGCTGCTGATCATCCGGGTCATCAAGGACGGCGGTGTGGTGCTGGTGACGCGGCTGGCGGGCATGATGCTCTCCGCGATCGCCGTGCAGCAGATCATCAACGGCGTCATGCAGGTGATCCGGGGCGCCTGAGGCTCCGCCCCGGCAGGGGGGGCGCGCCCGGGTCTCGCCCTCGGGACCGGGCGGCATGCAAGAAGCCCCCGTACGGCACGGTGCCGTACGGGGGCTCGAAGCATCAAAAAGCGGTCGCCGTTACGAGGCCGAGGCCTCGGCCGGGCGGATCCAGAGCCGCTGACCGATCGCGGCGGCCTGCTGAACGATCCGGTTGACGGAGGCGGCGTCCACGACGGTGCTGTCCACGGTGGTGCCGTTGACCTCGTCGAGTCGCATGATCTCGAAGCGCACGGGCTTCTCCCTTCGTCTGGTCATCCTCCTGCGGAGAATTACTGGTGAGTGGGTGGCTCACGGGGCGGTAGCGGCCCCCTGTTCCACTCGTATTCAACGGCTCAGGTGTTACAAACATTCCCTAGACTAAATAAATTTTTCGAACGTCTAATTACCGACCGGTAAGACGTTGCTGATCGACCGACCGGGACCGGTTGTGTTCGCAGCGTGATCGTCGGGACAATGGAGGCGATGAACGAGGACCACGCGGCGCTGGCCGCCCGCATCGAGCGCACGAACGAGCTCCTGGAGCGCATGCTCGCCGAGGTGGCCAAGACGCCCTCGACCCATGCGATCTTCGTCGACGCCGGCTACCTCTACGCCGCCGCAGGCCGGCTGATCGCCGGGACGGAGGACCGCCGCTCCTTCGACCTGGACGCCGAGGGCCTGATCGACGCGCTCATCGACCGCGCCCGCACGGTCTTCGCCGACAGCCGGTTGCTGCGCGTGTACTGGTACGACGGCGCCCGCCGCCGCATCCACACCGCCGAGCAGCAGTCCATCGCCGAACTGCCCGACGTCAAGGTCCGCCTGGGCAACCTCAACGCCAACAACCAGCAGAAGGGCGTCGATTCGCTGATCCGGTCGGACCTGGAGTCCCTGGCCCGGCACCGCGCCATCAGCGACGCCGCGCTGCTCGGCGGCGACGAGGACCTGGTGCCGGCCGTGGAGGCGGCCCAGGGCTACGGCGCCCGGGTCCACCTGTGGGGCATCGAGGCCCCCGAGGGCCGCAACCAGGCCGAGCCGCTGCTGTGGGAGGTCGACAGCCAGCGCACGCTCGACCTGGGCTTCTTCAAGCCGTACGTCTCCCGGCGTACCGCGGTGACGTACGACCCGGCGGGCGCCGCCCGGCCCACTCGCGAGGACGTCCGCTTCGTGGGCGCGCAGATCGCCGCCAAGTGGCTTGCGGACCGCGGCAGGGACACCCTGGTGGAACTCCTGCCCGGACACCCCTACCTGCCCGGCTCGGTCGACCAGGACCTGCTGGTCGAGGCCGAGGGGCTGCTGCAGTACTCGCTGCGCGGCCAGGCCGACCTGCGACGCGCCCTGCGGGACGGCTTCTGGGAGCACCTGCAGGCGCAGTACTAGGTCCTGTCGTCGAACTCCCGCCCGCGGGGAAGACGGGAGTTCGACGACAGGACCTAGGAGAGGCTCCGGGCCTCGGTGTCGCCCGCGTCGCGGCTGACGTCGTCCCAGAAGTCGGCGAGGGCGCGGGCCGTGGCGAGCGGCTGGTCGCAGTTGGGGGAGTGCTCGGCTCCCTCGACGACCGTACGCCGGGCGCCGAGCCGCACGGCCATCTCGTCCAGGAGTGGCACCGGCCAGGCGTCGTCCCGCGCCCCCGACAGCACATGGAACGGCAGCGCGGTTGCGGCGAGTTCGGCGACGCGGTCCGGCTCGGTGCACAACTGGCGTCCGGTGGCGAGGAGTTGTGCGGGCTTGTTGCCCAGCCAGCGCCGCCGAAGATCCTCCCGGTTGTCGAGACCGGCGTCGAACGCGGTGTCGGTCTCGCCGGGCGGTTCCATCGCCTGGATGACCTCCCACACCTCGGCCATCGTCATCACCCCGAGCGCGTCCCGCAGCAGCTTCACCCGCTGCTGCTGCGAGACGGAGATCTGCGCCGGGCCGGAGGCCATGAGCGTGAGCGAGAGGAAGGGGGAGTGGTCGAGCAGCACGGCCGCGCGGGCGATCTGGCCGCCGAGGGAGTGCCCGAGCAGGTGCACACGCGTGCCGAGCGCCTCGGCCTGCGCGAGGACGTCCCCCGCGAGTTCCTCCTGGGCGTACGCCGACTCGTCGTCCGCCGGGCCGTCCGACTCGAACTGCCCGCGCCCGTCCACGGCCACCGTCCGGTACCCGCGCGCCGCGAGCGGTTCGTGCAGCGGGTTGAAGTCTTCCTTGCTCCCGGTGAACCCCGGCAGCAGCAGCACGGTGCCCCGCCACCCGGAACCGGGCGCCACGGGCGCGTCGACGACGGCGAACTCACCACGAGCGGTGCGCAGCCGGTAGGTCCGGGCACCGGCCGGCGGAAGGAAGGTCGGAGGCCTGCTCATGCGGCGAGGCTATCGGGCGCGGGCGGCGAAGGGTGGAGCGCCGAGGCGAAGGGCGGAGGAGGGCCGGAGGCCAGGACGCGGGCCGGTGGTGAACAAAGCCCGCACGACGGGCCGAAGGACCGGTTCTTCGGCAAGCCCGTCCGCGCGCCTTCGCGGTGGCGCCGGTACGCGCGCGTCGCTGGGGCCGGACACGCCGACGGCCCGGTCCCACACGGGGTGGGCCGGGCCGTCGGGGCGTGGGATCAGGCCTCCGCCGACTCCACGGAGGCCGCCGCCTTCCGGGCGCGCCGCGCCTTGGGCTTGGCCTCCGGCTCACCGGTGGCCTGCGCCGGGATCTCCGCGGTGGCGGCCTCGGCCGCCTTGCGGGTACGGCGACGCGGCTTCGCCTCCGCCGCACCGTCGGCACCGTCGACGACGGTCGGCGTCGCCTCGGGGGCGGCAGCGGCCTTCTTGCGGGTCCGACGCGGCTTCGTCTCGGCCTCGGCCGTGCCTTCGGCGGCGTCCACCGCCGCCTCGGCGGGCTCAGCGGCCTTGCGGGTGCGGCGGCGCGGCTTGGCCTCCGCCTCCTCGACGGCCGTGGCCGCCTCGGTGGCGGCCTTCTTGCGCGTACGCCGGGGCTTGGCCTCGGCAGCGGTCGCGCCCTCGGCCGTCTCGACCGAGGCCTCGGCGGTCGCCGCGGCCTTCCGGGGGCGCTTCGGCTTCGCCTCGGCGTCCTCAGGCGCCTCGACCGTGGCGGCCGCCTTGCGGGTGCGCTTCGGCTTGGCCTCGGTGCCTTCGGCCGTGTCGGCGGCGGCTTCCGGGGTGGTGGCGGCCGCCTTGCGGGTGCGCTTCGGCTTGGCCTCGGTGCCTTCGGCCGTGTCGGCGGCGGCTTCCGGGGTGGTGGCCGCGGCCTTGCGGGTGCGCTTCGGCTTCGCCTCCGTGCCCTCGGCCTTGTCGGCGGCCGTTTCGGGGGCGGCGGTCGCCTTCTTGCGGGTGCGGCGCGGCTTCGTCTCGGCCTCGGCCGTGCCTTCGGCGGCGTCCACCGCCGCCTCGGCGGGCTCGGCGGCCTTGCGGGTGCGGCGGCGGGGCTTGGGCTCCTCCGCCTGCTCCACCGTGCCCTCGGCCGTGTCGACCACCGTCTCGGCGGTGGCGGCGGCCTTCTTGCGAGTGCGGCGCGGCGCCGATGCCGGCTCGGTGCCGACGGCCTCGGCCTCGGTCCCGACCGCGACGGGCGACGCCTCGGCCGCTTCCGACGCCTGGGCGGCCTCGGCCGGCGCCGTGGTGGCGGCCGAGGCCGCCGTGCGCTCGGCCGACTTGCGGGTCCGGCGGCGGCGCGGCTTGGCCGGGGTCTCGGGGGCGTCGAGGGCGGAGCCCTCCGCCGTCGTCACCGCGGACTCCGCTGCGCCCACCGACGCGACCGCCTCGACGGACGGAGCGGACGCAGCGGCCTTGGACGCGGAAGGCGCCTCGGATGCCACCGGCTCGATCGGCTCGGTGGCCGACGCCGTCCCGGAAGCCACCGGCTGCGCCGGTGTGCCGCCGCGCGTGCGCCGACGGCGGCGCGGAGTGCGGGTGGCGGTGGCCTCGTC
Source organism: Streptomyces carpinensis (assembly GCF_002154505.1). Lineage (GTDB taxonomy): Bacteria > Actinomycetota > Actinomycetes > Streptomycetales > Streptomycetaceae > Streptomyces > Streptomyces carpinensis. The sequence continues at coordinate 15,504 of NZ_MUBM01000127.1, read as the reverse complement.
CCCGGTCGACGCGACGTCGGCAGAGGGGGCCGCGGCCGAGGTGCCCGAAGACACCGCACCGGAGGTCGCCGTACCCGGGTCCACCGGTGAACCGCCGCGCGTGCGGCGTCGGCGGCGCGGGGTGTGCGCCGGGCGTTCGCGCTCGGCCGAGCGCGGCTCGCCGCGACCGCCCCGGCCACCGCGCCCACGGGCGCCGCGGCCGCCGGTCTCGCCGAGGTCCTCCAGCTCCTCCGCGTCCAGCCCGGCACGGGTCCGCTCCGAGCGCGGCAGCGTGCCCTTCGTGCCCGCGGGGATGCCGAGGTCGGAGAACAGGTGCGGGGAGCTCGAGTACGTCTCCACCGGGTCGTTGAAGTCCAGCTCCAGCGCCTTGTTGATCAGCTGCCAGCGCGGGATGTCGTCCCAGTCGACGAACGTGATCGCCGTACCCTTGGCGCCCGCGCGACCGGTACGGCCGACCCGGTGCAGGTACGTCTTCTCGTCCTCGGGGGACTGGTAGTTGATGACGTGGGTCACGCCCTCGACGTCGATGCCGCGCGCGGCGACGTCGGTGCAGACGAGGACGTCGACCTTGCCGTTGCGGAAGGCGCGCAGCGCCTGCTCGCGGGCGCCCTGGCCGAGGTCGCCGTGGACCGCGCCGGAGGCGAAGCCGCGGCGCTGGAGCTGCTCGGCGATGTCGGCCGCCGTGCGCTTGGTCCGGCAGAAGATCATCGCCAGCCCGCGGCCCTCGGCCTGCAGTATGCGGGCGACCATCTCCGGCTTGTCCATGTTGTGCGCGCGGTAGACGAACTGCTTGATGTTCGCGACCGTCACGCCCTCGTCGTCCGGCGCGGTGGCGCGGATGTGCGTGGGCCGGGACATGTAGCGGCGCGCGAGGCCGATGACCGCGCCCGGCATGGTGGCCGAGAACAGCATGGTCTGCCGCTTGGCCGGCAGCATGTCGATGATCTTCTCGACGTCGGGCAGGAAGCCCAGGTCGAGCATCTCGTCGGCCTCGTCGAGCACCAGGCACTTGACGTGCTTCAGGTTCAGCTTCTTCTGGCCCGCCAGGTCCAGCAGCCGGCCCGGGGTGCCGACGACCACGTCGACGCCCTTGTTCAGGGCCTCGACCTGGGGCTCGTAGGCCCGGCCGCCGTAGATCGCGGTGACCCGCACGTTGCGCACCTTGCCGGCGGTCAGCAGGTCGTTGGTGACCTGGACGCACAGCTCGCGCGTGGGGACGACGACGAGCGCCTGCGGGGCGTCCGTGAGGGCCTCGGGCTCGGCGCGGCCCGCCTCGACGTCGGCGGGAACGGTCACGCGCTCGAGGAGCGGAAGGCCGAAGCCGAGCGTCTTGCCGGTGCCGGTCTTGGCCTGGCCGATGACGTCCGTGCCCGAGAGGGCCACGGGCAGCGTCATCTCCTGGATGGGGAAGGGAGTGGTGATGCCGACGGCTTCCAGGGCCTCGGCGGTCTCGGGGAGGATCCCGAGGGATCGAAACGTCGTAGTCAGGGTGCTGCCTCTTCTGTTTGCGCGGCGCGAGGCGAGCGCGGGGGTCGTATCCGTGACCGTGCCTGGGGACGTCGGCCGCCGTACGGGCATACCGCTCGGGCAAGCCGTATGACACGGGACCTCTGCCGACGCTCTAGCGCTCGTACCGCTTGGAGGTCCCTCCGGTCGTCGTACGCACAGTGGCGTACGGCCAGGGAGGGCTGTCGGGTCGGAGCCGATCGGGCCACCGACCGGGCATCCTCATGCGTGCGGCCTGTCGATGTACGTCGGAAAACGTCGGCGTACTCAGCAGGCGCATTACCACCATACCCCGGAATCGTGCACACGCGATGGCCGATTTGGTCACGTAGTCGTCGTCACACTGGTTGACCAGGCCCTTCGAAGGGGCGGTGGGCGGGCTATTGTGCGCTTCATGACGAGCTCTGACAAGCCTGAGAACGCCGCCGACGCGCCCGCCGAACGCACCGGGATCGCCGCCCAGGACTGGGCGACGGCCGCCGCCGACCCGCAGTACCGCGCCGCGGTGGTGGACCTGCTCGGCGCGCTGGCGTACGGCGAGCTGGCGGCGTTCGAGCGCCTCGCGGAGGACGCCAAGCTGGCGCCCACCCTCGCGGACAAGGCCGAGCTGGCGAAGATGGCCTCGGCCGAGTTCCACCACTTCGAGCGGCTACGCGACCGGCTCGCGGAGATCGGGCAGGAGCCGACCGCCGCGATGGACCCGTTCGTCGCCGCGCTCGACGGATTCCACAAGCAGACGGCCCCCTCGGACTGGCTGGAGGGGCTCGTCAAGGCCTACGTCGGCGACTCGATCGCCAGCGACTTCTACCGCGAGGTCGCCGTCCGCCTGGACTCCGACACGCGCGAGCTGGTCCTCGCCGTCCTCGACGACACCGGTCACGCCGGGTTCGCGGTGGAGAAGGTGCGCGCGGCGATCGACGCGGACCCGCGCGTGGGCGGCCGGCTCGCGCTGTGGGCGCGGCGCCTGATGGGCGAGGCCCTGTCGCAGTCCCAGCGGGTGGTGGCCGACCGGGACGCGCTGTCCACGATGCTCGTCGGCGGAGTCGCGGACGGCTTCGACCTCGCCGAGGTCGGCAGGATGTTCTCGCGGATCACCGAGGCGCACACCAAGCGGATGGCCGCGCTGGGCCTGGCCGCGTAGCGCGCTCCGCGGCGGCGGGCGGTTCGGCTGCCCTGCGGCCGCGGGCCCGTTGTGGTCGCCGGACGGTTTCCGGCGGTCCTCGGGCGGCTACGCCGTCAGGGATCGTCGGCGAAGGCGGCCGGCCGGGCGCAGCAGCAGGGAGAGGGAGGCGGCGGAGACGACCGCCGCGCCGATCAGGTTCGGAAGGATGCCGCTGGAGCCCAGCGCGCTGTGGGTGACGAACCCGCCGAACAGCGCGCCCGCGACGCCGGTCGACAGGACCAGCAGGCGGGACGGCAGCCGGTGGGCCAGGCGGTGGAACGCGGCCCAGCCGAGCAGTAGACCGAGCACGGCGGAGCCGAACGTTTCCAAGAACATGAGGGTTCCCTCCCACACGGTCGGCCGGTGCCAGACGGTCCTAGCCGGTCATACCCCTGACCTGCGGAATGCAACCCTCCCCTGTGGGCCGATTGTGCGGCGTCTGTGTACCGGCGGAGCGGCTCGGGCCGCAACGCCGGGCTGTGCGCCCCGGGCAGCGGGCTGTGCGCCTCGTGCGACGGGGCTCGGCAGCCGTGCCGCACGCGTGTGGAACGTCAGAGGGGCCCGGCGGTGTCTCACCGCCGGGCCCCTCCGGCTCGTCTTGTTCGGCCGAGACTACAGCGCGCCGAAGCCCACCTTGCGCGGGGACGGCTCGCCCAGCTCGACGTACGCGAGACGCTCGGCGGGGACCAGCACCTTGCGGCCGTGCTCGTCCACGAGGGTCAGCAGCTGCGACTTGCCGGCCAGCGCCTCGGCCACCGCCTGCTCGACCTCCTCGGGGCTCTGACCGCTCTCCAGAACGATCTCGCGGGGCGCGTGCTGCACGCCGATCTTGACCTCCACGGCTATGTCCCTCCGACGGTCAGTGAAGTGCGCGACCTTCCGCACCGTACCAGCACACATTAGCCCGGTGAGGGGACGAGCACGCTCAGCGGAAGAACGCCAGGAGCGAACAGCCGACGGGAACAAGGCGTCGGCCCGCGCGTCGCTTCCCGCCGGCCCTTCGGCCGGGCCGTCCGCCGCTTCGGCCCGGCTGCCGGCGGGTCGGCTCAGCGATGCGCTCAGTGGTGCTGTTCGCTGCCGTGCAGCGGGAAGCCCGCGATTCCGCGCCACGCCAGGGACGTCAGCAACTGGACCGCCTGGTCGCGCGGGACGCTGCGGTCGCTGTGCAGCCACGAGCGCGCCACCACCTGGGCGAGGCCGCCCAGGCCGGAGGCGAGCAGCATCGACTCGGCGCGCGAGAGGCCGGTGTCCTCGGCGATGACGTCGCAGATCGCCTCGGCGCACTCGTTCGTGACCTTGTCGACGCGCTCGCGCACCGCGGGCTCGTTCGTCAGGTCGGACTCGAAGACCAGCCGGAACGCCCCGCCGTCGTCCTCGACGTACGCGAAGTAGGCGTCCATGGTGGCCCGCACGCGCTGCTTGTTGTCCGTCGTCGACGCCAGTGCGTTGCGCACGGACTGGATGAGCGACTCGCAGTGCTGGTCCAGCAGCGCGAGGTAGAGGTCGAGCTTGCCCGGGAAGTGCTGGTAGAGCACCGGCTTGCTGACGCCGGCGCGCTCGGCGATGTCGTCCATCGCGGCCGCGTGGTAGCCCTGTGCCACGAAGACTTCCTGGGCGGCGCCCAGCAGCTGGTTCCGTCGGGCACGGCGCGGCAGGCGCGTGCCTCGCGGGCGTGCCGCCTCTGTCTGCTCGATGGCTGTCACGCCGCCTCCCAAAGTCGTCCCTGTGCGGTGTGCGCCGCGTCGTCATCGTACTTTTCGGTAACCGTACTGTGCGCGGTGCGAGCGCAGAATTTCACGTACCGGACGGTGATGAAACCGGTCCAAAGGTTTCGAACGGGTTCAGATGGGGCATATAAACCCTTTATTGCTGTTCAGCGATGGTCCCTCGCGCCATCTGTCGCCGATGGTCGTCCGTCACCGGTGGTCGTTCGTACCAGTGCCCCGTCACCGGTGGTCGGCCGTCAGCGGTAGTCGTCCTCGTCGATGGACACGACCCGCGCCTGCTCGAGAAGGTCGGCCTCGTTCGCCCGGTCGGGGTCCACACCCGTCAGAGGGTCGTCGTGTTCCTGTGCGAGGTCGGCGTGCTGCTCGGCGGCGTCGCCCTCCGGGGCCTCGACGTCGATCTCCGTGGCGTTCTCCTCCTCCTCGTTCTCGAACGTCTCGGGATCGGTGGGATCGACTGCCATGCTGGGCTCCCTTCTTGTGAGTGTCCCTGGAAGACTCAGGGGCTACATGCGGGTGCCCTCTGTACGAGCGTAGGAGACACCCGATGTGCACGCCATGTGGTTCGGGCGCCGAACACGGCTCTGATTGACAGTGATCTGTGACGGCGAACACATGAACCAGTACGTGATCGTCTCGTAACATTGCCGCATGTCTTCGACCGAGCTGCCCTCCGCGCCGCCCGCCAACGTTCTTCCCAGGGTGGCGCCCGTCAGGGTCGAGGAGGGCGAACGACTGCGCTCGGTCAGCCTGTCGGGGATCACCCTGGCGGTGCGTTCCAGGCCGCCCGCCCGCAAGGGCCTGCCGCCCGCGCTGTACGTCCACGGGCTCGGCGGCTCCTCGCAGAACTGGTCGGCCCTGATGGCGCTGCTGGACGACGTCGTCGACGGAGAGGCGATCGACCTGCCGGGCTTCGGGGACTCCCCGCCGCCGGACGACGGCAACTACTCGGTCACCGCCCACGCCCGCGCGGCGATCCGCTTCCTGGACGCCTCCGGCCGCGGGCCGGTCCACCTGCTCGGCAACTCGCTGGGCGGTGCCGTCTCGACGCGCGTCGCCGCGCTGCGCCCGGATCTCGTCCGGACGCTGACGCTGGTCTCGCCCGCGCTGCCCGAGCTGCGGGTGCAGCGCAGCGCCGTGCCGACCGGGCTGCTCGCGCTGCCCGGTGTGGCCGCCCTCTTCACCCGGCTCACCCGGGAGTGGACGGCGGAGCAGCGGGTCCGCGGAGTCATGGCCCTGTGCTACGGCGACCCGGGCCGGGTCACGCCCGAGGGGTTCCGCCACGCGGTGGAGGAGATGGAACGCCGGCTGCGGCTTCCCTACTTCTGGGACTCGATGGCGCGCTCCGCGCGCGGGATCGTGGACGCGTACACGCTGGGCGGTCAGCACGGACTGTGGCGCCAGGCCGAGCGTGTCCTCGCGCCCACACTGCTGATCTACGGCGGCCGGGACCAGCTCGTCGGCTACCGCATGGCCCAGCGCGCCGCCCGTGCCTTCCGTGACTCCCGCCTGCTGACCCTGCCGGACGCGGGGCACGTGGCGATGATGGAGTACCCGGAGACGGTGGCGACGGCGTTCCGGGAACTGCTGGCGGACACCGGGGAGGCGCCGGCGGGGCCGGCCGACACGGGGGAGGCGCCGGCGGGAAAGCATGCCGGTCCGGACAGTGCGGGGGCTGATGGTGAGGCTTCCGGCGTGAGCATGGGGGGCTGAGGGGCCAGGTGGGACGCCACAGCCGTCGCGGACCCGTCGCGAAGGGCGACAACACCGCGGACACAGCCGCAGCACGGGACGGCGGCCGAGTCCGGCCGGAGGCGGGACCCCTGCCGGCGCAGGGCGCGGCTCCTGAGGGCCGACCGGGGCCGGGCGGGGTGCCGCCCGAGCGGTGGCCGGGTTCCGGCCCGCTGCCCGGACAGCGGCCGGCAGGCGGAAGCCGCCCGGCGTACGGAGCACACGACTTCCCCGAGGGGCCCTCGGCCCCGGCCCCGGGTGCGCCGCCCCGTCACCCCTCGGGGGCACCCCGTCTCACCGGCGGAACCCCCGCGCGCGGCGTTCCGCGTCTCCCGGACGGCACGCCCGCGCAGGGAGTCCCCCGCTTCCCCGGTGGGACACCGGCGCACGGTGTCTCCCGTTTCGCTGACGGCACGCCCGCGCATGGCGTCCCTCGTCTGCCTGACGGCACGCCCGCGCATGGCGTCCCTCGTCTGCCTGACGGCACGCCCGCGCGCGGCGTCCCCCGTCTGCCCGACGGCACGCCCGCGCAGGGAGTCCCTCGTCTCCCTGACGGCACGCCCGCGCACGGCGTCCCCCGTCTCCCCGACGGTACGCCCGCCCGTGGCGTGCCGCGGGCTCGTAGTGGGCACCCGGAGCAGCGGGAAGCCGGGGGCGGCTGGGGAGAGTTGGGGCCGCGCAGCGGAGCGGCGGGCGGTGCGGGGCCGAAGCGGCCGGGGGCCGTCGGTTTCGGCGCCTCGGCCGGTCCTCCCGCGAGACCGGCCACCGGCCCCGGCGTGCCGATACCCCGGCAGCGGCAGGCACCCCACGGTGGACCCCGCCAGGACTACCTCGACGCCTTCGAGGAGAACGACGACGTCTTCGCGCCCCGGCCGCGCGGCGGCGCGCACCCCTCGGCCGCCTCCGAGAACCCCCCGGCTACCGCTGCCCGGGGCGCCGCCCCGGGTGCGATGGCCTCCACGGCCTCCACGGCCGAGCGGGACGGCGAGGACATAGCCCCGGCCACCGGAGCGCCCGCGTCCGGCAGGGGCGGCAAGGGGCGCACGTTCACCGGCATCGCGGCCGCCGCCGTCACCACCGTGCTCGCCGTCATCGTCGCCGGTCAGGTCGCCGACGGCCGCACCGGCACCGGCAATGGATCGCCGTCCGCCACCGACCAGGCCCGCGACACCCACGACGGCGCGGACACGGACCAGCAGGCGGCGGCCCCGCCCGCCGCGCCGCCGCTGACGTACGACCAGAAGATGAGCACGAAGTACGAACTCAGCCCGACCTTGAAGGGCTCGGGCAGGTTCGAGACGGTTCCGGGCGTCGCCAAGGCGCCCGGCGAGGGCCGGAAGTACACCTACCGGGTCGACGTCGAGGAGGGCCTGGGGCTCGACGGCGTGCTCTTCGCCGAGGCCGTGCAGAAGACGCTCAACGACGACCGCAGCTGGGCCCACGACGGTGCCCGCACCTTCGAGCGCGTCTCCTCCGGCCGGCCCGACTTCGTGATCACGCTCGCCAGCCCCGGCACCACCGCCACCTGGTGCGCCAAGTCCGGACTGGACACCACCGAGGACAACGTCTCCTGCGACTCGGCCGCCACCGAGCGGGTGATGATCAACGCCTACCGGTGGGCGCAGGGCTCGAAGACCTACGGCGACAAGATGTACGCCTACCGGCAGATGCTGATCAACCACGAGGTCGGCCATCGGCTGGGTCACGGCCACGTCACCTGCGACAAGGACGGCGCACTGGCGCCCGTCATGCAGCAGCAGACGAAGTTCCTGGACCACGACGGAATCCACTGCCTGCCCAACGCCTGGCCTTACCCCGGGAGTTGACGCAGCGCTCATACGTCGCGTTGACATGCGCGGGAAAGTCATACATATTTCTGCGCATGTCGTCCCGTCATGCCTCCGCCCGCGCCGCCATCGAGCTGGCGCTGATCGGCGTGACCCCGCTCTGCGTGGCCGACATTCACTGTCGCTGACGCCCGCCCACAGGCGCGCGTCGCGAACTTCACCCTCTCCGTGACCTGGTCGCGGTGGTCCGTTTTTCGACGACCCGATGCCGGGGCAGACGTCCGTTCATTTCTGTCTCACTCCTCGTCATCCGGTCTCACGATCCGAGACACCTGCGAGACGAGTCCTCTGGAGAGGTCGCCATTCCGATGCGCCAACCGTCCGTCTCAGCCCGCCGCGTGGCCGCGGCATCCGTCACCCTGGTCGTGGCAGCGGGAGTCGCCGCCTGCGGGCCGAAGGACACTGGGGCCAAGGCCGCCGGCGGTGACTCGCAGCCCCACAAGGACGGCACCCTCAGCGTCCTGAACGCGCAGCCGCAGCAGGACTTCGACCCCGCGCGCCTGTACACCTCCGGCGGCGGCAACGTCCCCTCCCTCGTCTTCCGCACGCTCACCACCCGCAACCGCGAGAACGGTTCGGCCGGCGCTAAGGTCGTCCCGGACCTCGCCACCGACACCGGGCGCCCCAGCAAGGACGCGACCGTGTGGACGTACACCCTGAAGAAGGGCCTGACGTACGAGGACGGCACGCCGATCACCTCGGCCGACATCAAGTACGGCATCGAGCGCTCCTTCGCACCCGAGCTCTCCGGCGGCGCCCCCTACCTGCGGGACTGGCTGGTCGGCGCGGCCGACTACCAGGGCCCGTACAAGGACAAGAAGGGCCTCGACGCGATCGAGACGCCCGACAGCCGGACCATCGTCTTCCACCTGAACAAGCCCGAGGGCGAGTTCCCGTACCTCGCCACCCAGACGCAGTTCACGCCGGTGCCGAAGAGCAAGGACACCGGCACCAAGTACGAGGAGCACCCGATCTCGTCCGGCCCCTACAAGGTCGTGAAGAACGAGAACGACGGCGAGCACCTCGTCCTCGAGCGCAACCCCCACTGGTCGGCCGCCACGGACTCCGAGCGCAAGGCCTACCCGGACACGATCGACGTACGGTCCGGCCTCGACTCCTCGGTGATCAACCAGCGGCTGTCCGCGTCCCAGGGCGCGGACGCCGCCGCGGTCACCACGGACACCAACCTCGGCCCGGCCGAACTCGCCAAGGTGACGGGCGACAAGGACCTGGCTGCGCGCGTGGGCACCGGCCACTTCGGCTACACGAACTACATAGCGTTCAACCCCACGGTCAAGCCGTTCGACAACGTCAAGGTGCGGCAGGCGATCTCGTACGCCATCGACCGGTCGTCGGTCGTCAACGCGGCGGGCGGCTCCGCCCTGGCCGAGCCCGCGACCACCTTCCTGCCCGACCAGAAGTCCTTCGGCTACACCCCCTACGACCTCTTCCCGGCCGGCCGGGCGGGCGACCCGGCGAAGGCCAGGGAGCTGCTGAAGCAGGCCGGCTACGGCAAGGGCCTCACGGTCACGCTGACCCACTCCAACAGCAAGGACTTCGAGACCAGCCCGGAGATCGCGACCGCGATCCAGGACGCGCTCAAGAAGGCCGGGATCACGGTCAAGCTCCAGGGTCTGGAAGACAACGACTACTCCGACAAGATCCACACCGTGAAGACCGAGCCGGGCTTCTTCCTCGCCCACTGGGGCGCCGACTGGCCCTCCGGCGGTCCCTTCCTGGCCCCGATCTTCGACGGCCGGCAGATCGTCGAGGACGGCGCGAACTTCAACACGGGCCTGCTGAACGACAAGTCCGTCAACAACGAGATCGACGCGATCAACAAGTTGACCGACCTCGACGCCGCCGCCGAGCGGTGGGGTGCGCTGGACAAGAAGATCGGCGAGCAGGCCCTGACCGTGCCGCTGTTCCACCCCGTCTACAAGCGCCTGTACGGCAAGGACGTCAAGAACATCGTGATCAGCGACTGGACCGGCGTGCTGGACATCTCCCAGGTCGCGGTGAAGTGACGTCGTGAGCCAGGCACTTGCCGCCTCCCCGGCCGCCGGGACGGACACACCCGTCCCGGCGGCCTCGGGGGCTCGTCAGTTCTGGCGGCGGCTGCGCACGCAGCGCGCCGCCCTCGTGGCGGCGGCCGTCGTCGCCCTGCTCGTCCTGGTCGCGCTCGCCGCGCCGCTGCTCACCGCACTGGAGGGCCAGGACCCGACCACCTACCACCCGTCCCTGGTCGACTCCGCGCGCGGAGGCGTGCCGATCGGGTCGCTCGGCGGCGCGAGCGCCGACCACTGGCTGGGCGTCGAGCCCCAGACCGGCCGTGACCTGTTCGCACGGCTCGTGTACGGCGCGCGCGTGTCGCTGGGCGTGGCGCTGGCGGCGACCGTGATACAGGTCGCCATCGGCGTCGCGGTCGGCGTGGGCTCCGCCCTCGGCAACCGGTGGGTGGATCAACTGCTGAGCCGCGCCACGGACATCATCGTCGCCCTCCCGCTGATGGTCATGTCGCTGGCACTGCTCGCGATCGTGCCGTCGAGCTTCCCCCGGCCCGTCCTGGTCACGCTCGTCATCGGCCTGATCGCCTGGGGCAACATCGCGAAGATCGTGCGCGCGCAGACCCTCGCACTCAAGGACCTCGACTACGTCTCCGCCGCCCGGCTCAGCGGCTGGGGCGTGCTGAGGATCGCCCGCCGCGAACTGCTGCCCGGACTCGCCGCACCCGTCATCACCTACGCCGCGCTGCTGGTGCCCACGAACATCTCCGCCGAGGCGGCCCTGTCCTTCCTCGGCGTCGGCGTCAAGCCGCCGACGCCGTCCTGGGGGCAGATGCTCACCGCCGCCGACGTCTGGTACCAGGCGGCACCGCAGTACCTGCTGCTGCCGGCCGGAGCCCTGTTCGTCACCGTCCTCGCGCTCACCGTCCTCGGCGACGGTGTGCGCACGGCCCTCGACCCGCGCGCGGCCTCCCGCCTGCGCATCGGCACCGGCCGCAAGAACGAGGGCGCCGACAGTGCGACGGACAAGCCCGTGCACGGCCACAAGGACACGGGCCCGAACAGCGACGACAGGGGGGCGACCGCATGAGCGGCTTCGGCGGATTCGTGCTGCGCCGCGCCGCGGGCACGGTGGTCACCCTGCTCGCCATCTCGGTGCTCATCTACGTGGTCTTCTACGCCACCCCCGGCAACGTCGCCCAGATCACCTGCGGCCCGCGCTGCTCGCCCGAACAGGTGCACCAGGTCGCCCTGCAGCTCAGGCTCGACGACCCGCTCTACCTGCGCTACTGGCACTTCCTGGAGGGACTCCTCGCCGGCCAGGACTACTCGACGGGCACCTCGGTCGAGCACTGCTCGGCACCCTGCCTGGGGGTGTCGTACCAGAGCGGCCAGCAGGTCCTGGACATCATCCTGACCAAGCTGCCGGTCAGCCTGTCGCTGGTCCTCGGCGCCATGGTGCTGTGGCTCGTCCTGGGCGTCGGCACCGGCGTGCTGTCCGCGTGGCGGCGCGGGCGGCTCTCCGAGCGCCTGCTGACCGTCGTCACGCTCGCCGGCTGGGCCACACCCGTCTTCGTGCTCGGTCTGGTCCTGATGATCGTCGTCTGCGGCGAACTCCAGCTGCTGCCCTTCCCGGAGTACGTGAAGTTCGGCGACGACCCCGAGCAGTGGGCGTGGAACCTGCTGCTGCCCTGGCTGTCGCTCGCCCTGATCGAGGCGGCCGCGTTCGCCCGGCTCACCCGGGCGGCGATGCTGGAGACACTCGCCGAGGACCACATCCGCACCTTCCGGGCGTACGGCGTGGGCGAGCGCGCGATCGTCGCACGGCACGCCCTGCGCGGCGCGCTGGCGCCGGTCATCGCGCTGAACGCCAACAACGTCGGCTCGGCCGTCGGCGGCGCGGTCCTCACCGAGACCCTGTTCGGCCTGCCGGGCATCGGCCAGGAACTGGTGCACGCGGTGAAGGTCGTCGACCTGCCGGTGGTGGTCGGCATGGTCCTGGTCGTCGGTTTCTTCGTGGTCATCGCCAACGCCGTCGCGGACGTCCTGTACGCGGTGGCCGACCGACGGGTGGTGCTCGCATGAGCCTGGTCGAAGTCACGGACCTCACCGTCGAGTTCGGTGCCCTGCGGGCCGTGGACGAACTCTCCTTCCGGCTGGACAGGGGCGCCGCCCTGGCCCTCGTCGGCGAGTCCGGCTCCGGCAAGTCCACGGTCGCCGGAGCCCTGCTGGGGCTGCACCGGGGCACCGGGGCGCGGGTCGGCGGCTCCGTCCTGGTCGCCGGCACCGACGTGCAGGGGGCCTCGGACGAGGAACTGCGGCGGCTGCGCGGCGCGAAGGCGGCCATGGTCTTCCAGGACCCGCTGTCCTCGCTCGACCCGTACTACGCGATCGGCGACCAGATCGCCGAGGTCCACCGCGTGCACACGCGCACGTCGCGACGAGCGGCACGCGCGCGTGCCGTCGAGGTGCTGGAGAGGGTGGGCATTCCGGACGCGGCGCGCCGATCGCGGTCCCGCCCGCACGAGTTCAGCGGCGGCATGCGCCAGCGCGCCCTCATCGCCATGGCCCTCGCCTGCGAGCCCGACCTGCTGATCGCCGACGAGCCGACCACCGCCCTCGACGTCACCGTCCAGGCCCAGATCCTCGACCTGCTGCACACGCTGCGCGAGGAGACCGGCATGGGCCTGCTGCTCGTCACCCACGACGTGGGCGTCGCCGCCGAGAGCGTCGACGAGGTGCTCGTCATGCGGCACGGCCGGGCCGTCGAACACGGCCCGGTGGGCAGTGTCCTGGGCGCGCCCACGCAGGCGTACACCCGCCAACTGCTCGGCGCCGTCCCGCGCGTGGACGCACCGCGCACCGTCCTCCCCGAGGGGGCCACTGAGTCCGGCGACGCGTCCGGCGACGCGTCCCACGACACACCCGACGGGGCCGAGGCCGAGGTCGTCCTGGAGGCGACCGGTCTCCGGCGTACGTTCGGACGCGGCAAGCGGACGGTGACGGCCGTGGACGGCGTCTCGCTGGCCGTCCACCGCGGCGAGACGCTGGGTGTCGTGGGGGAGAGCGGCAGCGGCAAGACGACCCTCGGCCGCATGCTGGTCGGGCTGCTCGAGCCGACCGCCGGGGGGATCCGCTACCAGGGGGGCCCGCACACCGGCGTGCACCCGGCCGTCCAGATGGTCTTCCAGGACCCCGTCTCCTCCCTCAACCCGCGCCGCAGCGTGGGCGAGTCCATCGCGGACCCCCTCCGCGCGCGCGGGGAGCGGGACGAGGCGCGTATCCGGGAGCGCGTGAGCGAACTGCTGGAGCGTGTGGGGCTCGAAGGGGCGCACTACGACCGCTATCCGCACGAGTTCAGCGGCGGACAGCGCCAGCGCGTGGGCATCGCACGGGCGCTCGCGGCCGGTCCGCGCGTGATCGTGTGCGACGAACCCGTCTCCGCGCTCGACGTCACCACTCAGGCCCAGGTGATCGCACTGCTCGGCGAGTTGCAGCGCGAACTCGGGATCGCGCTGGTCTTCATCGCCCACGACCTCGCCGTGGTGCGCCAGGTCAGCGACCGGGTCGCGGTGATGCGCCGCGGCCGGATCGTCGAGGAGGGCCCGGCCGACGAGGTGTACCGGTCACCGCGGGAGCCCTACACCCGGCAGCTCCTGGCCGCCGTACCGGCGCTCGACCCCGAGGTCGCCGCCCGCCGCCGGGCCGCGCGACGGGAGTTGGCCCCGGCATGACGTCACGTGTCCGATCGGTCTCCTAGCGCGACGGAACGCGACCCGCACGGGAAAGTTACGCCCGTTCACCCCTTTTGGTGGCGCGACGGACAACCGTCCGTCGCGCCACCGGCATGTCCGCATACGTTCGTCCCGTTGTGAGCCGCCGATGCGACGGCGGCTCCCCACATGGCGGAGACGGAAGAGATCGGGGGTGCACGCGTGCGCATCGGACTGGTGACGGAGGGTGTCTATCCGTATGTGAGCGGTGACGCCGGGCTCTGGTGCGAACGGCTCGTGCGCGGGCTCGACCAGCACGAGTTCGACCTCTACGCGCTCAGCCGCAGCCGGCAGCAGGAGGACGAGGGCTGGGTCCGGCTGCCGCGACAGGTCAGCCGGGTCCGTACGGCATCCCTGTGGACGGCGGAGGACGACGGCGTGCGGTACGGGCGCCGTGCGCGCCGGCGCTTCACCGAGTGCTACGGGGAGTTGGCGGCGGTCCTGTCCGGGGCGGCCGGCGTCGAGGCCGACCGGAGCGGCCCGGACCACGAGGCGGACCGTTTCGCCAGTGCGCTGTACGGTCTCGCGGAACTCGCCCGGGACGAGGGCGGCCTCGCGGGCGCGCTGCACTCGGAAACCGCCGTCCGGGCGCTGGAACGCGCCTGTCGCGCACCCGGCGCCGTACGCGAGGCACGCGAGGCGCGCGTACCCGATCTGCTCACGGTCGCCGCGCACCTGGAGCACGCCCTGCGCCCCCTCTCGCTCGACTGGTACGAGGACGACGGCTTCGGCGCCGCCGACCTCTGCCACACGGCGGCCGGTGGCACCGCGGCCCTGCCCGGTCTGCTCGCCCGCCACTTCTGCGACGTCCCGCTGCTGGTCACCGAGTACGGCGCGCCGCTGCGCGCGCACTACCTGGCCTCCGGCGCCGAAGGGACCGCTCCGGCCGTACGGGCCCTGCTCGCCGCCTTCCACGGCAGGCTCGCCACCGAGATCTACCGGCAGGCCGCCGTCGTCACCCACGGAAACGCCCACACCCGACGCTGGCAGGAGCGCTGTGGCGCCGACCGTGCCAGGCTGCGCACCGTCCATCCCGGCATGGACGCCGCCGCCTTCGCCGAGGTCGGCGAGGAGCCGGAGGCCGTCGACGCGGACACGCTGGTGTGGGTCGGCCGTGTCGATCCGGCCAAGGACCTGGTGTCCCTGCTGCACGCCTTCGCCGAGGTCCGCAGGGCGGAACCGCAGGCGCGGCTGCGGATCGTGGGCGGGGCGTCGGGCCCCGACGGGGAGGCCTACCTCGGCCACTGCAAGGCGCTGGCCGCCCAGTTGTTCCCCGACGAGGCCGAGAGCCCGCACACCGTCGGCGACAACCCGGTGTCCTTCGAGGAGGTCGGCGGACCCGAGGCCCCGACCCTCGCCGACGCGTACGCCTCGGGCGCCGTGACCGTCCTGTCGAGTGTCGTCGAGGGCTGGCCGGTCGGCCTCGTCGAGGCCATGTTCTGCGGCTGCGCGACCGTCTCCACGGACGTCGGCGCGGTCGTCGAGGTCATCGGCGGCACGGGACTGGTGGTCCCTCCGCGTAATCCGCGAGCGCTCGCCGAGGCGTGCGTGACGCTGCTGCGTGACCCGGAGCGCCGTGCGCGCCTGGGCGCCGCCGCGCGCGCCCGTGCCCTCGAACTGTTCACCGTCGAGCAGAACATCGCAGCATTTCACGGCATTTACCTGGAGATCGTCTCGCACTGCCCGGTCCGACGCGTGGTCCTGGACGACTCCGGCGAACCCCTCCCGTTCGCCACCCCCGCCGAGGCCCACGTC
>NZ_MUBM01000126.1 GCF_002154505.1 Streptomyces carpinensis | reverse complement strand
GCCTCCGACGCCCCACGCCGTCGGGCGTCCGGCACTGTAGCGCCGCCCGCCCGTCCGCCGATCTCCCCGCCCGCGGTGCGGACTTCCGCCGCCCGCCCGGGCCGGGCCGCGCTCCCCCACGGCCGGCAGAGTGCCGCTCACGAGGCACCGTGGTCGACATCGCACAGTCACTTCGACGACCGCGGCGTACGCACCGCACCCCGACCGGCCCCGCACCACACGGCCACACCCCGACCGGCCTCTCACATACGAACCGTCCCCACCGGCCTCGCACCACACGGACCACACCCGGACCGGCCTCGCACATACGAACCGTCCCCACCGGCCTCGCACCACACGTACCGCACCCCCACCGGCCTCGCACGATCGGGTTCGGCGACCGGCGCACGGTCGACATTGGCGGCGGCGCGCCGTCGACACACCGCGCCGGCGGCACACGGCCGGCTGCGGCCCCGGCCGCACACGGTCGGCCCCGGCACACGCAACGCGGCGCCGACTGCGGCGACCCCGCCTCTTGCCCCGCTCAGTCCCCCGTGCTCTCCCGCACGATCAACCGGTGGCTCACCACGCGGTCCTGCGGCGGGTCCGATTCCGGGTCGTCGATGCGGTCGAGCAGGAGGGACACGGCGGAGCGGGCGATCTCCTCCTTGTCCGGGGCCACGGTCGTCAGGCTGGGCACGCTGAAGCGGGAGGCCTCGATGTCGTCGAAGCCCATGACGTCGAGGTCGCGCGGGACCGACAGGCCCGCCTCGTGCAGGGCGCGCAGCGCGCCCAGGGCCAGGTGGTCGTTCAGGCACAGCAGCGCGTCGGGCCGCTCGCGGCGGGCGACCGCCATGGCCGCCGCGCGGGCCCCGTCCTGCCAGTGGTACGCCTCCACCGGCACCACGAGGCTTTCACGGAAGGGCAGTCCGGCGGCGGCGAGTGCCTCGCGGTAGCCGTCGGTGCGCAGCCGGTCGGTGCCCTGGCGGCCGCGGACGGCTCCGCCGATGACCGCGATGCGCCTGCGCCCACGGGAGAGCAGGTGTTCGGTCGCCTCTCGTGCCGCGCCCACGTTGTCGATGCCGACGTGGTCGGTGGTGCCCTCGGCGGGGCGTTCGCCGAGCAGGACCACGGGCAGTCGCCGGTCGCGGGTGGCGAGGTCGCGCGGGACCAGGGAGAGCGGGCTGAGGATGACACCGTCGGAGAACTGCGCGTCGAAGCCGTGCAGGGCGGCGAGTTCGCGTTCGCGTACCTTCCCGGTCTGGTGCAGCAGAACGGTGCGTCCCCGGCGGTCGGCCTCGGCGATGACGTGCTTGGCCAGCTCGGCGAAGTAGGCGACGTCGAGTTCCGGGACGGCGAGGGTGATCATCCCGGTGCGGCCCTGGCGGAGTTGACGGCCCGCGATGTTGACGCGGTAGCCGAGGGCGTCGATCGCCTCGCGGACGGCGGCACGGGTCTGGTCCGACACGTGCTCGAAGTCGTTGATGACGTTGGAGACGGTCTTGGGCGAGACACCCGCGTACTCCGCCACGTCCTTGATCCTGGGTCTGGCCGCCACGCCGATCATCCTTCCGCCGCCCGCGATCATACCGAGCCGTCACGAACGGGTTTCGGCGGAACCGGCGCCCGCGGAGCTGTTGACATCGACGACTCGCTGCGGCGCGAGTTGGAGGAGGCCGCCCGCATCGACGGCGCGGGGCAGTGGCGGATCTTCCGGTTTGTGCTACTGCCGCTGTCGCGGCCGATGTCGGCGGCCGTGTCGATCTTCGTGTTCATCGGCGCGTGGAACAACTTCCTGTGGCCCTTCGTCTCCACGTCCGACCCGCCCTGATGACCCTGCCGGTGGGCATCACCTCGGTGAAGAACGCCTACGGCATCCAGTACGCGCAGCCATGGCCTCCGCCGTGCCGGCGGCGGCGCTGCCTCTCGTGGTGGTCCTCATGTTCTTCCAGCGGCACATCGTGAAGTCGGTCGCGACGACGGGACGGGACGGGCGGTGAGACGCCGCCGAGCCCCGGCCCACCGTACGGATTCCCCGGTGGGCGGGGCGGATCCCTGCCGGCCAGGGGCGAGGCGGTCGAGCAGGCCCGAAGGCACAAGGCTCACGAACCTCTCGCGGCGGTCCGCGCGGCCGGCGGCCGGCCGGTCATCCGTGGTGCAGCCAGACGCGCAGCGGACCGAGCGCCTCGAAGCCGTGCCGGAGGGCGGCGTCCAGGTCCTCGCCGTGCTCGTAACCGACGACGGGAACGGCCGGGAACAACCGGTGCACCGCTTCGAGCACCACCGGCCAGGCCACGTCGGGTCCGCCCTCGACCGCGAAGACGTTGGAGATCCCGACCACGTCCTTCCCGCGGCTCGCCACCGCTCCGGCGGTCACCCTGCCCTCGGAGGACCGCCCCGCGAGCACGAACGTGTCCGGGTCGTCGAGGAGCCCGGGCCGGAAGAGCCCGTCATTGCCCTCACCGCCGTCCCACGCGAGCGCCCAGTCCCGCAGCGAGGCGGAGTCGGCGACCACGTCCCACGCCAGAGCGCGAGGGGTGGCCGGCGCGATCGCGGGACGGTGGATCCACTGTGCCTCGAACAGCACCTCGAAGCCCGCCCCCGTCAGATCCAGGTCGGCGAAGCTGTCCTTGACACTGGCGCCGGGTGCGGCGGTGTCGATCCGGGCCACCAGTGCGGCCGGATCGGCGCCCGGCTCCAGCACCACCGCGTCGGGGTAGTACAGCGGCGGCCGTGCCGGGGAGGTCCAGGCCTGCCGCCCGAACTCGCCCGTCAGGCCGTGCGACCCGCTCATCGACGCGCACCACGCCGCGTTGTTGTGGGCCGCCGCCCGGATCAGGATCTGCTTCGTCTTCGTCGCCGTCACGAGTGTGGATCATGGCCTGTCCGGGTGTGCTCTGTCGAAGGGTTTCCCCGATCCACATGGACAGCAGGAGCACGTCAATCGAGCAGGGCCCGACGGATCCCGGCCAGGCTCGGGTGTGCGCCGGGAGGGGACTCGGCTCCCGAGGCCCGGCGCAGGAGAGCGCAGCTTCGGTGCGGCAGTGCGGTACGGCACGGTTTTCCCACGGGTGGGACCATCGTCTGCCAAAGACTCGCTTTGATGTTCTCAAAGTACAAGTGTTAACGTTCCTCTCATGAAGACAGCAGCCGCGCACCGCGCCGACGCCCCTCGCGGCGTCAGCGGCGCCGCCATGAGCGTGCCGCTCGTGGCGCGCCTGCATGTCGATCTCTGCCGCTGCATGTCCGCGGCTTGTCGCGCCTGATCGCGATCTCCTCGATGCAGCGGCGCCGTTGACACGTTCCTACGGTCGCCGCTCCCGTACGTCCCGCTCATCCCTTTCCGCGCGTCCTTACTGGAGTGTGTGCGTGTCCGCGAACACCGACGATCCGAAGCCCACGAAGTCCGGCTTCCGGATACCCATCCCCTTCTGGGCCCAGGTCCTGCTCGGCCTCGCCGTCGGCCTGATCCTCGGCTTCGTGGCCCGGACCTACGACGTGTCCTGGCTCGCCACCACCCTCGACAAGGTGGGCGGCATCTTCGTGCAGCTGCTGAAGCTGGCCGTGGCCCCGCTGGTCTTCTTCGCGATCATGGTGTCCATCACCAACCTGCGGAAGGTCAACAACGCGGCCCGCCTGGCCGGCCGCACCCTGCTCTGGTTCATGATCACCTCGCTGATCGCGGTCGTCATCGGCCTCGCCATCGGCCTGATCTCCAACCCGGGCTCCGGCTCCGACCTCACCCCGGCCGACGGCGCCAAGCCGGACCACGCCGGCAGCTGGCTGGACTTCCTGACCGGCATCATCCCGACCGATGTCGTCACTCCGTTCACGGAGCTCAACGTCCTGCAGATCGTCTTCATGGCGGTCGTCGCCGGTATCGCGGTCCTCAAGATCGGTCCGAAGGCCCAGCCGATCCTCACCCTCTCAGAGTCCGTCCTGGAGCTGCTGCAGAAGGCCCTGTGGTGGGTGATCCTGCTCGCCCCGATCGGCTCCGCGGGCCTCATCGGCCGTGCCATCGTGCAGTACGGCTGGAACCTGCTCGGCAACTACGCGACCTTCACCGTCGACATCTACGTCGGCTGCGCCCTGGTCCTGTTCGGTGTCTACCCGCTGCTGCTGGCGACCGTCGCCAAGCTCAACCCGCTGCAGTTCTTCAAGGGCGCCTGGCCCGCCATCCAGCTGGCGTTCGTCTCCCGCTCCTCGGTCGGCACCATGCCGGTCACCCAGCAGTCGGCGATCCGCCTCGGCGTCCCGAAGGACTACGCCTCCTTCGCCGTGCCCTTCGGCGCGACCACCAAGATGGACGGCTGCGCCGCGATCTACCCGGCCATCTCCGCGATCTTCGTGGCACAGATCTTCGACGTGCACCTCGGCATCAAGGAGTACCTGCTCATCGCCTTCGTCTCGGTGATCGGCTCCGCGGCCACCGCCGGCCTGACGGGCGCCACGGTCATGCTGACGCTCACGCTGTCCACCCTCGGGCTGCCGATGGAGGGCGTGGGCCTGCTCCTCGCGATCGACCCGATCCTGGACATGATGCGCACCGCCACCAACGTGGCCGGCCAGGCCCTCGTCCCGGTCCTCGTCTCGGCCCGCGAGAAGATCCTGGACCGTGCGAAGTACGACCACGCGTCGGCCTCCCCGGTCGCCGACACGGAGAGCGTCCACGCCCACCCGCAGCAGGCCGAGCAGCCCGTCGCGGTGGCCGGCTGACACCGCCCCGCCCCTGACGCCGCCGCACTCCGCCCTGCCGATCACCGATCGGCAGGGCGGAGTGCTGTCCGGCCCGGGGCGCTGCCCCGGGGCATGTCCGACGTCACTGCCCCATGACGTACTTGACGGTCGGGCCGGTGGTCCAGCCGCCGTCCACCGCCAGCTCGGCGCCGGTGACGTACGACGCGGCGTCCGAGAGCAGGAACACGACCGCGCCGGCGATCTCCTGCGGCTCGCCGACCCGGCCCATGGGCGTGTTGGGGTACTTGCCCTCGCCCGTCTCGATGCCGACGGCCGCCGTCATCGGGGTGTACGTCATGCCCGGGTGGACCGAGTTCACGCGGATCCGGGCCGTGCCCAGCTCCACCGCGCCGATCTTCGTCAGCCCCCGCACGCCCCACTTGGAGGCGCCGTAGCCGGCCGTCAGGGCGAGCCCCATCAGGCCGGCCGCGGAGGAGACGTTGACGATCGACCCGCCGCCGTTGCCGTTCATCACCGGAATGACCGTCTTCATGCCGATGAACACGCCCGTGAGGTTGATGTCGAGCACCTTGCGGAAGTGCTCCACGGACTCGGACTCCAGGAACTGCCCGGTCGAGATGCCCGCGTTGTTGACGAGGCCGTCGACACCGCCGAACTCGGCGACGGTGAAGTCCGCGACGTGCTGCCAGTCCTTCTCGGAGGTGACGTCGTGGTGCACGAAGCGGGCGTTCGCGCCGAGTTCGGCGGCGGTGGCCTCGCCCTCGCCGTCCAGGACATCGGTGATCACCACGCTGGACCCGGCCGCTACGGCCTGGCGGGCCGCCTCGGCTCCGAGTCCCCGGGCGCCGCCGGTGATGATCACGCTCTTTCCGGTGAGGTTGTTCATGGGTTCGCTCCTTGGATGCTGTCCGGGCGGGCTGGACGCCGCCGTCAGAAGTGGGTGCCGCCGTCGACGCGGATCTCGGTGCCGGTGATGAACCTGCCGTCCTCGGAGCCGAGCATCGCCACCACGGACGCCACCGTCTCGGGGCCGGCGAACCCCTGGCCGAGCGCCGGGGAGAGCTTCGCGAACAGACTCATGTCGGCGTCCTCCGGCAGCCCCGGACCCGTGCTCTGCCCGCTGGCGCCGCTCCCGTCGGTCATGCCGGACGATATGGACCCCGGCTGGACGGCGGTGAAGCGGATGCCCTGCTCGGCGTACTCGCCGGCCAGCGCGTGCGTCATGGACTGGATGCCGCCCTTGCTCGCCGCGTAGGCCGCCATGTAGGGGTGCGCGAACGCCGCCGAGGTCGAACTGAAGTTGACGACCGCGGCGTCCCGGCCCTCGAGCAGCGCCGGAATGCACTGGCGGATCACGAGGAAGGTGCCGACGAGGTTGACCTGGAGGACGCGGGTGAAGTCCTGAAGGCTCGTCTCGTGGGTGTGCGAGGAGCGCAGGATTCCCGCCGCGTTGACCAGCACGTCCAGGCCGCCGAGCGCGGCGAGCGCGGCGCCCACCCCGTCGCGTACCGAGGCCTCGTCGGCGATGTCGACGACCAGTGTGGTGAGGCGGTCCGCGTGGGAGCCGGCCTTCTCGACGGTGTCCTTCAGACCCGCCTCGCTGACGTCCGCGGCCACGACGGTGCCGCCCTCCGCGAGGATGCGCAGCACGGTGGCCTGGCCGATGCCCGAGCCGCCGCCGGTGATCAGGGCGCGACGGCTTTCGTAGCGGTTCATGCGTGTTCTCCAACCCGGCCGCGCAGGTGTCCGGCGCGGCCTCTGTGACGCCGGCCTCTGACCTGCCGACGCGCTCGATACGCGCTTCACGTTACGCCTGGGTGACACGTTTTGCCATCTCGACATTGCATGCCAGGCGCTGGCCGGAAGCCGTACCCTTCTGCCGTGAGCACGAAGCAGCCGTCACCGTCCCTGACCGAGCGCCGAAAGGCCGCCACACAACTCGAGATCGCGCACGCGGCCGCGGAACTGTTCGCCACGCGCGGTCCGGACGGCACGACAGCCGAGGAGATCGCCCGGCACGCCGGCGTCGCGCTGCGGACCTTCTACCGGTACTTCCGCTCCAAGCAGGACGCGGTGAGCCCGCTGCTCGCGACCGGTGCCGACCGCTGGCGGGCACTGCTGGAGGCGACCGAGCCGGGCACGCCACTGCCCCGGGCGTTGGAGGCCGCTGTCGAACAGGCCCTGTCCGCACCGGACGAGAAGGCCGCCCAGGCGCTGCTGCGCACCCGCGGGCTTCTGCGGGCCGCGGCCGGCGATCCCGCGCTGCGAGCGGTGTGGTACCGGGTGAACCAGGAATCCGAGGAACGGCTCGTCCCGGTGATCGCCCGGCTCGCCGGCGACGACGCCGAACCGCTGGAGGTACGGCTCGCCGCGGCCGCCGCCACGGACGCGATCCGGATCGCCCTGGAGACCTGGGCCGGCACGGAGGCCGGGACCGCGGGGCCGGACTCCCCCGCCGGGCTCGCGGTCCGCTGTCTGCGCCGGCTCGTCAGGTGAGCGCTGCCGCGCCGGGTGGTGAGGGGGGCCGTCCGACGCCGGGTGGCCGGGTGCGCCGAACCCCACCCGGTCGTCGCGGGAGCCGCACGGCACCGGGCGGGACCGCGGTGTACGTCATCACGTCGGGCAGCGAGCGCACCTCATGTGCCCCCTCCCTGCGAGCGGCGGGTGTCCCGGGGGCCGGCGGGTGTCAGGCGGCCGGCGTCCCGCCGCAGGAGGCGCGCACCTTGAGTTCGGGGAGCAGCTCGACCCGGTGGACCGGCAGGGAGGAGCCGTGCCGCAGCCGTCGGAGCAGCAGGTCGACGGCGGCGGCGCCGACGGCCCGCTTGGGCGGGGCCACCGCGGTCAGCGGCGGTGCGCCGAGCGCCGCGAAGACGTCGTCGTAGCTGATCAGCGCCAGGTCCTCGGGCACGGACAGGCCTCGCGCGCGCAGCAGCGCCGGAAGCTGGATGGCGTCCTGGTCGTTGTGCACGAGCGCCGCGCGCACACCTCGCTCGACCGCCTCGGCGAGCTTGCGGGTCACCGACTCCGGAGCCGTGGCCGGATCCTCGATGTCGATCACCGGTTGCGGCCTCAGGCCGAGGGTCTCGCAGCCTTCGGCGTACCCACTGCGTACCTTCAGCGCGGTCCAGGTGTCGCAGCGGGCGGCGAGGACGACGGTGCCGTGCCCGAGTGCGGCCAGGTGGCGCAGGGCGAGCAGGACGCCGTGGTGGTGGTCGGAGCTGACCGAGTCGAGTTCCGCCGCGGGCGCGCCGGCGGCGGCGCGGCGTTCCACCAGCACGGTCGGGACCGGCAGCTCGTTGAGCCACAGCCGGTCCTCGGGGTTGTTCGTGGAGAGCCAGTTGGGGGTGAGCATCAGGCCCTCGGCGCCCGACTTCAGCAGCTGTTCCGCCTGGGCCCGGTCGGCCCCCGGGTCGTAGGAGGAGATGCCCAGCATCAGATGGGCGCCCGCGTCGGCGGCGGCGGCCCGGGCACCGGCGATCACCTCGTCGAAGTACTGGCTGACGGTGTGGCTCACCGTGGGCACGATCAGCCCCATGGTGCGGGCGTCGGCCGCCGAGCCCGTGCGCTCGTCAGGCCCCGAGACCGAGCCGTGCGAGCGGCGCACCAGGCCGGCTTCGGCGAGGGCCGCGACGTCCCGGCGCACGGTGACCGCCGGGAGGTCCAGGCGGGCCGCGAGGTCCGTCACCCGTACCGTGCCGAGCCGGCGCACGACCTCGAGGATCCGCGTCCGGCGCTCGTCAGCCGCGATCGACATCACGGTCCCTTTCTCACCCGACATGACTCACCGTGAGCATATCATTCGATCCAACATTGATCTACTGCTCAGCTTGCGCGAATTGGCTACTGGTTGATCGAAATTCGATCGAGTAGTCCATTTGTATTGACTCGATCAGTCACCACTCCTAGCTTCGGGGCCCCCTAGCAGCGCAGGAGAGCATCTCCATGAGAGACAGAGCATTCCGTACCGGGCGCATATCCGGGAGTCCCCTGTTCCGGACGGCTCGCGCGTTCACCACAGGTCTCGCCGTCGTCGCGACGGTGGCCACGGCGGCCACCGTGCTCACCGCCGCCCCGGCCGCCGCCTCCGGGAACACCGTGTACCTGGACTGTTCCCGGTCCATCGACGGCACCGGCTCCCCGGGGCACCCGTACACCACTGTGGCATCCGTCAACGCCCGGACGTTCCACCCCGGTGACACCCTCGCCATCGCCTCCGGCACGACCTGCCACGGCACGCTCGCCCCGAAGGGCAGCGGAACCGCCGCCGCGCCGATCACCATCGTCCCCTACGGCACCGGTGACGCCCCCGTCATCGACGCCGACGGCGCCGAGAACGCGCTCCACCTGACCAACCAGGACCACTGGAGGATCGGAGCGATCAAGCTGACCAACCCGGCGAGCGGCACGGCCCAGCGGCAGGGACTGCTCATCGAGTCCACGGACGGCCGCACGCACTCCGGCTTCGACGTCGACGGCCTCATCGTCGACAAGGTCGCGGGAGAGACCGACAAGGCGGCCCACGCCACGGCGTTCGCCATGTCCGCCTGCATCCGCACCGGCGCGTCCGGCCCCGACTCCCTGCTCGCCGACGTCCACGTCCACGGCACCAGCGTCGGCAACTGCGGCGGCGGCGGCATCAAGGTGCGCGTGGGCACCGTCAACACCCGCCTGGGCCAGCGCGTCCACGTCGACCACAACACCATCAGCGCGGTCGGCGGGGACGGCATCATCGTCTCCTACGCCGAGTCGCCGATGATCGAGTACAACACCGCCGCCGACCTCGGCACCGGCGCCTACCCGTGGACGGGCGGCAACTTCGCCGGCATCTGGGTGCTCGGCGACCACGACGCGACCATCCAGAAGAACGTCGTTCACGGCAGCATCATGTCCGCCTTCGACAGCGAGGCCTTCGACTGCGACTGGGGCAACACCGGCACCTGCACGGTGCAGTACAACTTCAGCCGGGACAACGCCGGCGGCCTCTTCCTGGACTGCGACGGCTGCGGAACGGTCGGCGGGGCCACCGAGGTGGTGCGGTACAACGTCTCGCAGAACGACTGCCGCATGGTCAGCGGCGGTTCGGGCGGCTGGTCGTCCCTGCGCTTCTACAACAACGTGGTCTACTGCACCGGCCGGAGGCTCGACGTCACGGTGCCCGCGAACAGCATCCTGGAGAACAACGTCTGGGTGGCCTCCGAGGACTCGCGGCTGCCCACCGGTTCCGGCGTCTCCTGGCAGTGGAACGTCTTCCAGGGCGTCCCGCGGCCGACCGCCAACGGCATCGAGGGCGACCCGCAGTTCGTCGACCCTGGCACGGGCGGCGACACCCTCGGCTCCGCGGGCGGCTACCGGCTGAAGGCCACCTCCCCCGCGCTGGGCAACGGCGGCATCGTCCCGGACAACGGCGGCCGCGACTACTGGGGCGACGCGGTGTCGTCCACCGCCAAGCCCAACCGGGGCGCGTACAACGGCCCTGGTCTGTGACCGTCAGCCACGGTCCTGGGTGACGGTCACCGCGCCCGCCCCGATCAGGGCCTCGCACCGGCTGCCGTCGGGCCGTTCGACGAGCAGCCGGTATCCCTCCGGCGTGGGTTCGGCCACGGTCCGTACGGCCGCTCGCGCGGCCGTATCGGCTCCGCTCAGCCGTGTCAGCGACACGAACAGGCAGGCCGCGGGCCCGGCTTGGCCCGTGCCCGGACCACCCGTTTCCTCGCCCGGCCCCCGGCCCGCGCCCCGGTCGTCCACGCCGCCGGTGACCGTCCCGGTCAGCACCGGCATCGCGCCCGCCGGCCCGAGAGCGGTGCCCGCCGGCAGCGTCGTGACGGTCGCGGCGCGAAAGCCGTGCAGGGCTACGGCCTCGGAGACCAGCTCGGGCCCGGTGGCCCGCGCCCGCGCCCACCCGCCGGTCACGGCCGTCTCCACCGCGCTTCCGGCCACGGCCCAGCCCGTGTGCCGCACGCCGGTTCCCGCGGCGGCTCCCGTGACCAGGTGTGCGTGGATCTCCTCGGCCCCCGTGGCGAGCACCAGTGTGGTGACGCCGACGCCCGGCAGTGCGGTGCCCTTGATGCGGGGCCGGTGGGCGGAGGCCGCCCAGCCGGGTCCTGTGCCGAGCGGGGCGATCGGGCCGCGCTCGCTCGCCTCGCCCTCGACCAGGAGCGCGAAGTGGTTGTCGGCGGTGCCTTCGAGCACCGGACCGGTGACGGTGGAGTACGCCAGGCGCGCGTACAGCGGGTCGTCGGGCAGGACCTCGTCCGCCGGCTGGTTGTCGCTGCCGTGGTTGTGCACGCGTACGATCCCGTCGGCGGCCGTGGACTGCACCAGCCAGCCCGGCCCGGGCAGCGGGCGTACGGCGTCGCCGCGCTCGACCGGTGCGGGTTCCTCGACGTCGGTCCACACCGGGTGTCCGGGCGGCAGCAGCAGACCGAGGAAGCCCTTGCTCGCCCAGTACGGCGAGGCGGGGCCCGAGTACGGCTGCACCATCGCCGGGCAGGGGCCGAACCAGCCGAGCGTGAGCAGGCCGCCGTCGTCCACGGCGCCGCCGTCGAGGAAGTGCCGCAGGGCACCGGAGGCCAGCCGCCGGGTGGTGCCCGGGGTGAGCGGGCTGTGGCCGGTCAGGGCGCCGGCCCACAGCGCGGCGGCGGAGGCGAACCGGTAGATGAGCGAACGGCCCTGGTGCAGCGGGGCGCCGCCGGCGCCGAAGGTGCGCGCGTACTGCTCCAAGTGGGCCGCGAGCCGTGTCCCGTAACGGTCGAGGAGCCGGCCGTCGTCCGCCAGGTGGGCGTGCAGGACCGGGTAGAGGTGGAAGGCCCACCCGTTGTAGTGGTCGAAGGCGCGGGGCCGGCCGTCGGTGTACCAGCCGTCGCCCAGGTACCACTGTTCGACGCGGGCCAGGCCCCGCTCAACGGCCCGTTCGGCGGCCTCCGTGCGGTGCCCCGACTCGGCGAGGAAGCCGCCGACGGTGACCTGGAACAGCCACCAGTTGTTGTCGACGGGCGTGTGGTGCAGCGCGCCGGTGAGCCAGTCGGCCGTCCGGGTCCGGGTCCGCTCGGGAAGGCGGTCCCACAGCCAGGGCCGGGTCAGACGGAGGGCGAGCGCGACCGAGGCCGCCTCGACCATGGCCTGTCCGCGGTCGGTGACCGCTGGCCACGCGACCGGGTCGCGGCCGGTGAGCTCCCGCTCCGTGGTGGGGGATCGCGTGCCCGCGGCCAGGCCCTCGGCGTACCGGTCGAGCAGTCCCAGTGGGTCCCGGCCGCCGGCTCCCGCGATGCGGAGGGCGGCCAGGAGGAACGTGCGCGCGTAGCCCTCCAGTCCGTCCGAGCGCGGCCCGGACCAGCTCGGGCGCGGACCCGGCAGGTTGATCAGTGCGTGGCCGGGTCCGGCGTGCCGCAGCGCCGCGGTGAGCAGGGCGTCCGCCGCGGCCTCCCAGTGGGCGCGGCCCCACCCGGTGTACGGGCTCAGGGAGCGGTCCTCGGGTGGGAAGGGCGGGTGCGGCATGGTGGGGGCTCCTCGCTCGGGGGCTGTGAATCTAGAAGGCGACGGATCGATCGTCAATCGAGTTGATCGAATGATCCTGTCCTGTGGCGCACCGTGCAGGCGAAATCCTCATGGATCCCCACAAGTCGTGGCGGTTCAAGCACTCGCAGTCCGATCAGCTACGATCGTTCGATCGAAAGGTATTGACTTCGATCTGAAGTGCTCTCAGGATGGCCGTGCCCGGGCCTGACGGCCCCGGAGTCCGGCCGGTCCTCGTGCGCCGCCGACTCCCCACCGGGCGACCACACCCGTCCCGTCCCTCAGGAGCCGAGCCATGTCCGCTGCCCCCTCCCGCAGTCGCAGAGCCCTCCGCGCCGCCGCCGCGCTCACCGCCGCCGCCCTGTCCGCCACCCTCCTCGCCGCCTGCGGCAGCGACGACGACAACCCGCCGGCCGGCGCCGGCAAGGCCGTCGACATCACCTTCTGGGGCTGGGCCAAGGGCACCAAGGAAGTCGTGGCCGCCTTCAACGCCTCGCACAAGGACGTCCACGTCGGCTACGAGGAGATCCCCTCCGGGGCGGCCGGCGGTTACGCCAAGCTCTCCAACGCGGTCAAGGCCGGCAACGCCCCCGACGTCTTCAACGTCGAGTACCCGCAGCTGCCGGACTTCGTCAGCCAGGGCGCCGTCCAGGACATCAGCAAGTACGTCGGCGCCGACCTCAAGGCCAAGTACCTCCCGCAGGCGGTGCAGTTGACCACCCTCGGCGGCGCCACCTACGCACTGCCGCTGGACGCCGCGCCGCAGGTCTTCTACTACCGCAAGGACCTGTTCGCCAAGGCCGGCATCAAGACGGCGCCCAAGACCTGGGACGAGTTCCGCACCGCCGCCGGGAAGCTGCGGAAGGCCCAACCCGGCGCCCGCATCGCCACCTTCTTCCCGGACGACCCGACCACCTTCGAGGCCATGGCCTGGCAGGCCGGCGCCCAGTGGTTCGGCACCGCCGGCGACTCCTGGCAGGTGAGCCTGGACGGGCCCGAGACCACGAAGGTCGCCGACTACTGGCAGAAGATGATCGACGACGACCTGGTCCGCGTCGAGCCGTCCTTCAGCCAGCAGTGGACAGCCTCGCTGCAGAAGGGCCAGACCGCCGGCTACCTCGGCGCCTCCTGGGGCGGCGGCGTGCTGAAGGGCACGCTCCCCAAGGACCAGGCGGGCAAGTGGGCCGTCGCCCCGATGCCCAGCTGGAACGGCGACGCGGCGAGCGGCATGCTCGGCGGAAGCACCTTCGCCGTGTCCAAGGACAGCAAGAAGGCGAAGGCCGCGGTCGAGTTCGCCACCTGGGCCACCACCACGCCCGAGGGGATCGAGGCCCGGATCTCCGCCGGTGACTCCTCCGTCTACCCCGCCGACCCCGAGCTGGTCCCGGTCGCCGCGAAGGCGTTCAAGGCCGACTTCTACGGCGGGCAGGACGTCTACGGCGTCTACAGGAGCGGCGCGCGGTCGATCGGCCAGAAGTGGACCTGGGGTCCGGCCATGGGGGTCACCAACACCTCTCTGAAGGACTCCTTCGGGCGGCTCTCCTCCGGCTCCGGCACCATCGCCCAGGCCCTCGGGACCGCGCAGAAGGACACCGTCTCCGAGCTGAAGAACCGCGGTCTGAAGGTCTCCGCACGATGAGCCCGACCGTCCCGACCACGGCCCCCAGGGCCACCCGCGCGGTCTCCGCCGCGCCCTCCGCCCGTGCCGCCGCCGGACGGCGGCGGTACGGGGCGCCCATGGTGCTGCTCGCGCCGTTCTTCGTGCTCTTCACCGCCGCCACGCTCGTGCCGATCGGCTACGCCGTCTACCTCAGTCTCTTCGCCGAGCACCGGTCCGGCCTCGGCTTCGGCGGCGGCGAGACGGTCTTCACCGGGCTGGGCAACTACACCCGCGCCCTGGGCGACGCCGCGTTCCGCGGCGGCTTCCTCAACCTCGCCCAGTACTGCCTGCTGTACATCCCGCTGATGATGTGCCTGGCGCTGGGGCTGGCCCTGCTGCTGGACTCCGCGCTCGTCCGGGCCCGCCGCTTCTTCCAGCTGGCGCTGTTCCTGCCGCACGCGGTGCCCGGCACCATCGCCGCCCTGGTCTGGGTGTACCTCTACACCCCGGGCATCAGCCCGGTGATCGGCGCGCTCAACTCCGTGGGCACCCGGGCCGACCTGCTGGGCCATCCGCTGCCGGCCGTCGTCAACATGGCCGTGTGGGAGTGGACCGGCTACAACTTGGTGATCTTCTTCGCCGCACTGCAGGCCATCCCGCGCGAGGTCCTGGAGGCCGCCCGTGTCGACGGTGCCGGGCCGCTGCGCACCGCGCTGAGCATCAAGGTGCCGCTGATCCGTTCCTCGCTCGCCGTCGTCGGCCTGTTCACCGTCATCGGCTCACTGCAGCTGTTCACCGAGCCGATGATCCTGCACGGCACCACCCCCAGCGTCGTCTCCACCTGGTCTCCCAACATGTACGCCTACACCGCGGCCTTCGAGCGGCACGACTACGGCCTGGCCGCCGCCTCCTCGGTCCTGCTCGCGCTGGCCGCCGCCGCGCTCTCCTTCGTCGTCACCCGGGCCACCCGCACCCGCAGCGGCCGCACCCGTCCGCACACCGAGACGGGAGCCGCCGTATGACCACCGCCATCGCACAGCCCGCGACCCCGCCCTCGGGGCGCCGCCCCTGGTCGCTGTCCAGAGCCGCCGTCAACGGCGCCCTGGTGCTGGCCACCGCCTACACCCTGCTGCCGCTCGGCTGGCTGCTGGCCGCCGCCGCCAAGAACACCGGTGACCTGCTCGGCGGTCGCACTCTGACCCCCTCCACCTGGCACCTGGGTGCCAACCTGCACGCCCTCGCCACCACCGGCGACGGCATCTACTTCCGCTGGTACCTCAACTCCCTGCTCTACGCCGGGATCGGCGCCCTGCTGTGCGCGCTGGTGTGCGTCTGCGCGGGCTACGCCTTCCACGTGTACTCCTTCCCCGGCAAGGAGCAGCTCTTCGGGCTGGTCCTGCTCGGCGTGCTGGTGCCCACCACCGCGCTCGCGCTGCCGATGTACCTGCTGGCCTCCAAGGTGGGCGTCGTCAACACCTTCTGGGCCGTGTTCGTCCCGAGTCTCGTCAACCCCTTCGGGGTCTACCTGGCTCGTGTCTTCTGCGCCGGGTACGTGCCCGGCGAGGCCCTGGAGGCGGCCCGCGTGGACGGCGCCGGCGAGCTGCGGACCTTCTGGTCGGTGGGCCTGCCCATGGTGATGCCCGGCCTCGTCACCGTCTTCCTGTTCCAGTTCACCGCCATCTGGAACAACTTCTTCCTCCCCCTGGTGATGCTCTCCGACGACCGGCTCTTCCCCGTGAGCCTCGGCCTGTACAGCTGGAACACCCAGACCCACGCCTTCCCCGAGTACTACCCGCTGGTCGTGACCGGCTCGCTGCTCGGCATCGTCCCGCTGGTCATCGCCTTCGTCGCCCTGCAACGCCACTGGAAGGCCGGCCTCACCGCGGGAAGCGTCAAGTAGCCCGGCACGGCCTCCCTACGACTCTGCCGCACACGCACCGGAGAACCGAGTGTCCAACCCCCCGACCGCACCCACCGCACAACCGAGCCCGGCCGGCTCCGGGCACCGGCGCCCGCGCACCCTGCTGGCCATGCACGCCGATCTCGCCGCCCGGCTGATCGACCGCGCCACCATGGCCCGGTTCACCGCGCTCGCCGACCTCGACCCCACGCTCGTCGTCGACGACTTCACGACCCCGCGGGCCGCCGCGGCGCTGCGCGAGACCGAGGTCATCGTCAGCAGCTGGGGCTGCCCGCCACTGGACGAGTCCGTCCTGGCCGGGGCGCCCGCGCTGCGCGCCGTCGTCCACGCCGCCGGGTCCGTCAAGCACCACGTCACGGACGCCTGCTGGCGCCGCGGCATCCAGGTCACCTCGGCGGCCTGGGCCAACGCCCTGCCGGTCGCCGAGTACACCGTGGCCTTCGTCCTGCTGGCCAACAAGCATCTGCTGCGCATGCGGGACGACTACCGGGCCCGGCGCGGTGTCCCGCACGACTGGCTGGCCGCCTACGCCCGCGCCGGGAACTACCGGCGTACGGTCGGTGTCGTCGGCGCCTCCCGGATCGGCCGCCGCGTCCTGGAACTGCTCCGCCCCCACGACCTCGACCTGCTGCTGCACGACCCGTACGTCGGCGCCGCGGAGGCCGAACTGCTCGGCGCCCGCTCGGTGGACCTCGACGAGCTGTGCGCGGCCAGCGACGTGGTCACCGTCCACGCCCCCGAACTCCCCTCCACCCGGCACCTCGTCGACCGGCGCCGGCTCGCCCTGCTGCGCGACGACGCGACCTTGGTCAACACCTCCCGCGGCTCCCTCATCGACCAGGAGGCACTGGTCGACGAACTCCTCACCGGCCGCCTCAACGCCGTCCTCGACGTCACCGAACCCGAGGTGCTGCCCGCCGACTCGCCCCTGTACGACCTGCCCAACGTCCTGCTCACCCCGCATGTGGCCGGCTCCCTCGGCGGTGAACTCCATCGCATGGCCGCGGCCGCCGCCGACGAACTCGCGCGCTACGCCGCCGGTCTCCCCTTCGCCCACCCCGTCCACCACGAGGACGCCACCCGCTCGGCCTGACCAGAAGCGTTCACGCGGCAAAGGCTAGGGCG
>NZ_MUBM01000125.1 GCF_002154505.1 Streptomyces carpinensis | reverse complement strand
TGTGGGAGCGGCGGCCGCCGCGCGAGGCGGCGAGCCCGTCGGCGACGACGAGTCCCGTCTCCAGGAGCCGGTCGACCTCCACGGCCAGTTTCGACCGGGACAACTCGATCAGATCGCCGAGCTGCGCACGGGAATTCGGACCCGAATCGCGCAACAGCTTCAGCAGCCGCGCCTGATGTGCGTTGGCGGGTCGTGCCGTCATGCGTCTCACGTGCCCCCCTCCCCGTCTCGAATCAGCCAATCCAGCAGGTTTCGAGGCGAACGTAGCAGTGACCGGCGGGCCTGAGAACCAGTCGTGGCACGAATCACCGCTCCTTTTGCCATCCCAAGGACAAAGAGGGGCACGGTGGCGCTCCGTCGCTCTCCGCCGCTGCGTCGCGCGAGAGTTCAGGACTGCGCGCGCTCGTGGTACGACCTGCGGGTGTGCTCGGTGTGTTCCCGCATCAGCCGGGTGGCGCGCTGCTCGTCGTGGTCGGC
This sequence comes from Streptomyces carpinensis, assembly GCF_002154505.1. Lineage (GTDB taxonomy): Bacteria > Actinomycetota > Actinomycetes > Streptomycetales > Streptomycetaceae > Streptomyces > Streptomyces carpinensis. Next base: position 7,032 of record NZ_MUBM01000125.1, on the reverse strand, counting down.
GACGGCCGCGATGAGGTCGCGGTGCTCGACCCAGGACTGGCCGCCTCGCTGCCGGGCCACCGGCGTGTAGTACCAGCGCACCCGGCGGTCGACCTGTGCGGCGAGTTCGGCGAGGACCGCGTTGCCGGCCAGGTCCATGATCTTGGCGTGAAAACGGGCGTTGAGGGCGACCGCGGCGTCCACGTCGTCGGCGGCGACGGCCCCCTCGCCCTCCGCGCACAGGTCCTCCAGCGCCGCGACGCCGGCGTCGTCCGCGTTGACGGCGGCCAGCCGGGCGGCCTCCGCCTCCAGCAGCGTACGGACCGTCAGGAGCTGGTCGGCCTCCTCCTCGGTGGGCTCGTGCACGAACGCGCCCTGCGCGGGCCGCAGATCGACCCACCCCTCGGTGTTCAGCCGCTGCAGTGCCTCCCGCACCGGCTGACGGGAGACCCCGAGGTGCCCGGCGAGTTCGCTCTCGACGAGGTGCTGGCCGGGCTGAAGGGCACGGGTGGTGATGAGTTCGAGCAACGCCTCGTAGACGCGGTCCCGCAGCGGCCCGGGGCGTTCGAGTCTGGGCACCGACCCCTGCGGCAGTCCTGTCGACAACATCGCGGTCCCTCCTGGGCCGGGCCCTGCGCTGCGGGCGGAAGAGTGGATCACCGGCAGCCAGTATCGATTGTCTTTCGTCTACAGTCTACGGCGCACAATGGCCACGGAGGGCGGAATCAGACACTTCGCACCGGGAGTGAGGGCGCTGTGCGCGCCCCTCACGGGCAGCGCACGACCTGCCCCGCGTAGGAGAGGTTGCCGCCGAAGCCGAACAGCAGGACCGGGTCGCCGGCGGTCACGGCGCCCTGCTCCAGCAGCTTGGACAGGGCCATCGGGATGCTCGCCGCCGAGGTGTTGCCCGACTCGGTGACATCGCGGGCGACCACCGCGCGCAGGGCGCCGATCTTCTGCGCCAGCGGCTCGATGATGCGCAGGTTGGCCTGGTGCAGCACGACCGCGGCGAGGTCCTCGGGCGCCACGCCCGCACGCTCGCAGGTCTGCCGGGCCAGCGGCGGCAACTGCGTGGTGGCCCACCGGTAGACGCTCTGACCCTCCTGCGCGAACCGCGGGGGCGTGCCCTCGATCCGTACGGCGTGCCCCATCTCCGGCACCGAACCCCACAGCACCGGCCCGATCCCGGCGCCCTGCGCCGGGGCGCAGGCCTCGACCACGGCGGCACCCGCTCCGTCGCCGACGAGCACGCAGGTCGTCCGGTCGCTCCAGTCGGCCACGTCGGACATCTTGTCGGCGCCGATGACCAGGGCGCGCGTCGCGGCCCCGGCGCGCACGGTGTGGTCGGCGGTGGCCAGGGCGTGGGTGAAGCCGGCGCACACGACGTTGACGTCCATCGCGGCCGGCCGCGGGATGCCGAGGCGGGCCGCGACGCGCGCGGCGGTGTTCGGGGAGCGGTCCACGGCCGTGGAGGTGGCGACCAGGACCAGGTCGATGTCGTCCGGGGCCAGTCCCGCCGCCGCGAGCGCCTTGGCGGCGGCGTGGGCGGCGAGTTCGTCGACCGGCTCGTCGGGGGCGGCGATGTGCCGGGTCCTGATGCCCACCCGGCTCCTGATCCACTCGTCGCTGGTGTCCACCATGGCCGCCAGGTCCTCGTTGGTGAGCACCTTGGCGGGCTGGTAGTGGCCGACGGCACAGATGCGCGAGCCGTTCATCGGGGGTCCCCCTCGTTGCCATGGGTAGCGGACTCCCCAGTCTGATCAGTGACTCACGGGTAGCGCGGCAGGCGAGGCCACAGGAAACGGCGGCCCGGCTTGTCGGCTTTCGTCAGGCACTTCGACGCCCGGCCAACTCACCCCGTGAACAGCTGCGTCGCCTTCTGCACGAGCTCGTACAGCCCGTAGGCGAGCGGCGCCGCCACCCACAGCCAGGCGAAGGCGACGAGGGGTCGCCGCTCAGGCGGACTCTGACTGCTGTCGTGCGGCGTCGTCGGCATCGGGGCCCTTTCTCTGTGCGGGGATGTGGTGGCGGGCGTGGACGGGCCGGATCAGTTCGTTGGCGGCGAAGCCGACGACGAGCAGCGCGATCATGACGCCGAACGACAGGCCGTACAGCGAGGAACCGTGCTTGCCGGCCGCCTTCTGGTGGTCGGCGATCCAGTTGACGATGAGCGGCCCGAGGACGCCCGCGGTGGACCAGGCGGTGAGCAGCCGGCCGTGGATCGCGCCGACCTCGTAGGTGCCGAACAGGTCCTTCAGGTACGCGGGCACGGTGGCGAAGCCACCGCCGTAGAAGGAGAGGATCACCAGGGCGCACAGGACGAACAGCGGCTTGGAGGCGTCCCCGAACAGGACGATCAGCAGGTACAGCAGCGCGCCGACGCCGAGGTAGACGCGGTAGATGTTCTTCCGTCCGATCAGGTCGGAGGTGGTCGACCAGCCGATGCGACCGGTCATGTTGGCCGCCGACAGCAGCGCGACGAAGCCCGCGGCGGCGGAGGCGGAGACGGGGGTGGAGGTGTCCGCGAAGAAGTCCGTGATCATCGGGGCGGCCTTCTCGAGGATGCCGATGCCGGCGGTCACGTTCATGCAGAGGACGATCCACAGGCACCAGAACTGCGGGGTGCGCACGGCGCTGCGGGCCGAGACCTGCACGCCCGTGAGGGCGCCGGGTCCGGGGTCGGCATGCTGTCCGCCGGTCCGTCGTCCCTCGGCGTGCTGCGCGGTGCGCGGCACCCGCACCAGCAGGACTCCCAGCGACATGAAGACCGCGTACGACAGGCCGTGGACGAGGAAGGCCAGCGCGATCCCGGAGTGGTCGGTGCCGAAGGACTGCAGCATCTGCGCCGACCACGGCGACGCGATGAGCGCCCCGCCGCCGAAGCCCATGATGGCGATGCCCGTGGCCATGCCGGGCCGGTCCGGGAACCACTTGATCAGGGTGGAGACGGGCGAGATGTAGCCGATGCCGAGGCCGATCCCGCCGACGAAGCCGTAGCCGAGGACGATCAGCCAGTACTGCTCCGTCTGCGCGCCGAGGGCGGAGATCAGGAAGCCGGAGGAGAAGCAGACCAGGGCCACGGTCATGGCCCAGCGCGGCCCGTTGCGCTCGACGAGCGTGCCGCCGAACGCGGCCGACAGGCCCAGCATGACGATGGCGAGCTGGAAGGGCAGCGCGCTCTCGGTGCCGTCGAGATGCAGGGCGGATTCCAGCGGTGGCTTGAAGACGCTCCAGGCGTAGGCCTGGCCGATGGCGAGGTGGACGGAGAGCGCGGCGGGCGGGACCAGCCAGCGGCTCCATCCCGGAGGTGCGACCGGGGGGCTCATGGGCCGCACGGTAGGAAGCGGCAGGCGGGTTGAGAAGCATCCGCGTCGACCGTATGCGGTGAACGGTATGCAGCATGCGGCGAACGGTCGGTGCGCGAACCCTTGCCGCCCTGCTGCCCATACTGTAGACAATATTTCGTCGACACCATGCGGCCTTCGTCGGCCGCTCCACCTCACCACCTCCGCGGTATCCCTCAAACCGAACGGAGTGTCCCGTGAAAGTCGCAGTCCTCGGCGCCGGTGCGATCGGCGCCTACGTCGGCGCCGCGCTCCACCGCGCGGGCGCCGATGTGCACCTCATCGCCCGTGGACCGCATCTGGCGGCCATGAGGCAGTACGGAGTACGGGTGCGCAGCCCGCGCGGGGACTTCACCGCCCGCGCCCACGCCACCGACGACCCGGCCGACATCGGCCCGGTCGACTACGTCTTCCTGGGCCTGAAGGCCAACTCCTACGCGGCGTGCGGGCCGCTGATCAAGCCGCTGCTGCACGACACCACGGCGGTCGTCGCCGCTCAGAACGGCATCCCCTGGTGGTACTTCCACCGGCACGGCGGCCCCTACGACGGCCACCGCCTCGAGAGCGTGGACCCGGACGGCGCGGTCAGTGCGGTGCTCGCGCCCGAACGGGCCGTCGGATGCGTCGTCTACGCGGCGACCGAGCTCGAAGCACCCGGCGTCGTACGCCACTTGGAGGGGACCCGGTTCTCCATCGGCGAACCCGACCGCAGCGTCTCCGACCGCTGTCTCCGGTTCGGCGAGGCCATGCGGGCCGGCGGCCTGAAGTGCCCGGTCGAGCCGGACCTCCGGGACGACATCTGGGTCAAGCTGCTCGGAAACATCTCCTTCAACCCGATCAGCGCGCTGGCCCGCGCGACCATGCGGCAGATGTGTCTGCACGGCGGCACCCGCCGGGTCATCGAGACCATGATGCGCGAGACGCTCTCGGTCGCCGAGGCCCTCGGCTGCACGGTCGGCGTCTCCGTGGAACGGCGCATGGCGGGCGCCGAGCGCGTCGGCGACCATCGCACCTCCACGCTCCAGGACCTGGAGCGCGGCAAACCGCTCGAACTCGACGTACTCCTCGCCGCGGTCGTCGAGCTGGCGGACATCACCGGCGTGGAGGTGCCCACCCTGCGCACCGTGCACGCCATCTCGGACCTGCTCGCGCTGAGGAGCGCCGCATGACCACAAGCGAACGACGCCGATTCCAGCCACGCGGACGCCGCGGCGGAGCGCCGAAGACCTACACCCGGCTCACCCATCCCCTGGTGCGGGACGCACGCGACGAGCCCTTCCGGCAGGCGAGCTGGGAGGAGGCCCTGGACCGGGTCGCCCGCGGCCTGGAGCGCAACCGTGGCGCGTTCGGCATGTTCTCCTGCTCCCGCGCCACCAACGAGATGAACTACGTGGCGCAGAAGTTCGCCCGCGTGGTGATGGGCACCCACAACGTCGACTCCTGCAACCGCACCTGCCACGCGCCGAGCGTCGCCGGGCTGTCGGCCGCGTTCGGCTCGGGCGGCGGGACGTCCTCGTACGAGGAGATCGAGCACACCGACGTCGTGGTGATGTGGGGCTCCAACGCCCGCTTCGCGCACCCGATCTTCTTCCAGCACGTGCTGAAGGGGATCAGGAACGGCGCCCGGATGTACGCGGTCGACCCGCGCCGCACCTCCACCGCCGAGTGGGCGGAGAGCTGGCTGGGCCTGAACGTCGGCACCGACATCGCGATGGCGCACGCGATCGGCCGCGAGATCATCCATGCGGGGCTGGTCAACGAGGCGTTCGTCGAGCGGGCGACCACCGGCTTCGCGGAGTACCGGGCACTGGTGGAGCCGTGGACGCTGTCCCTGGCCGAGAAGGTCACGGGCGTACCGGCCCGCGCCATCCGGGAGCTTGCCCACGCCTACGCCCGTGCCGAACGCGCCCAGCTGTGCTGGACCCTCGGCATCACCGAGCACCACAACGGCACCGACAACGTCCGCGCGCTGATCAACCTCGCCCTGCTCACCGGCCACGTCGGCCGCTACGGCAGCGGACTGCAGCCCCTGCGCGGCCAGAACAACGTGCAGGGCGGCGGCGACATGGGCGCCATCCCCAACCGCCTGCCCGGCTTCCAGGACATTCTGGACGCGGACGTCCGGCAGAAATTCGAGTCGGCCTGGGACACCGTCATCCAGCCGCAGTACGGCCTGAACCTCACCCAGATGTTCGAGGCGATGGAGGACGGCACGCTGAGGGCCGTCTACTGCATCGGCGAGAACCCGGCCCAGTCGGAGGCCGACAGCGAGCAGGCCGTGCGGCGGTTGAAGGGTCTGGACTTCCTCGTCGTGCAGGACATCTTCCTGACGAAGACCGCCGAGCTGGCGGACGTCGTCCTGCCCGCGACCGCCGGCTGGGCCGAGACCGAGGGCACGACGACCAACAGCGAACGCCGGGTGCAGCGGGTGCGCCGCGCCGTCACCCCGCCCGGCGAGGCCCGCGAGGACATCGACATCCTCTGCGACCTGGCGGGCCGGCTCGGCCACGACTGGAAGTACGCCGACGCCGAGGCCGTCTGGAACGAGCTGAGGGCCGTGTCGCCGGACCACCACGGGATGACCTACGCGCGCCTGGAGGAGCACCAGGGCATCCAGTGGCCGTGTCCCAGCACCGACCGGCTGGAACCGACGTATCTGCACGGGCGGTTGTGGGAGACGGACCTGGCGCGGCGCGGCAGGGCCGCCCCGTTCGGGATCGTGCGGCACGACCCGCCCGTGGACCTCACCGACGAGGCGTACCCGATCCGGCTGACCACCGGTCGGCGGCTGGACTCCTACAACACCGGGGTGCAGACCGGGGGGTTCGCCTCCCCGCTGCGGCGCGGCGAGTACGTCGAGCTGTGCCCGGAGGACGCCGAGCGCTACGGCGTCGTGGTGGGCGAGGAGGTACGGGTGACCTCGCGGCGCGGATCCGTGGTGGCCCCGGTGTGGGTCGACACCGGGCTGCGCCCCGGCCTCGCCTTCATGACCATGCACTTCCCCGACGAAGTGGACACCAACCGGCTGACGATCGAGGCGAACTGCCCGATCGCGGGCACGGCGGAGTTCAAGGCGTCGGCGATCCGGATCGAGAAGCTGACCGAGAGGCCGACCGCCCCGACGGACGTGAGGTGACGCACGTGGACCTGCGCTTCGGTGACAGCAAGCCGACGGACGAGGAACGGGCCGCGGTCGACGCGCTGCTCGGCCCTCCCGAGACCTCCTGGGAGGGCGCCGCCCGCGACGCGACGGACGCCGCCGACCTCCGGTGGGCCCGCGGCGGGCGCGCGGCCCGCGACCGCCGCGACCTGCTGCTGCCGGGGCTGCACGCCCTCAACGACCGGATCGGCTGGATCAGCGAGGGCGCGCTGGACTACTTGTGCCGCCGCCTGACGGTGCCGCCGGCGGAGGCGTACGGGGTGGCGACCTTCTACGCGATGTTCTCGCTCCGGCCGCGCCCCGCCACGGTCCTGCACGTCTGCACGGACCTGGCGTGCACGGCGGCGGGGGCGGAGCGGTTGTGCGCGGGCGTGGAGTCCCGGCTGGGTCCGGACAGCGGGGTGCGGATCGAGCGCAGCCCGTGCCTGGGATTGTGCGAGCGGGCACCGGCGGCGCTGGTGGTACGGGCGGGAGATCCAGCCCCTCCGGCGTTCGAGGAGCGGGGGTCCAGGGCGCAGCGCCCCCTGGCGGGGTCCGGGGCGGAGCCCC
>NZ_MUBM01000124.1:188-13131 GCF_002154505.1 Streptomyces carpinensis | reverse complement strand
GAGGGAGGGCGGGGCGGCCCCGAGCCGCCCCGCCCTGTCGGTGGGCGGCGTCAGCGCAGGCGTCCCGCGCCGGCGCCGTGGTCGACGATGCCGGGGACGGCCCGTGCCGGGTCGACCTTCGTCCGCAGGGTGGGCGTCCAGCCCGCGCCCGACTGCAGGATCTCGGTGGGGACCTCGGTGTTGTGCACGGCGATCAGGTCGGTGCGCCTGCCGTTGACGTGGTTGTCGTCGGTGGTGACCGGCGCCTCCTTCCACTTCTTCAGGACCTGGTCCGCGCCGACGCCGCTCGGCAGTGTGAACGCGTTGTGCTGGGCGACGAGTTGGGACTCCATGCCGATGCCGTAGCTGTAGCCGTAGTCCGGGCCCGCCACGAAGTGGTTGTTGTAGGAGTCGACCTGGCCGAAGCGGACGCGTGGGGCGCGTTCGACGAGGTTCGAGAACAGGTTGTGATGGAAGGTGGCCTTCAGATGGCCGCGGTCGACGGCGGCGGTGGACGCGCTGTCGCTGTTTCCGATCAGGATCGTCTTGTCGTGGTCGGCGAAGACGTTCCAGGAGGCCGTCACGTAGTCGGCGCCCTTGACGATGTCCAGTTCGCCGTCGTGCTGCTCGTAGATTGTTCAGGGAGACGGCGGGGGCGACGTTGACCAGGCCGGAGGTGAAGCCGGTGGCGCCCGCGGAGAAGTACGAGGGGGCGTACGGCTCGGCGAGTCCGCACACGAACCGGTCGAGCCCCGCGTCCCGGGCGAAGGCGGCGAAGCGGGCCGCGTCCGGGACGGCGTACTTCACACCGATCACGTTCGGGCAGGCGTCGGCGAGTTCGGCGAGGCGGACGCCGGGCAGCTGCGCGTTGCGGATGTAGGGGACGACGCCCAGCTCGGGCACCGCCTCGGCGATGGCGCGGTGGCAGTCGACCCAGCCGCCCTGGGAGACGTAGGGGTGGACCGGCTGGTGGACCATGACCATCTGCGCGCCCAGCTCGCGGGCGTGCCGGGCGGAGGCGACGGCGGTGGGCACGTCGTGACCGACCCCGACGAGGATGCTCGCGCGGCCCCCGGCCTCCGCCAGGGTCAGTTCGGTGACGAGCTGCCGCTCCGCGGGGGTGAGGGCGTAGAACTCGCCGGTGTGGGGGTGAGGGTGGTGACGCCGCCGTCGAGGAGACGGCGCAGCAGCGCGCGGTGGGTCTCCCGGTCGATGCGGCCGTCCTCGGCGAACGGGGTCACCGGGATCGCCACCACGTCGGCCAGGGCCGCCCGCTGGGTCTCGAATGTGGTCCGCAACGTCGCGCTGCTCATCGTCCGCCTTCCTCGTCGAGGACCTCGGGGAAGGCCCGGTGCACGAACGACGCGATGTGGGAGTGCAGGGCGCGGGCCGCGCCGTCGCCGTCGCCGTCCAGGGCGAGCCGCAGGATCTCCCGGTGCTCGGCGGCCTCCCGCTCCCAGGAGGGATTGGCGGACCAGGCGACGGCGGAGACGAGGGCGGCCTGGTCGCGTACCTCGTCGAGCATCCGGCCGAGCAGCGGGTTGCCGCAGGGCAGGTAGAGCGCGCGGTGGAACTCACGGTCGGCGAGGGAGCGTTCGGCGGTGTCCGTGGCCTCGTCGGCGCGGCGCAGCGCGTCCTGGGCGTCGTCCAGGGAGGCGCCGCGCCGGACCGAGCGCCTGAGTGCCTCGGGCTCCAGCAGGAGCCGCACGTCGTAGACCTCGCGCAACATGTCCGCGTCCACCATGCGCACGGTGACGCCCTTGTACTGGCTCATCACCACCAGTCCGGTGCCGGCCAGGGTCTTGAGCGCCTCGCGCACCGGGGTCTTGGACACCCCGAACTGTGCGGCGAGCTCGGTCTCGACCAGGGCCTGGCCCGGCGTCAACTGCCCGGTCAGAATGCGGCGTTTGATCTCCTCCAGCACGAACTGCGTGCGGGAGGGGATCGGCGTGGGCACAGAGGTCATGCGCGCCTCTCGGATCTCGCGTATCGCGTCTCATATATGACGTATGGAGTACGACGCGATGAAGGTAAGAGGGGCGCGGTGTTTCGTCGATGCTTCTGACAAAGACGGTTCCTGAAGGAGTGCCGGCGAGGACGCGCCCTAGGGAGAAGGGCGCGTGGGCGGTCAGGGCCGTGGGGTCCGGTCAGGGCCGTGGGGTCCGGTCAGGGCCGCGGGGTCCAGCGCGGGTCCCGTCCGCTCAGCCCCACCGCGCGGTCCAGCAGCGGGGCGTCCTCGGGTACGGGCACGACGGGGCCGAAGATGTCACTGCCACCGGCGAGGCCGTCGCCGACCGCCGCGCGCAGGAAGCCGTACGACACCCGCAGCGCGGCCGGGTCCGGCTCGTACTCCTGACCGGTGGCCCGCGCCAGGTCCCAGCCGTGGATCACCAGCTCGTCCGCGAGGACGGCACCGGCGGCCTCTCCGGGCAGGTCCACGCCGCCCGCACGGGTCATGCCGGTCCAGGCGGCCGGGTCGCGCCAGGTCTCGGCGAGCTCGTCGAGTACCGTCACCAGCTCCTCGCGCCAGCCGGGGCCGATGTCGGGCACGGCGGCGTCCGGGCTGGTGTCCGTGGTGGCGCCCAGCTGCTTGCGGCCGGCGTCGCGGAACGCCACCGACAGGCCCACCAGATGCCCCAGCAGGTTGCGCGTCGCCAGGCCCGGACAGGGCGTGGGGGCGGTCAGCCGCTCCTCGCGCACCCCTTCGGCCAGCCGCGCCAGGACGCGGGTCTGCGGGCCGAGATCGAGCATTGTGTCGTTCATCGGTTGCCTCTCGGTTCGGTCGGGTCCCTCACTCGACGACTCGGTCGAGTCCTTCACTCAAGGGCAGACCGTCCCCGGCCCCGGAACTCATCGCCCGCCGCCCGCGGCGCAACAGCTCACGCGGCGACGGCCCGCCCCACAGGCACCACAGCGCGATCACCGGATCGCAGATCGCGCAGCCGAAGGAGGAGTCGTGGGCGAAGGGGATGATCGGGTGGCCCTTGAAGTGGTGGACGACGTCCCACGCGGTGTGCAGCAGCCAGCCGACGCCGATGAAGGTCCAGGACTCCAGGCCCCGGTAGGCGACATACGTGGCGACCGCGGTGAAGGCGAACTCCCAGCCGCCGAGCCCGCCGCCGCTGAGGTAGGCGGCACCCGCCCCGGCGACCATGACCGCGTTGACGCGCCGGCGGTGCGGCTCGCGCGGGAGGGACATGAGCAGGGCGTACAGGACGCTGATGACCACGGGCATGAGGTAGCGCAACATGCGCCCGACGCTAGGCCGGTGCCGTCGCGCGTCCCAGGAGCATGACTGACACGTTCCGCCGGATTCCCGCCCACGCGACACCTAGGTCCGGTCGTCGAACTCCCATGGCGTCGCGGGGCAGACGGGAGTTCGACGACAGGGGCCCAGGGCAACTGCCCCATCCGCGGACCGGGGCCTTAGGACCACGATGGCCGGGCATGACGACGACGCCAGACATGACGACGACCGGCTGGACGGTGCTCCGGGTGCTGCGGGACCGCGCGGCGGGTCCGTGCCTGGCGGCGGTGGTCATCTCCGGCTTCGGCACGTCGGCGCTGTGGCTGGCCTGCGGGGTGTGGGTCAAGGACCTGACCGGCTCCGACGGGCTCGCCGCACTGTGCCTGCTCGCGATGTGGGCGCCGGCCCCGGCCGGCCCCCTGCTGGGCGCGCTCGCCGACCGCCTGTGCCGAAAGCCCCTGCTCGTCGGCGCGAACCTGCTGCTCGCGGCCGTCCTGCCCGCCCTCCTCGCGGTCGGCTCCCCCGGCCGGATCTGGCTGCTGTACGCGGTCCTGTTCCTCTACGGCGCCACGGGCGTCGTGGCGGACGCGGCGCAGTCGGCGCTGGTGGCGTCCACCGTCGGCCCGGCGCTGCTGGGCGACTTCAACGGGCTGCGCACGGCCGCCACGGAGGGCATGAAGCTGCTGGCCCCACTGGCGGGCGCGGGCCTGTACGCGGCGTACGGCGGCGCGTGCGTGGCCCTGCTGGACGCGGTCACGTTCGCGCTCGCCGCGATCCTGTACGCGCTGCTGCGCGTCCGCGAGGACAGGCCGGTACGGCCCGCCCGCTCCTGGCGGGAGCGGACCGGCGAGGGCGCCCGCCGGCTGTGGACCGGTACGAGCCTGCGCCCCCTGGTGCTGGCCGGAGGCGCCGCGATGCTGTGCGCGGGCCTGAACGGGGCCCTGGTCTACGCGGTCGTGGACGCCCTCGGGCACGCCCCCGCGTACGCCGGGGTGCTGTACGCCGTCCAGGGCGCCGGGTCGGTTGTGGCCGGGCTGGTCTCCGGTGCGGGACTGCGCCTGCTGGGCGGGCGCCGGTTCGCCGTGTTCGGGATCGCCCTCACGGCCGTCGGGGTGGCCGTGCGGGCGGTGCCGTCCGACCCGGTTGCCCTGGGCGGCAGTGCGGCGATCGGCGTGGGGCTGCCGTGCGTGCTGATCGCCGCGTTCACCGCCGTGCAGCGCGAGACGCCGGGCGAACTCGTGGGCCGGGTTTCCGCCACCGCCCACACGCTGGTCTTCGTGCCGAACGTCGTCGGGCTGGCGGCGGGCGCCGGGCTGGTCGAGGTCGTCGACCGGCGGCTGCTGCTGGTCCTGCTGGGGCTGGGGCTGCTGGTGACGGCGGGGTGGCTGGCTCAGCGCCCGGCGAGTGCCGAGCGCACCGCCGCCAGGTCGCCGTCCGACGCCAACCCCGCGTGATACAGCCGCAGTTCGGTGGCGCCGAGGTCCCGGGCGCGGCCGGCGTCCCGGGCGAGCGTGTCCGGCCTGCCGCCCATGCCGGACACGACGGTGAGGTTGGCGGCCAGCACGGCGCCGGCTCGTCCCTGTTCGGCGAACGGGGTGAGCAGGCCTGCACCGCCCGTGCAGGGCACCACCACACCGTCGGCGACGGACAGGATGTGCGCGGGGTCCACGCCGGCGTTGGCCCCGCAGTGGTGGGAGTCCGGATCGGCGTGCAGCAGCACCTGGAAGCCGGCGGGGGCCGCCGCGCGGACGGCCGCGACCGCCGCCTCCTGGAGCGTGCGGGCGGTGTCGTCGCGCCAGGCGCGCGTGACGGCCGCAGTGGTCTCGCCGAGCAGCTTCTCCACGCCCGCCCAGCCCCCGTCGGAGGGCGCCGCCCCCCGCCAGACCGGCTCCAGGGCGGTGCGTACCGCGTCGGCCAGCTCCTCGGGGTCCAGGCCCCGTTCGCCGTAGCCCGCGCGGCAGTCCGGGCAGAAGCACAGGGACATCAGGTACTGCCATGCGTCCTCGAGGCCGACCCCGGCGATCTTGTCGTGGGCGTGCAGATGGGCGAGCCCGTACCAGCCGAGGGACTCCAGTTCGGTGCCGCACGCCCCGGGCCGTACGGCCGCCTCGGCGGCCAGGTCGACGAGGTAGGCGCGCGTGGCGGGCTGCGCGATGCACGGCGCCCACGGGTAGCGGTCGCCGTAGGCGTTGACCACCGAGGTGTCCGGATGTTCGGCGCCCAGGCGGGAGTTGTGGGCGAGGACCACCCAGGTGTGCACGTCCAGGCCTGCCTGGGCGAGGGCCGCCGCGGCCTCGCCGTACGCGTCGCCGGGCGCCCAGTCACCGGCGGGGTACGGGCGCAGGGTCCGGCCCTCCCAGCGGCTGCCGGGCGGGTAGAGCACGGCGGCGTGCTCGGCGGTGACCACCCGGTGGCGCGGGTGGCGGGGGGTCAGCGCGCGGGTGGAGTGGTAGGCGGCGGCGAGCGTCACCTGTGCCACGCCGAGCCCGGCGATGCGGGCCGGTGCCGCCGGGTCGCCGTTGACGTCCCAGGGGTAGACGAACGCCGACGTCCTCACGCGCCGTCCCCTTCCTGCGCCAGCAGTTCGTGACCGCGCTCGATCAGCCGGGCGAGCTGCTTGACGTGGTCCTCGGCCGGTTCGTGCAGCGGCGGGCGCACCTCCCCCACGTCCAGTCCGCGCAGCCGTACACCCGCCTTGACCAGGGAGACGGCGTAGCCCTTGCCCTGGGCGCGCAGTTCGACGAACGGGCGGTAGAAGCCGTCCAGCAGCCGGTGCGCGGTGGCGTCGTCGCCGTCGCGCAACGCCCTGTGGAAGGCGAGGGCGATCTCCGGGGCGAAGCAGAAGATGGCGGAGGAGTAGAGGGTGACGCCGATGCCGCGGTAGGCGAGCTGGGTCTGCTCGGCGGTGGGCAGGCCGTTGAAGTAGAGGAAGCCGCCGGGGACCTCGTCCCGCACGGCGCTGACGATCCGCTGCATGAGGTCCAGGTCGCCGACGCCGTCCTTGAGGCCGATGATCCCGTCCGTGCGGGCCAGTTCGACCGCCGTCCGCGGGGTGAAGACGGCGTTGTCGCGCTGGTAGACGATGACCGGCAGGCCGGTTGCGGCGGTCAGCTCGCGGTAGTGGCGCAGCAGTCCCTCCTGACCGGCGATCACCAGGTAGGGCGGCATGGCGAGCAGCCCGTTCGCGCCGGCGGCCTCGGCGATCCGGGCGTACCGCACGGCGAGCGCGGTGCCGTATCCGGCGCCGGCCACGACCGGTACGCGGCCCTCGGTCACCTCCACGGCCGCGCGGACGCAGGCCTCGAACTCCTCGGGGGTGAGCGCGTGGAACTCCCCGGTGCCGCAGCACGCGAAGACGGCGGCGGCGCCGGCCTCGACGCCGCGGCGCACATGCGCGCGGTAGACGTCGAGGTCGACACCCCCGTCGGGGCCGTAGGCGGTGACGGGGAAGAACAGCGGCCCGCTGGGGATGCTGAGGCGTTCGGCGAGGGGGGCTGACGTCACGGGCTCTCCCTAGGGCAGGCGCTCACGTTTCTGATTAGCGTCCATATTCTTGAACATGCTCACGCTAAAGGGACACATCGGGGCCGGTCAAGCGCGCGAACCGGCAACACGGCAGCGGATTGCGCGCCCGCACGCCACACTTGACGTGGCGCGACCCGCCTCCCTAGCGTTTCCACGCATGTGAATGCTGTCCATATATGCGTTCCGCCGACTGAAGGAGATCCGAGGATGCCCGCTCCCCGCACCGTTCTGCTCACCGGCGCCGCCGGCGGGCTCGGCACCCTGATGCGGGGCCTGCTGCCCGAGTACGGCTACGCCCTGCGCCTCCTCGACGTCCGGCCGATCGAGGACGCGCCGGGGGCGATCGCCGCGGACCTCTCGGACCGGGCGGCCCTGCGCGAGGCGGTCCGGGGCGTCGACGCGATCATCCACCTCGCGGGCATCTCCCTGGAAGCCCCGTTCGAGAAGATCCTCAAGGCGAACATCGAGGGGACGTACAACCTGTACGAGGCGGCCCGCGAAGAGGGCGTCGGCCGGATCGTCTTCGCCTCCTCCAACCACGCGGTCGGCTACACCCCCCGCCCCCGGGGCGGCACACCTCTCGACGCGGACGCGCTCATCCCGATCGACACCCCGCGCCGCCCCGACACCTTTTACGGCCTGTCGAAGTCCTTCGGCGAGGACCTGGCCCAGCTCTACTGGGACAAGCACGGCCTGGAAACGGTGTCCGTGCGCATCGGCTCCTGCTTCCCCGAGCCCACCAGCGTGCGCATGCTCTCGATCTGGATGAGCCCCGCCGACGGCGCCCGCCTCTTCCACGCGGCCCTGACCGCCGAGCACGTCGGCCACACCGTCGTCTACGGCTCCTCCGCCAACACCCGCCTGTGGTGGGACCTGACGACCGCGCGGGAACTCGGCTACGCACCGCGGGACGACTCCGAGCCCTACGCCGAGAAGCTGATCGCCGAGCAGGGCGACCTCGACCCGGACGACCAGGCGCAGGCCTGCCTCGGCGGCCACTTCGTGACCGACCCGCCGATCTGGCCGTACTGAGCCGGCACACCGGGCGCGCACCGGGCGGGCCGCACCCGGCCTGCCGCGGCGAGGTCCGTACCGGCCCGGCCCTGGCGAGCGCCGTCCGCCGGCCGGCGGACCCACAGCGGCGCAAAACGATCGTTCGCGGGGGCGGGCGGGCACCGAACGGGCCCGCCCGCCCCCGCTTTCGGGCATCCGCGCTGCCCGTTCCCACCCTCGCCACCCACAGCCGCGCAGGTCCGAGCCGGGCACGCCGCCCGGCAAACGGGCACACCCGGGCAGCATCGGGCCCGCAACAGACCTGGTCAGCACCGCGGACCCGCTGTAGAACTTTCCCCCAAGGGCCCCACCGGGCCCGAACGGGCAACACCGAGTGAGCCGCAGGGGCAGAGCACCCCAAGGCGAACGACCAACGAGTACGGCAGTGAGGCAGGTGTCGGCCATGGGCGCGGGGACGGCGGAGGAGCGGCAGCGGGAGATCGTGCGGGTCGCCCGGGCGACCGGCCAGGTGGACGTCGCCGCGCTCGCCGCGGAGCTCGGCGTGGCCAAGGAGACCGTCCGCAGGGACCTGCGCGCCCTGGAGGACCACGGGCTCGTCCGCCGCACCCACGGCGGGGCCTACCCGGTCGAGAGCGCCGGCTTCGAGACGACACTCGCCTACCGGGCCACCAGCCACGTACCCGAGAAGCGCCGGATCGCCGCCGCGGCGGCCGAACTGCTCGGGGACGCCGAGACGGTCTTCGTCGACGAGGGCTTCACCCCGCAGCTCATCGCCGAGGCACTGCCCAGGGACCGGCCGCTGACCGTGGTCACCGCGTCCCTGCCGGTCGCGGGCGCCCTCGCCGGGGCGGAGAACGTCTCGGTGCTGCTGCTCGGCGGCCGGGTCCGGGCGGGCACGCTCGCGACCGTGGACCACTGGACGACGAAGATGCTGGCCGGCTTCGTCCTCGACCTCGCCTACATCGGCGCCAACGGCATCTCCCGCGAGCACGGCCTGACCACACCCGACCCCGCGGTGAGCGAGGTCAAGTCGCAGGCGATGCGGGCCGCGCGGCGCACCGTCTTCGCGGGGGTGCACACCAAGTTCGGCGCGGTCAGCTTCTGCCGGTTCGCGGAGGTGGGCGCGCTGGAGGCGATCGTGACGAGCACGCTGCTCCCGGCGGCCGAGGCCCATCGGTACGCCCTGCTGGGCCCGCAGGTCGTCCGCGTCTGAGCCGGCGGCTCACCGAATCGGCAACCCACTTGTCCCCGTAGGGTCCTCCGCATAGAGCGGCGCCCTTTTCATCCCCATACGTCCAGGAGCGATCCATGCGAACCCAGAGCCGACGGAGGCCGCCGCGAGCGACGCTCGCCCTGGCCGCCGCAGGGACGCTGCTCGCCCCGCTGCTCTCCGGCTGCTGGGTCGGGGCCGGCGGAGCCGGGTCCGGCGGCGACTCCATCAACGTCCTGATGGTCAACAACCCGCAGATGGTGGAGTTGCAGAAGCTCACCGCCGCGCACTTCACCAAGGAGACCGGCATCAAGGTGAACTTCACCGTCCTGCCGGAGAACGACGTCCGCGACAAGATCAGCCAGGACTTCGCCAACCAGGCCGGCCAGTACGACGTGGCCACCCTGTCCAACTACGAGATCCCGATCTACGCCCGCAACGGCTGGCTGCACGCCATGGACTCCTACGTCGCCCGGGACCGGACCTTCGACCAGCAGGACGTGCTGGAGCCGATGCGCCAGTCGCTCACCGCCGACGACGGCAGGCTCTACGGCGAGCCCTTCTACGGCGAGTCGTCCTTCCTCATGTACCGCAAGGACGTGTTCGCGGCGAAGGGCCTGACGATGCCCGCCCACCCCACCTGGCAGCAGGTGGCCGGCCTCGCCGCGAAGGTGGACGGCGCCCGGCCCGGGATGAAGGGCATCTGCCTGCGCGGCCTGCCCGGCTGGGGCGAGCTGATGGCACCGCTGACGACGGTGGTGAACACCTTCGGCGGCACCTGGTTCGACCAGAACTGGAAGGCGCACCTGGACTCCCCCGAGTTCGAGAAGGCGACCAAGTTCTATGTCGACCTGGTACGCGGGCACGGCGAGTCCGGCGCCTCCCAGTCCGGCTTCGCCGAGTGCCTGAACAACATGACCCAGGGCAAGGTCGCCATGTGGTACGACGCCACCTCCGCGGCCGGCTCCCTGGAGGCCAAGGGCTCCCCCGTCAAGGGCGAGGTCGGCTACGCCCCCGCGCCGGTGGAGCGGACGAAGTCCTCCGGCTGGCTCTACACCTGGGCCTGGGGCATCCAGAAGGCCTCCCGCAACGCCGACAAGGCCTGGAAGTTCGTCTCCTGGGCGTCCGGCAAGGAGTACGAGCAGCTGGTCGGCGACACGTCGGGCTGGTCGAACGTCCCGGCGGGCAAGCGCGCCTCGACGTACGACAACCCCGCCTACCGCAAGGAGGCCGCCGCCTTCCAGGAGACCACGAAGGACGCCATCGAGAGCGCCCGGCCGAACGACCCCGGCGTGCAGCCCCGGCCCGCGCCCGGCATCCAGTTCGTCGGCATCCCCGAGTTCACCGACCTCGGCACCAAGGTCTCCCAGGAGATCAGCGCGGCCATCGCCGGACGCCAGTCCGTCGAGTCGGCCCTCAAGAAGTCCCAGCAGCTCGCCGAGAAGATCTCCAAGGAGTACGAGGGACGATGACCGCCACGACCACGGCCCCTCTGGCCGGCACATCCGCACGGGCCACCCGGCAGCCCTCGGCCCGGCTGCGCGCCTGGGCCACCCGGGCCCCGCTGCTGCCCGCGCTCGTCTTCATGATCGCCGTGACCCAGCTCCCGTTCGTGGCCACGCTGGTGATCTCCTTCTTCGACTGGAACGCCCTCTACCCCAAGGCCCGCCACTTCACCGGCGTGGACAACTACCGCCAGGTGCTGACCGACGCGGACCTGCGCCACTCGGTGTGGACCACCGTGCTGCTGACGGTGGCGGTGGTCCTGGTCAGCCTGGTCCTGGGCCTGGCGCTCGCCCTGCTCCTGGACCGCCGCTTCCCGGGCCGGGGCGCCGTTCGGACCCTGCTGATCGCCCCGTTCCTGGTGGTGCCCGTGGCGGCGGCCCTGCTGTGGAAGCACGTGCTCTACAACCCCGAGTACGGCCTGCTCAACGGCCTGCTGCACTACGTCGGCGGACCGCAGCCGGACTGGATCTCGAACACCCCGCTGCTCGCCGTCGAGGCCTCCCTGGTGTGGCAGTGGACGCCCTTCATGATGCTGATCCTGCTGGCCGGGCTGCAGAGCCGGGACCAGCAGCAGATCGAGGCGGCCCGGGTGGACGGCGCTGGCGACTGGCAGATCTTCGTCCACCTCACGCTGCCGCACCTGCGCCGCTATCTCGAACTCGGCGCCCTGCTGGGCTCGATCTACATCGTGCAGAACTTCGACGCGGTGTTCACCATCACCTCCGGTGGCCTGGGCACCGCCAACCTGCCCTACACCGTCTACCAGAGCTTCTACCAGGCCCACGAGAACGGCCTGGCCTCCGCCGCCGGCGTCCTGGTCGTGATCGGCTCGATCGTCATCGCGACCTTCGCCCTGCGCGTGGTGTCGTCCCTGTTCCGCGAGGAGGTGTCCCGCGCATGAGCGCCATGGCCGTACGGATCCGCCGCAAGTCAGTGGGCCTGGGCCTGGTGGCCTGGCTGGCCGGCGTCGTCTTCTTCCTGCCCATCGCCTGGATGGCGCTGACGTCCTTCCACTCGGAGGCGGACGCGGCGACCAACCCGCCCTCCTTCGCCGCCTCCCTCACCCTGGACGGCTACCGGGAGTTCTTCGGCTCCGGCGGCGGGGCCAGCCCCTGGCCCGCGCTGGTCAACTCCGCGGTGGCATCGGTGGTGTCGACGCTCCTGGTCCTCCTCCTGGCCCTCCCGGCGGCGTACGCGCTGTCGATCCGGCCGGTGAAGAAGTGGACCGACGTGCTGTTCTTCTTCCTGTCCACGAAGATGCTGCCGGCGGTGGCGGGCCTGCTGCCGATCTACCTCTTCGCGAAGAACACCGGTCTGCTGGACAACATCTGGCTGCTGGTCGTCCTGTACACCTCCATGAACCTGCCGATCGCGGTGTGGATGATGCAGTCCTTCCTCGCCGAGGTGCCGGTCGCGGTCATCGAGGCGGCCCGGGTCGACGGTGCGCGACTGCCGACGATCCTGGCCAGGGTGGTGGCCCCCATCGCTCTGCCCGGCATCGCCGCGACGGCGCTGATCTGCTTCATCTTCAGCTGGAACGAACTGTTGTTCGCCCGAGTCCTCACCGGCGTGGTGGCCGAGACGGCCCCCGTCTTCCTGACCGGCTTCATCACCAGCCAGGGCCTGTTCCTGGCCAAGGTGTGCGCCGCGTCGCTCGTCATCTCCCTGCCGGTGCTCGCCGCGGGGTTCGCCGCCCAGGACAAACTGGTCCAGGGCCTGTCGTTGGGAGCCGTGAAATGAAGGCCGCCGTCATCGAGTCCGTGGGCCGCGCCGTCGTCACCGAGGTCCCGGACCCGACGCCCGGTCCCCGTGAGGTCGTCGTGGAGGTCGCCGCCTGCGGCCTGTGCGGAACGGATCTGCACATCCTCCAGGGCGAGTTCGCGCCCAAGCTGCCGATCGTGCCCGGGCACGAGTTCGCCGGCGAGGTGGTCGGCGTCGGCGCCCAGGTCACCGAGGTCGCGGTCGGCGACCGGGTGGCCGTGGACCCGTCGCTGTACTGCTACGAGTGCCGGTACTGCCGTACCGGGCACAACAACCTCTGCGAGCGGTGGGCCGCTATCGGTGTCACGACGGCCGGGGGCGCGGCACGGTACGCGGTGGCACCCGTCGCGAACTGCGTCAGGCTGCCCGAGCACGTGCGCACCGAGGACGCGGCCCTGGTGGAACCGCTGTCGTGCGCGGTGCGCGGCTACGACGTCCTCCAGTCACGGCTGGGCGCCCATGTGCTGATCTACGGCTCCGGGACCATGGGCCTGATGATGCTGGAGCTGGCCAAGCGGACGGGCGCGGCGAGCGTGGACGTCGTGGACCTGAACCCGGCCCGGCTGGAGACGGCCCGGCGGCTGGGCGTCTCGGCGTCCGCCGCGAGCGCGGACGAGCTGGACCGCCCGCAGGGCTGGGACGTGGTGGTCGACGCGACCGGCAACGCGGCGGCCATCCAGGACGGCCTCGACCGGGTGGCG
>NZ_MUBM01000124.1:0-162 GCF_002154505.1 Streptomyces carpinensis | reverse complement strand
ACAGCTTCGAGCGGGCGGCGGAGCTGTTCGCGAACGGGGTGCTGGACCCGGAGGTCTTCATCAGCGACCGGATCCCGCTGGAGCGCTACCCCGAGGCGCTGGAGCAGTTCGCGGCGGGCGTGGGGCGCAAGATCGTGGTGGTGCCGTAGGACGGTGGCGACG
>NZ_MUBM01000123.1 GCF_002154505.1 Streptomyces carpinensis | reverse complement strand
CCGTGGTGGCACTCGGCTCCTGAGCGCGGTCAGGAGGGGCCGGGCGGGTAGATCAGATGCCCGTTCCGGACCCGGGCGCGCTTGTCGAGGACCGCGGGCTTCGTCGTCGTCGGCGACATGATGTTCTCGACCTCCGCCCCCGCGGCGATCAACGCGTCGGTGATCAGCCTGCGATGGCAGCGCCAGGGCACCGCCTCGCTGCACATGATCGCCGGCCTTTCGCGCTCGGCCAGTTCGAGGAGTTCGTTCAGGCCCTCCGCGAATTCATCGCCCGCCATGTAGTCGGCGTAATCGCGGAAGGCCTTGACCTGCCATGCCCCGTTCTCGCTCGGCACGCCCTTGGGAGTGTGCCGTCGGCCGCCCAGCTTCGGAATCCACCGGTATTCGATATCGGGAGGCAACGCCTCGGCGATCGCCGACTGGTTCCATTGCGGGAACTTCCGCGACGACGGGAAGGACCGGACATCGACCAGGCAGGTGATCTCGTTGCTCCGCAGCATCTCCAGCATCTCGTCGAAGTCGCGTGTCGAATGCCCCACCGTACAGATACGGTTCGTCATCCTGCTGCCTCGTCCAGGTCGCCGATCGTCGCTCTACAGTTTCGTCAGCGCACCCCCCTTGTGCATGGCGACATGATCGGTCCTGTCGCTCTTGATCTCGTACTGCGGGTCGCTCTCAGTGCAATGGCGCACGTGTCCCTTGTACTCCACGTCGTGCGTGTGCTTCTTGATGATGACGCCTTGGACGTATCCGGCCTCGGAGTTCCATCGGACATGGTCTCCGACGGCGAACTGCTTCGTCATTCCCGCTCCTTTCGCCGCCCGACACCTACGGAGCGACGGAACAGGCCGGCTTTACGAGTGGCCCCCGGGCGCTACCCACTCATGCTCCCACGCGGCCGCGGTGACGGCAGGGCGGTACGGCCTTCGGTGAGCGGCCGGGCCACGTACCGAAGCCATGACGGCACCGACAAGCCGGTCCCCGTCGGCACGGCCATGACGGTCTACGGGGTGGAAGCTGCTCGGACGCGCGCACACCGGCAAGGACGGCCGGGGTCCGTCCGGACACCGGCCGTCGGGGAGGGACCCGGTGACGCTCGAGCGTGGTCAGGCCCTCCCCACCCCCGCTCCGGGAATGCCCCGCTGCCGTGAACGGTCCCTGTCCGGCGAATGGGGCACATTGGAGACATGCGGTACCTCACCCGCGTACGGGCACTGTGTCACTCCAGTCATGCGCTGGCGGCCATTCCCGTCGGGCTGATCTTGGTGATCACCGTGGCGGACATCCACTCGCCGGAGAACGTCCACCTCGGACCGCTGCTCGTCGTGGCTCCCGCCATAACCGCCTCCTTCGGCGGCCCCCGGCTGACCGGACTGATCGGGGCGATCGCGGTGGCGGCCCAGGTCCTCATCGCCGTGCTCCACGGCGGTCTGACCACCACCAACCACATCTCGCAGATCATCGCACTGGCGATCCTCTCGATCTTCGTCGTCTTCGTCTGTTTCGTCCGTGACCGGCGCAAGGAGGAGCTGGCCCAGGTGCGGTCGGTCTCCGAGGCCGCGCAGCGGGCCCTGCTGCGCCCGCTGCCCCACCGCCTCGGACCCCTGCACATCGCGTCCTCGTACGTGGCCGCCGAGAGGGAGGCGTGCATCGGCGGCGATCTGTACGCGGTGGCCCATGGCGACCGGCGCACGCGCCTGATCATCGCGGATGTCAGGGGCAAGGGACTGGGAGCGATCGGGCAGGCGGCCATGCTGGTGGGCGCGTTCCAGGAGGCCGCCCACCATCACCCCACACTGCCGGCCCTCGCCGAAGCCCTGGACGGCAGTGTCCGCCGCTACCACTCCCAGCTTCCCGAGAGAGACGAGGAGGCCCTGGAACACTTCGTCACCGCGCTGCTGCTGGAGGTTCCCGATCACAGCCCAGTCGCCCGGATGATCGACTGCGGCCACCCGTCGCCCTTGCTGATCAAGCGGGGCCGGGTGACAGATGTCGCCAGTCCCCGCCCGGCGCCTCCGCTGGGCCTGCACGGACTGAGTCCCGACGCCTACGTCTCGCATCCGTTCATGCTGGAGGCCGGGGACACGCTCCTGCTCTACACCGACGGCGTGATGGAGGCGCGCGACCTCAGACGGGATTTCTATCCGCTGCAGGAGCGCGTCACCCAGTGGACCAAGAGCACTCCCGAGGCGCTCGTCCAGCGCATTCGGCGCGATCTCCTGACCTACTGCGGCGGAGCGCTCGGCGACGACGCAGCCATCGTGGCCCTCCGGCGCACGGACGAACGGCCCACCACCGGGCTCCACATCGGCGCCGCCGACTGAGACACAGGCGGATGCACCCCAGCCCGTTGCCCTCCGTCTCATGCGATCCATTCACGCCGTTCACCGCTCCTCGCCCGGGCACCGCGGCGGTGGAGAGGACGGTGCGTCGCCGCCTCGACGGGGAGGGTGCACCAGGTGGTCTTCCGGCCGCGGCCGTCCCCGCGAGCGCCCCGGGCCGACGCGATCGCCTGCACGAGGTACATGCCACGGCCCCGCTCCTCCCCGGGACCCGCGCCGTGGACGACGGGCTGTGTCACGGAGCATCTGGGAGATGACACGC
Organism: Streptomyces carpinensis; assembly: GCF_002154505.1. Taxonomy (GTDB): domain Bacteria; phylum Actinomycetota; class Actinomycetes; order Streptomycetales; family Streptomycetaceae; genus Streptomyces; species Streptomyces carpinensis. Next base: position 30,150 of record NZ_MUBM01000123.1, on the reverse strand, counting down.
GACGCCAACGCCTGCACCGGCGGGCCGTCGAAGTGCGCGGACATCACGCAGACGCCGTACCGGTCCTCGAAGATGTCCGCCGCGTTCACCGGCTGAACGGTCCCGCGCCCTGTCCTTGCCGGCGGCCGCGGAAGGTGCGCCGGTAGCTCGTGGGAGTGGTGCCGGTGTCCCGGGCCAGGTGGAGGCGCAGGTTGGTGGCCGTGCCCAGGCCGCAGAGCCGGGCGACGTCCTCGACGGGAAGGTCGGTGGTCTCCAGCAGAAGCCTGGCCTTGTGAAGGCGTTGCGCGGTGAGCCAGCGCAGTGGGGTGGTGCCGGTCTCGGCGGTGAAGCGCCGGGCGAAGGTGCGGGGCGAGACCGCTGCCCGCCGGGCGAGGTCGGCGACCGTCAGCGGCTCGTGCAGGCGCTCGAGCGCCCACTCGCACACCGGGGCCATACCGGTGCCCGCCGCGGGCATGGCGCGGCGCACGTACTGGGCCTGCCCGCCCTCCCGGTGTGCGGGCACCACCAGACGGCGGGCGAGCTCGGCCGCGACCTCGGCCCCCTGGTCCTCGCGCACCAGGTGGAGGCACAGGTCGATCCCGGCGGCGAAACCGGCACTGGTGAGCACGGGGGCCTGGTCGGTGTAGAGCACGTCGGCGTCGACGTCGACCTCCGGGTGACGGCGGGCCAACTCGTCCGCGTCCATCCAGTGCGTGGTGGCCCGTCGGCCGTCCAGCAGCCCGGCCGCCGCGAGCGCGAACGCTCCCGTGCACACCGACACGGTGCGCGCACCGCGGGCCGCGGCGGCGCGCAGGGCGTCGGTGACCTCCCGCGGCGGCGGGGCCAGCGGCAGGTAGCCGGGCACGACCACGGTGTCGGCCTCGGCGAGCGCCTCCAGACCACGGGGCGCGACGAGGTCGAACCCAGTGGTCGTCGCCACGGGACCCGGGACGGGGGCGCAGAGCGTGAACCGGTAGCCGGCCGGCGCGCCCGAACCGCCGAAGATCTGGGCGGGTATGGCGAGGTCGAAGGCGACCACCCGGGGAAGGGCGAGAGCCACCACATGATGCATGGCAGCAATCTTACGGAAGACGGCATTGCTGCCACTGGTACGGGCCTGCCCGGCCGAGCGAGAGTGGGACCGGCCCGCTCGGGCCCATGACCGTACCGTCCCTCGTGCAGGAGCCGTCCCATGCGTTTCCTCGATGCCGCAAGCCACACCGCCGACCGCCCCTGGGGCGCCCTGGACCTGGTGGAACTCGACCACGCGACCGTGCGCCTGCACTGGACCGACCAGCCCTACGTCTGGCACGTCAACGACGGTCCGGAGGTCTTCGTGGTCCTCGACGGCGCCATCGACATGCACTACCGGCGCGACGGCGCGGAGCACGTCGAGCGGCTCGTGCCCGGACGCGTCTGCTGTGTCGAGCCGGGCGACGCACACGTGGCCCACCCCGTTCCCGAGGCCCGGATCCTGGTCGTGGAACGCAAGGACAGCGTGTGACCGGGCGCCCTCGAGGGCCGATCAGGGCTTGGGGCAGAGCGTCTCACGCAGTCCGATGTCGATGTGAGCCCCGTCGTCGTCGGTCAGCGTGACGCCGTCGTACGAGAACCGCAGGGCAGCGTTGTGGTCCGGATTCGTGGCGCCCCGGGCGAGGGCCGCACACTGGATGCGCGCCGCGCCGATGGCCTTGTCCTCGTCGGCGGTGAGTCTGGCGTCGACGTCACGGATCGCACCGAGGACGGCGGTCCGCCCGGCGCCGGTGGGCTCGGGCGGAATACCGGCGGCCTGCCCGGCGGCGCTCCGGCCGGCACCGAGGGTGCCGCTCTGCCTGGCGCCCGTGGTGCCGGCCGGCCTGCCGGGCTTGTCGGCGCTGTCGTGCCGGAGCACGCAGCCAGGCCGAGCACGGCGAGAGTGATGACGACGGCGGTGCGCCGGATGCCCATGGTCCCCCCGGAACTTGTGGTGTCGGCTGGACGACGTGGGGGCCGGGGTGCCCGGTTCCGGCCCTGGCGCTTCCGCCGACCATGGCTCTCGCACGGCGGTCCCGACACCGGCCGCGGAAGCGGGCGTTCACCAGTCGTCGGGCGAGGTGTAGGCGCGGGCCCAGAGGGTGACGTGCAGGATGACCGCCTTCGTCCACGCGGCGTACATGCCCTCGACCTCGGCCGGGGTGTGGCCGTGTCCCTCGAGGAAGGGCTTGGTGGCCAGGATCAGAGGCGCCGTGAAGGCCAGCAGGTGGCGCAGTGGGATGTGGTCGGGGGAGCCGGCGCCGTCGGTGCGGTTCTTGGCGGCCCGCGTGTGACGCAGCCCGATCTCGTGCTGGTAGTCCAGCCAGTCCTGGTCGTACGGGCGGGTGCACACGTCGCTGATCCACCGCACGAAACGCGGCTTGGACGCGGCCGAGTAGGACGGATCGGGTCGTCCGTCCGGGTGCGCGGAGTAGACGGCCAGGTGCGGCTGCTCCGCGATGAGTCCCCGCCAGGCGTCCACCATGGCCTCGGCCTGGGGGATGAGCACCTTGGCCGCCATGCGCAGACAGCGCTCGTCCTCGCTGGTCAGGCCCACGCTTCGGAGCAGCTCCGCCAACTCGGCCGGCCTGACCGGTGAGCGGGCCGCCTGCTCGGTGCCGTAGGTGTAGCCGAAGGGTTCTTCAGACACGAGGTTTCTCCGTCGTCCGGTGTGTGTGGCGGGCCAGGGCGCGGTGTCGGTACTGGGGGTGGACAGCGACGGGGTCTTGGTGCAGGCGGTGTGCACGAGCCGCAGGCGATGGCCGGCGCCGTCAGGCCGCCGGTCCGGGACGTCGCGAGCCGAGTGCCCCACCGCGAGGCCGGTTGCGCGGCGCAGGAGGCGGCCGGCATCAGCGCGGCGACCGCACCGAGCAGCGCCGGTGTTCTCGGCCTGGTCGGGGACTCGAGTTCGCTGGTTCTCCTCGACGTACCGCATGGGCACACCGTAGAGCCGCAGCACTTCGGCCCCCGCCGAAGTCTGCGCACCCCGGCGGGCCGAGGACGGCACCCGGCGCACCTGAGATCCACGCCCGGCCCCTGGAAGGTCCGGGGAGGAGGACAGCCGCTGCGGACGGACCGGGCCGTTTCCGGCTCAGCGACCTCCGGCGCGGTCCAATGCGCTACGGGCCCCGGCAGCCAGGTCGGCGACGAGGTCGGCCGCCCGTGGCAGGTCGGTGACGAGGTCGACGGCCTCACTCGCCCATACCGGGAGCGGGGGCACGTCGCCGCGTGCCACGTCGGCCTGATAGGCCAGACGGGCCTTCGCGGGGTCCGCCGCGAGTTCTGCTTCCCGGCCCCGCCATTGCTCGAGGTACGGGTGCCCGAGGGTGCGAGCCGTGTACTTCGACGGCCACCGGGAGCTCCGGGCGATGTCGAGGATGCGGTTGCGCTCCGTGTCCTGCCCGCGTCCCTGGACGAGTGCCGTCGCGATCGAGGGATCGACGAGAGCCTCGGCGGTGGCCTGGAAGCGAGTCCCGATGAGTGCTCCCGCGGCGCCCAGGGCCAGGGCGGCGGCCACGCCGCGGCCGTCCGCGATCCCACCGGCCGCCAGTACCGGTACCGGTTCCGCCAGATCCACCACGACCGGCACGAAGGGCAGCGTGGATCGCCCGTCGCGAGCGCCGTGCCCACCGCTCTCGGTGCCCTGCGCCACGATGACGTCGGCACCCAGGTCCACCGCCTGCCCGGCTTCCTCCAGGTCGGTGACTTGAATGATCACCGCCGCTCCGGCCTCACGGACGCGTTCGACGAACGGGCTCGGGTCTCCGAAGGAGAACATCACCGCGCTGGGGGCGTACTCCAGAGCCTGCTCGACCGCGTCACCGTTGACCGCCCAGGTCTGGAAACCGACACCCCACGGCCTGCCCGCACCCGCCACGACGGGCAACTCGCGCGCCAGCCAGTCCGGATCCCCGCCGCCGGCGCCCAGCAGCCCGAGCCCGCCACCGCGCGAGACGGCCGCCGCCAGCGCCCCGCCGGCCGATCCGCCCATGGGAGCCGACGCGATCGGGTGCCGCACACCGAACAACTTCGTGAATGCCGTCGACAAGGTCATGACCCCATCATTCTCCTCGTCGGTGCGCAGGGAAGGCGGCGCGGCGGCGCCGGATGCTGCGGAGGGGCGCCGGGTCCACCGCGGTCACGTCCACGTCCGCCCGGTCACCTGGTTCGTGGCTCGCACCCCCGCCGTCGGTCACCGCGTGTTCGACCGGGCACCGGGCAGGAGCAGAGTGGTGACGAGGGCGCCGAGGAGGACGACGGCGGCGTTCACCGCGATGGCGGTCTTCAGCCCGCCGAGGACGGCCGAGACGCCGGTGGCGGTCGTCGCGGCGGTGGCGACGGCGCTCATCACCGGCGTGCCCATGGTGATGCCGATCTGCTGGGTCATGGTCGCCAGACCGGTGGCCAGGCCCTGCTCGTGATCGGCCAGCCCGGAGGTGGCGGTCACCATGAAACCGACGATGACGAGCATGTTGCCGACCCCGCCGACGAAGGTGGCGACGAGCAGGAGCCACATGGACGAACTGCCGGTTCCGAGGGCGAGCAGGGCAGCTGTGGACACGGTCTGCAGGATGCCTCCGGTGACCAGCGTCCGCTTGCTGCCGGTCCTCGCGATGACCTTCGGGGCGACGGAGCCGCCGACGACCGTTCCGATGCCCAGCACGCCGAAGGACAGACCGGCGGCCAGCGGGGAGAAGCCCAGTACGTCCTGCAGGTACAGGGTCAGCAGGAAGACGAGTGACGTCTCGGTCAGGAACGCGATCAGACCGGCCAGATTGCCCCAGGCCACCGACCGCTTGCGGAGCACGCCGAACGGCACCAGCGGCGCGGCGGCCCTGCGCTCCACGCTCCAGAAGACGATCAGCAGTACGACGCCGGCCGCCAGGGACAGCAGCGCGGACGACGAGCCCCAGCCGTGTTCGCCGGCCTGGGTGAGGCCGAGGACGACGGCCAGCAGACCCAGCGTGACGCTGACGGCACCGGGCACGTCCAGCTCGGGGCGCTCGTCGGGCCGTGACTCGGTGATGACCGTCGGGGCGACGCACAGGACGGCGAGGGCGACGGGCACGTTGACGAAGAACGCCCAGCGCCATGACAGCAGGTCGGTCAGCAGGCCGCCGAGGATCGCTCCGGTGGTGAAACCGGCGGACATCAGCGCCCCGTTGAGACCGAGCGCCTTCTCCCGCAGCGGGCCTTCAGGGAAGGCGGTCGTCATGAGCGACAGGCCGGCGGGCGTCACCGCCGCGGTGGCCAGACCCTGGAGGACACGCGCCGCGATCAGCTCCTGAGGGTTCTGTGCCAGGCCTCCCAGCAGAGAGGCCGCACCCAGCACCACCAGACCACCGAGGAACAGCCGGCGACGGCCGAACAGGTCCGCGACCCGTCCGAACAGCAGCGTGAAGCCGGCCGCGCAGAGTGCGAACGCGGTGCCGATCCACTGCAGGTGCCCCAACGAGAAACCCAGGCCCTGGCCGATCACCGGCAGTGCCACGTTCAGGATGGAGAAGTCCACCGCCAGCATGAACTGGGCCGCGAGCAACAGCACCAGCACCAGCCGCAGTCGGGAGGTCAGAACGGCCGGGGCCGTGCCGACGGCCGTACCGGCCGTCCGCGCATTCGTGACGGACATGAAGTCGAGTCCCTTTCTCTCAGGTTCTCTCAGGCGTTGCGTCGCGCGTTCGCCGACGCGTTCTCTCGCGCAGGCGTCTGTCGCGCGCCGCTGAGAACGAGGCTCTCCTCGGCCCCGGGCGTGAGCCAGGACCCTGTCCCGCCCAGCCACTGCGAGGGTGGTCATCGCATGACCACCCTCACGGCTCACGGTCGCCGCGGCGGGCGGGCATCATGGGGGAGTGCCGCACGGCACGTCAGGCACCGGCGGCCAGGAGCCGTACGCCTGGCCGCCCGAGCCATGACACCGGAGGCATCGATGGCCGCTCCGTCCGAGCTGGGGGACTTCCTCAAGTCCCGCCGTGCCGCCCTGCGCCCGGAGGACGTCGGCATCACGCCGCATCCGACCCGGCGCCGCGTCACCGGTCTGCGCCGGGAGGAGCTGGCCATGCTCGCCGGGGTCAGCATCACCCACTACACCCGCCTCGAACAGGGCCGCGCGATCAGCGCCTCGGACTCCGTGCTGGACGCGATCGCACGCACCCTCCGCCTCACCGACGACGAGACCGCGCACCTCAAACACCTCGCCCGCCCCGCCGCAGTGTCCCGGTCCCGTCGGGCAGAGCCCCGGGCGGAGCGGGCCGGCGCCTCGGCGCTGCAGCTGCTGGCGGCCATGTCGGAGGTACCGGCACTCATCCTCGACCGCCGCAACGACGTCCTCGCCTGGAACCGGCTCGGTCACGCGCTGCTCGCCGGACATCTCCCGCCCGAGAGCCCCGATCTGCCCGGCGCCCGTCCCAACATCGTGCAGATGCTCTTCCTGGACGAGCACTACCGGACGCTGTACCCGCACTGGGAGGAGGAAGCCCAACTCGCCGTCGCCTCACTGCGCCTGGTCGCCGGCCGCCACCCCGACGACCGCCGCCTGGCCGAGCTCGTGGGCCGGCTCACCGTGCAGTGCGACGAGTTCGCCTCCCGCTGGGCCCGCCACCCGGTGCGCACGTGCACGTCGGGCACGAAACAGCTGCGCCACCCTCTGGTCGGCGTCATGGACCTCAGCTTCGAGAACCTCGTCATCCCCGGCACCTCCGGCCAGCGCCTGATCGCCTACACGGCCGAACCCGGCTCGCCCTCCGATGCGGCACTGCGCCTGCTGGGCAGTGTCACCGCACCGCTGAGCGAGGGCGCCCCCGCGACGGCGTGACGCCGACCGAGGGCCGCGGCCCAGGAAACCACCATTCATGAGCGGCCGTCAGAAGGCGTGCGAGGCCCGGATGCGCAGGGGCGTGTTCCGGCTCGCGGGCCGGTGATATCCGTTCGCGGTGCGGGGCCGGGCGCTGTCGGCTTGCTGCCGTGGATCTCTTCGCACCTTCCTGGGCAGCCTTGCGGACCGCGGTCGCCGGCGTCGGTGCGGCGTTCCTCCCGTCCCTCTCCGACAGGGACGCGCTGCTGATCGGCACCGGACGGCGTGCCCCGGCCGACGAGGAGAAGGCCGAACTGGGCGAGTCGGCCGCGCAACTCCCGCTCGTCGTCGGCTGATCGGACGGCCTGGCGAACCGTCTGTGAAGGAAGCGTCCCGTGGCCTCGGCAGGCGCGTGCGAGGGGCGTGTCGCGGCCCGGCTTGTGCCGCGCGATCAGGTGCGCATAGCTTTCGTTTTCATGACCATGACACGAAGGACGGTCCTCAGGGGCCTGGCCGCCGCGCCGCTCGTCTCAGCCGTGGGCGGCCTGGTGTCTCCCGCCGTCGCCGAGGCGGCCACCATCGCCGCGGGGCAGTTCACCCTCACCAGCCGATCCGCAAACGGCTACGGCGAGTTCGCCGATCTGACCGCCGGCCTGGCGGCAAAGCTGACCAAGGTGGACGCTACGACCGTCATCGCCGACACCAACCGCAACGCCACCCACCTCACCAGCGCCCCCGGCACCGTCGAGGCCTTCGCGACCGGATTCGCCTGGGACAGCGGCGACCAGGCCGTCGACTACTGGATCCCGCAGGGCGTCACGACCAGCGCCGACGCCTACGGCGACGGGCTCTACCCGGCCGGCGGCAACAACCGGGTCGTCCTCGTCTCCTGGTACTTCGAGTCCGACCCCGACGGCGACGGCGACGACGAGTACCCGCTCGACAAGGGCCTGCGGCTGACGTTCGTCGACAACACCACCGCCTCCACGCCGACGTACCGGCACGTCCTGCTGGTCGAGCCGGTCAGGACCGGCACCGGGGAGTACTCCTTCAACCCCATCCGCAAGCACGCCGGCGGCATCATGTGGTACGGCGACCTGCTCTACGTCGTCGACACCTACAAGGGGTTGAGGGTCTTCGACCTGAGCACCCTCTTCGAGGTCGCCACCGGCGAGGCGGACGTGTGCGGTCTGCACACCGACGGGTCGTACTACGGGTACGGGTACAGGTACGTGCTGCCGCAGAGCCACGCCTACGACAACGCGGGGACCTACCTGCGCTACACCACCATCGGTCTGGACCGTGCCAGTACGCCCGACAGCTTCGTGGTGAGCGAGTACTCCCTGTCCGGCACCGTCGACTACACGGACGGCGCCTTCAACGGAACCGGCCCCGGTACGACCACGCCCAAGGTGGTCCGCTGGAACCTCGACTACACCGACCGGCAGCCGGCCTCGCTCACCGCGTCGGAGGCCGTCACCGTCGCCCAGCAGAAGATCCAGGGCGTCGTCTCCCGCAACAGCAAGCACTACCTCTCCACGAGCGCCGGCCCGTCCACCAAGGGCGCGCTGCGCACCTTCACCTCCGGCGGCTCGACCGCGACCACCGTCTGCGACCTCGCCATCGGCTGCGAGGACCTCAGCTACCACAGCAGTGGCGCGTCCGGCTGGGCCTACAGCGAGTCCGTGATCTGGAACCTCAGCGAGTACGCCGGCAAGCGGTACGTCTACGCGGTCCACGCCGACGGTTCGTGACCGCGCCGGGCCTGCTGCCCGATCTCCTCCACGGCATGGCCGTACAGGCCTCCGCCGGTGTGGGCACCGTCATCACGTTCTCCGTTTCCGCGCAGGATCGGTCCGTGCGGGACCGCTCCTGCGCGGGACCGGGCCCCGTACCGCTGGCCACACCACCGTGCTCTCTCCGAGGCTATCAATTAATTATGCAAATATCTTGACGCGGTGCGCCGTCGCTCCGAAACTGACCGGCGTGCGACTCACTGACGCGGTAGCAATCGACTCCCGGCGGCATCTGCGCCCGGCCGGCATCGCCTTCGGCGGCGACTACAACCCTGAGCAGTGGCCGGAGGAGGTGTGGGCCGAGGACGTCGCCCTGATGAAGGAGGCGGGCGTCACCATGGTGACGGCCGGCATCTTCTCGTGGGCCAAGGTCGAACCGAGACCGGGCGAGTACGACTTCGCCTGGTTCGACGGGGTGATGGACAACCTCGCGGGCGCCGGGGTCGCCGTCTGCCTGGCGACCATGACCGCCTCGCCGCCCCCCTGGCTCACCCGGCTGCACCCCGAGGTCCTTCCGCGGACGGCCGACGGCCGGCTGATGTGGCCCGGCGGCCGACAGCACTACTGCCCCTCCAGCCCTGTGTACCGCAGGTATGCCACGCGCCTCGTCGAGCGGCTCGCCACCCGGTACGCCGATCATCCCGCCCTGGAGATGTGGCACATCGGCAACGAGTACGGCTGCCACACCCCCATGTGCTGGTGCGAGGAGTCCGCCACCGACTTCCGGCGCTGGCTCCGCGACCGCTACGGCACCGTCGAGGCGCTCAACGACGCCTGGTCGACGGCGTTCTGGTCGCAGCGCTACGACGCCTTCGCGGAGGTGCTGCCGCCGCGCCTGGCACCGACCTTCCCCAACCCCGCCCAGCAGCTGGACTTCGCCCGCTTCAGCGACGACGCGCTGCTGCGGTGCTACCTCGCGGAGAAGGAGGTGCTGCGCCGGATCACCCCCGACGTCCCGGTGACCACCAACTTCATCGGCGTGCACAAGCCGGTCGACTCCTTCCGCTGGGCAGCCGAGGAGGACGTCGTCTCGGTCGACGTCTACCAGGACCCGCACAGCGACGACGCCCACATCGCGGCCGGCTTCGCCTTCGACGTCACCCGCTCCGCCCGCGGCGGCGAGCCGTGGATGCTCATGGAGCAGGCGCCCGGCGCGGTCAACTGGCGTGACCGCAACGGCCCCAAGCCGCCCGGTCGGATGCGGCTGTGGAGCTGGCAGGCGGTGGCCCAGGGGGCGGACGCGGTGCTGTACTTCCAGTGGCGCCAGTCCCGGGGCGGGGCCGAGAAGTTCCACTCGGCGATGGTCCCGCACGGCGGTACCGGGACCCGTACGTTCCAGGAGGTACGCGAGCTGGGGCGGGAGCTGGCCCAGGTGCCGCAGATCGCCGGATCACGCTGCACCGCCGACGTCGCCCTGGTCATGGACTGGAACAGCTGGTGGGCGCTGGAGCTCGACTCACACCCGTCGACGGCGCTGGACCAGATGGAGATCAACCTCGCGCACTACCGGCCGCTGTTCGAGGCCGGCATCACCTGTGACGTCGTACCGCCCGACCGTGACCTGTCCGGCTACCGCCTCGTCGTCGTGCCCAATCTCTACCTGCTGCGCGAGCCGGACGCCCGGCGGCTGACCGACTACGTGCGCGACGGCGGGCACCTGCTCGTCTCGTTCTTCTCCGGCATCGTCGACGACTGCGACCGCGTGCACCTGGGCGGATATCCCGCTCCGCTGCGCGAGGCCCTGGGCGTGCGCGTCGAGGAGTTCTGGCCGCTGCCCGAGGCCGGCAGGGTGCGGGTGCGGCTCCAGGACGGAACGGTCGCGCACGCCGACCTGTGGTCGGAGGCGGTCGTGCTCGAAGGGGCGCAGACGGCGGCCGTGTTCGATTCCGGACCCCTGGCGGGGCAGCCGGCCGTCACCCGCAACCGGTGCGGCGCGGGCAGCGCGTGGTACGTCGCCACGCGCCTGGAGCCCCAGGCCATGCGCGCGCTGACGGACGAGGTGTGCCGCACCGCAGGCGTCGGCCCGGTGCTTCCCGGGCTTCCCGCGCAGATCCAGGCGACCGTCCGGGAGGGCTCCGGCGGGCGATTCGTCTTCCTCCTCAACCACGGTCCCGAGCCGGCCCGGATCAGCCTGCCGGAGCCGATGACCGACCTCCTCGCGCACGGGACGGCCCCCTCGGACCTGATCATGGTGCCGGGTGCCGGAACAGCCGTACTGACCAAGCCGTGAAGCAAGGGACACACATGGAGACCTCGAGACCGACCCGAAGGTCGCTTCTGCGGTGGGGCACCGGCGCGGCGGCGGCACTGACGGCCGCGCCGGCGCTGACGGCCTGCGGCCAGGCCGTCGGCGCCTCCCGCACGACGAAGCAAGCGCCCACGCGCCCCGGCCACAAGGTGAAACTCGTCTTCTGGACGTGGGTGCCGATGCAGAAGACCGTCGACCTGTGGAACCGCACGCATCCCGACATCCAGGTCGACCTGCAGATCATCCCCGCCAACGTCCTGGGCGGCTACCAGAAGATGTACTCCGCGCTGACGGCCGGGGACGCGCCGGACCTGGCACAGGTGGAGTACTACGAACTGCCCGCCTTCATGCTGGTCAACGGCCTGACCGACCTGAGCGCCTACGGCGCCGACGCGCTGCGCGGCAGCTACGTGCCCTGGCAGTGGAACCAGGGCGTCTTCGGCGGCCGCGTCTACACGGTTCCGCAGGCATCCGGGCCGATGGGGCTGTTCTACCGCGCCGACCTGTTCGCCGAGTGGGGCATCGACGTACCCACCACCTGGGCGGAGTTCGAGCAGGCCGCCCGCGTCGTCCGGGCGCGTGGCGACGGAGCCCGGCTGTGCGCCTTCGCACCCACCCAGCCGGCCTGGTTCGCCGCGATGTGCTGGCAGCACGGCGCACGGTGGGTCCGCACCGAGGGCGACACCTGGATCATCGACATGAACGACGACCTCTCCCATGAGGTCGCCGACTTCTGGGCGAAGCTGATCCGCGACGATCTCGTCATCGTCGAACCCGACATGTCCAGCGCCTGGTACGCACAGCTCCAGACCGGACGCATCGTCGCCTGGGTCGGACCGCAGTGGGGTGACGCGCTGCTGCGCGGCAACGCCCCCAACACGTCGGGCAAATGGCGGGTCGCTCCGCTGCCGCAGTGGAAAGCGGGCGAGAACGCCTCCGCCAACTGGGGCGGATCGTCCACCGCGATCCTGCAGGGCAGCCGCCATCCGCGCGAGGCGCTGCAGTTCGCCCACTGGGTCAACACCGACCGGCAGGCCATCGACCTGAATGTGGCCGCCGGGTACGGCTGGCCCGCCGCCGCCGACGCCTTCCGCGGCTCCGCGCTCGACAAGCCCGACCCGTTCTTCGGCGGACAGCGGTACAACGACGTCTTCGCCGCGTCCGACCGGGCCGTCGACACCTCCTGGAAGTGGTCACCCACCTCCGACGCGGATTTCGGCCACCTCCAGAACGATTTCGGCGCCGCCGTCGCCGGGCAGGGCGGCCTCGTCTCGTCCCTCGCCGACGCCCAGAAGCGGGCCGTGCAAGACCTGCTGGCCAAGGGCCTGAAGGCGAGGAGCGCGCGATGAGCGGCACGATCAAGGACACGACCGGTGGCACCATCGACGACACGGCCCACGGCGTGACCGGCCAGGGGAGGGGCTCCGGGGCGGGCGCGGGCGGGCGGCAGCGGTCCGCACGTCCGGACCGCGCCGCGTGGGGGTTCCTGCTGCCCTTCGTCGCCCTCTTCCTGTTCACCTTCGTCCTGCCCATCGGCTACGCGATCTACGAGAGCCTGCTCAAACCGATCCGCTCCGGGCCCCTCGGCCTGGGCGCGGCACACATCGGCTTCGCAGGGCTGAGCAACTACACCCTCGCCCTGAAGCAGCAGGACTTCCTCGACAGCTTCGGGCGGGTGCTGCTCTTCGCCGTGGTCCAGATCCCCGTGATGCTGCTGCTGTCCACGGTGCTGGCGCTGGTGCTCGACACCCTCTCCAGCCGCTGGGCCTCCTTCCTGCGCGCCGCGTACTTCCTGCCGTACGGCGTGCCCGGCGTCATCGCCTCGATCCTGTGGGGCTTTCTGTACGTCCCGGGCGTCAGCCCCATCCTCGACCTGCTGGGCAGGGTCGGCCTGCACCCCGACTTCCTCGGCTACAACAGCGTGCTGTGGTCCGTCGCCAACGTCGTGATCTGGGAGTTCGCCGGATACAACATGCTGGTGATCATCGCCCAGCTCAAGGCGATCCCGCAGGAGCTGTACGAGGCGGCCCGCATCGACGGGGCGAACGCCTGGCAGACCGCGCTGCGCGTCAAGCTCCCGCTGGCCCGTCCCGCGCTCGTGCTCACCGGCGTCTTCTCCATCATCGGCACGCTGCAGCTGTTCGCGGAGCCCCTGGTGCTCAAGCCGCTCACCTCGACGATCACCACCTCGTACACACCGAACCTGAGCGCCTACAACGAGGCGTTCGCCAACAACAACATCTACCTCGCGGCGGCCGAGTCGGTGATCCTCGCCCTGGTGGCGAGCGTGCTCTCGTTCGGCTTCCTCAGCCTGGTCAACCGCAAGGGAAGGAGTGAACGGTGAGCGTGTCCGCACCGGGCATCGACGAGAGCGTGGCCGGCTCCACCGCCACCCCCCGGGCCGTCGGCAGGGGCCGTGCGGGCGCGTCGCACAGGGGAATCACACCCTCGAGGATCCTGCTGGTCGCGTTCCTCACCATCGCGGCGCTCTACTTCCTGCTGCCCGTGTACTGGCTCGTGGTGGCCTCCACCAAGAGCACGGGCAAGCTGTTCGGCAGCTTCGGGCTGTGGTTCTCCGACCCGCACTGGCTGCACAACCTCTCGCAGGTCTTCTCCTACGACGGCGGCATCTTCTGGAAGTGGACCTTCAACAGCATCCTGTACGCCGGCGTGGGCGGCGCGCTGGCGACGCTGCTCGCGGGCGTGGCGGGGTTCGCGCTCGCCGTCTACCGTTTCCGCGGGCGGGAGGCCGTGTTCAAGGCCGTGCTCGCGGGTGTGCTGCTGCCCAGCACCGCGCTCGCGCTGCCCATGTACCTGCTGTTCAGCAAGATGGGCCTGGCCAACACCCAGTGGGCGGTGCTGATCCCGAGCATGGTCAGCCCGTTCGGGGTGTACCTGTGCCGGATCTACGCGGAGGCGGCGGTGCCGGTCGAGGTGCTGGAGGCGGCGCGCGTGGACGGGGCGGGGGAGTGGCGGATCTTCTCCACCGTCGTCCTGCGCATGATGACGCCCGCGCTGGTGACCGTCTTCCTCTTCCAGTTCGTCGGAATCTGGAACAACTACTTCCTGCCGTTGGTGATGCTCTCCGACGACACCAAGTACCCCATCACCCTGGGCCTGACCACATGGCAGTCGGCGGCCGACCGGCACCCCGAGCTGTATCAGCTCACGGTGGGCGGGGCGTTCGTCTCCATCCTGCCGCTCGCCGCGGCGATGCTCGTGCTCCAGCGCTACTGGCGCTCGGGCCTGACCCAGGGAAGCGTCAAGGGCTGAACCCGGGCCGGCGGCTCGTGCCCGGGAGCGATTCCGGACCGGCGGGGCGCACCGTTAGAACGGCTTGAACGTTCGACCCTCTCGGCCTGCCGTCCTCCGTCCGCCCGGGGGCTCTCCTCGCGACCGCACAACCGCTGCGCGCCGGCTTACGGCCGGGCCGCGACTGCCGCTGGAGCACGTCCTGCACCACGATGGTCGGCAGGGCGGCGAAGGCGGACGATCCAGGACCACCGCGGGAGACCCCGACCATCCACGACGACGAGCGGTCGGCCGTACAACCATCGTTCAGGCGGGCGTGTCTTACCCGACGGATTCACTCACCCCATTCGCCGAGATGGGAGTGCACATCATGAACCACTTCTCGAAGCACATGGCCGCATTGGGCACCGTCGCCGTGCTGGCCGGCGCGGGTGTCACCTGGGGAGCGGTGCGGGCCGACGCGGCCGGCACTGTGCGGACCTGCACGACCGGTGACCTCTATCCGTCCATGGGGCGCAAGGACGCGGCGGCCGGTTCACTGTACTGGCCGGTCCAGATGACCAACACGAGCACCAGCACGTGCGCGCTGCGCGGCTACCCCGGTGTGAGCGTGCTGAACACCTCCCACGGGCAGATAGGTCCCGCCGCCTCCCGGACGGGGGAGAAGTACGGCACGATCAAGGTCGCACCCGGACGGACGGTCACCGCTGTCGTCCGCACCGCGAACGGTCCCGTCGGCGGGCCCTGCAACCCGACCGGGACGTACCTGCGGATCTACCCGCCGGCGTCCACCAAGGCGATCCTCGTTCCCGCATCGCTGCGTACCTGCTCGGGCCTCTTCACCGTGGGTCCCGTGACGGCTCGCACTGTCTTCTGACGTCGTTGTCCTTCTGAACAACTCAAGTCCGCTCTCGAACACGCCGGAATCCGGCTGCCGCCGGACGCGAGGGACGTCCACTACGTCACGCACGCTCACCCCGACCGGGCCAGTACGCCCTGGCCGTGGTCTTCCGCAGCAGCCGCCCGGAGACGGAGGACCTGCTCATCCGGAGCGCCCTGGTGCGCGACGGACTGGACGACCTGGGCGACGGCCGCTTCACGACCGGGGACCCCAGTGACCCCGCGGGCCTGTGCGGTCCCGTTCCCAGGGCGCCCGTCGCCCAGATCACGGACAGCCGACCGGGCGATCCCGCGCGACTCGGTTCACGTCTTGCCGTGGATGTCGAACTGAGTGATCTGCGGACGATCCTTTCGACGACCACCGTGCTGATCACCTCCGTGCCCGACACGTGAGGCGGGCCGGTCAATCCGGCGTGCTCTGCTTCACGTACGCCTCGTAGCCCTCCTCCTCGAGCCGGTCGGCGAGTTCGGGGCCGCCGGAGTCCGCTATGCGGCCGTCGGCGAAGACGTGCACGTAGTCCGGGCGGACGTAGCGCAGGATGCGTGTGTAGTGGGTGATCAGCAGGGTGGCCACCTCTCCGGTGGCTCGCACGCGGTTGACGCCCGCCGAGACGACGCGCAGCGCGTCGACGTCCAAGCCGGAGTCGGTCTCGTCGAGGATGGCGATCTTCGGTTTGAGCAGCTCGAGCTGAAGGATCTCGTGCCGTTTCTTCTCACCGCCGGAGAAGCCCTCGTTCACGTTGCGCTCGGCGAAGGCGGGGTCGATCTGCAGCCGTTCCATGGCCTCGCGGACCTCCTTCACCCACGTACGCAGCCTGGGTGCCTCGCCCCGGACGGCGGTGGAGGCCGAACGCAGGAAGTTGGACATGGTCACGCCGGGGACCTCGACGGGGTACTGCATGGCGAGGAACATCCCGGCGCGGGCCCGTTCGTCGACCTTCATCGCCAGCACGTCCTCGCCGTCCAGGGTGACCGTCCCCGAGGTGATCAGGTACTTGGGGTGCCCGGCGAGCGCGTAGGCGAGCGTGGTCTTGCCGGAGCCGTTGGGGCCCATGATGGCGTGGGTCTCGCCCTGGCTCACGGTCAGGTCGACGCCGTGCAGGATCTCGCGTGGGCCGGTGTCGGTGAGGACCGAACAACGCAGGTCGCGGATGTCGAGGGTGGCCATGGGCGCTTCACCTCACCTTGTCGCAGCCAGGTGTGGCAGGTGTGCCACGAACCCGCGCCTCGGTCTCGGCTCGGCCCTGCTCTCGCACGGCACGGACGGGGCACGTGCCACACCCTGGTGATGCCCGCCGTGTCCCGTGCTCACCCACCCCGTCCCGCGGCCGCGGGCTCGGACGGCCCGCGGGAATGCCCGCCGGCCACGTCTGGGCCGGTCAGGCCGGGGCTAGGCTCGGCAGCACGATGAAGAACAACGCGACTCCGCTGGGCCCGAAGGCCGACAAGCTCACCGTCAGACGGCACAACCTCAGCCTGGTCCTGCGGACGGTGCACGACGCGGGCGAGGTGACCAGGGCCGGGATAGCCACGCGGGTCGGTCTGACCCGGGCAGCGGTGTCGTCCCTCGTCGAGCAGCTGCTGGAGTACGGCTTCGTCACCGAGTCGGGCAAGACGAGCAGCGGCCAGGCCGGGCGCCCCGGCACGGTCCTGGAAGTGGCCCGTACAGGTCCGGCGGGGCTGGGCGTGGACATCAACGTCGACTACGTCGCCGTGTGCGTCGTCGATCTCTCCGGCACCGATCGCGTCCGGCTGGTGGAGCACGTCGACAACCGCGGGGTGCAGCCTTCGCAGGTGCTGACACGCGCGGCGCGGCTGGCCGCCCGGGCGCTCGGGTCGGCCGCCGAGCAGGGACTCCAGCCGGCCGGCGCCCGTGTCGCGGTGCCGGGCCTGGTCTCCGGGGGGACCGTCCGCCAGGCCCCCAATCTCGGCTGGAAGCGGGTCGCCGTCGAGGGACTCTTCGCCCAGGCGCTGTCGGCGCTGCGGCCCGCCCGGCCGGCGCTGCCGGTCAGCTCCGACAACGAGGCCAATGCCGCCGCGCTCGCGGAGCTGTGGTACGGCGCCGGAACCGAGGGAGTGCGGAGTTTTCTCTACGTGTCCGGTGAGATCGGCATCGGCGGCGCCCTGGTCCTGAACGGGGAGCTGCTGCGCGGTGCACACGGCTTCGCGGGCGAGATCGGGCACGTGGTGGTCGACCCGGAGGGGCCGCTGTGCCGGTGCGGCGCCCGGGGCTGTCTGGAGCAGTACGCGGGGCAGGCCGCCCTGCTGGAGGCGGCGGGCATCGACACGGACACGGATGTGCCGGGCGTCGCCGAGCTCCGGCGACGGGCGCAGCGCGGGGACGGGGCCGCGCTGGCCGTGCTGGAAGGGGCCGGGCGGCAGCTGGGCGTGGCGCTGTCGGGCGCGGTGAACCTCTTCGATCCGGACGCGGTGATGCTCGGCGGTGTCTACCGGCAGCTGGTCCAGTGGCTCGCTCCGGCTGTCGACCGGGAACTCGCGCGCAGGGTGGTGTCGGGGTTGTGGAGCGAGGACCGGAGCCGCCTGCGCGCGGCCTCACCGCTGGGTGACGCGGCACGGGGCGCCGCCGGTGTCGTCGTGAGGGAGGTCCTCGCCGATCCGGCGGCGTACGCGGAGCGCGCCGGGAGGTGAGCGCGGCGGCGTCGGCCCGGGGTTGTAGGGGCCCGGCTCGGGCCGTCGGTACCGACCGACGGCCCGAGCGCCTGACCCAGCGCCCCGCTCAGCGCCGGCCGCGCTGTGCGGCGAACACCGTCTCGCTCCCGGCATGCGGGTCGGTCACTTGACGGAACCGCCGGTGATGCCCGCGGCGATGTACTTCTGGGCGAGCACGAGCAGGATCGCCGCCGGTACCGCGGACAGGACGGACGCGGCCATCACCGACCCCCAGTCGCCGACGTGCGCACCGATGTACTGGTAGATGCCCAGCGTGACCGGCTTGACGTCGTCGGTGGTGTTCAGGGTGAGAGCGAACATGAAGTCGCTCCACGAGAACAGGAAGGCGAACAGGCCCGAGGTGATCAGTGAGTTGCGGCTCATCGGCAGCACGACCCGCACGAACGTCCGCACCGGCCCGGCACCGTCCATCTGCGCCGCCTCGATCACCTCGCCCGGGATCGAGACCATGAAGGACCGCATCAGCACGATGGAGAACGGGATGCCGAGCGAGGCGTCCGCCAGCATCAGGCCGAAGTAGGAGTTGACCAGGCCCAGGTCGACGTAGGTGTTGTACAGCGCGTTGGCGATGACGATGCCCGGCACCATCTGGGTGATCAGCGTGCCGAACACGACCGTCCGCGAGCCGCGCAGCCCGAACCGGGCCAGCCCGTAGGCGGCGGGTGCCGAGAACGCCAGGCAGATGACGACCGCGCCGAGCGAGACGGCCAGTGAGGTCAGCAGGTGACCGCCCTGGTCGCTGAGGGCCTTGGAGAAGCCGGACAGGTCCAGGCTGCCCGGGACCGGGTCGACCTGGAGCAGACCCGACGCCGGCTGGAGTGCCGTGTTGAGCATCCAGTACAGAGGGAAGAGCATCACGCACAGGATGAGCACGCCGGCGATGGTGGAACCCCAGCGGCGCCTGGATGTCGTGGGCGTGGGCGTGGGCGAGGCCATGGACGTCACTTCCCCTCGGTGCGGTTGGCCCGCAGGTAGAACACCGCGAACACCGCGGAGACCAGGATGAGTACGTTGCCGACGACGGCGCCCGCCCCGAAGTCCAGCTGCACGAACGAGTTCTGGTAGGTGAGCGTGCCGAGGGTCTGGGTGGCGTCGGCGGGGCCGCCGTCGGTGAGGGCGAGGATCAGGTCGAGGATCTTCACCGTCGACATGAAGCCGAGGACGAGGACAACCGTGATCACCGGCTTGAGCGTGGGCAGGGTGATGGAGCGGAAGGTCCGCCACGCGGAGGCGCCGTCCAGGGCCGCCGCCTCGTGGAGCTCCTTGGGGATCTCCTGCAGACCGCCGTAGAGGATGACCATGTTGAACGGGATGCCGATCCAGATGTTGACCAGGATCACCGACAGCAGGGCCATGCCGGGGCTGGTGAGCCACGGGGTGTGGCCGCCCAGGCCGAGGGTGTCCAGGAACGAGTTCAGCACGCCCGTGTCCTGGTCGAGGATGCGCCGCCACACGACGCCGGACACCACCATGGGCACCAGCCAGGGCAGCAGGATCAACGAGCGCAGGACGCCGTTGAGGGGGAACCTCCGGTTGAAGAACACCGCGAGTGCGAGGCCGATGCAGAACTGCCCGACCAGCGATCCGGCGGTGAACACCAGGGTGTGCCACAGCGCCTTGCCGAACAGGGCGTCCTGGAAGACGTTCGACCAGTTGTCGACGCCGTTGAAGGGGGCCTCGCCCGTGAAGAAGGTCTTCGGCGTGTAGTGCTGGAAGCTCATCACGATGTTGCGGACGAGCGGGTAGCCGAAGAACAGCAGCATGAAGACGACCGCGGGGGCGACGAACCCCCACTGCGCGAGGCGGCGCCGCAGCCTGAGCCTTCGCGGATCCGGGGCGCCGGCGGCCTTCTGCGCCGCGGAGGGCGCCGGGACGGTGACGGTGGACATGGTCATGTACGCGTACCTCAGTTCCCACTCGTGGCACGCTGCTGGGCGCGCGTCAGGGCGGCCTTGCTGGACTCGCCGGTCAGGGCCGACTGGAAGGCGCTCTGCAGGGCGAGCGACACGCTCGACCATCCGGCGCCGACCTCGGCCGTACGGGAGCGGGCCGCGGCCACCTGGTCGGCCAGCGCGTCCAGTTCGGGCACCCGCTCGCGCCACACCGCGGCGGCCTTCTCGTCGGCCGGGACCATCCAGCTGTTGAGCGCGTAGGTCAGCTGCTCCTTCTGGCCGGCCAGGCAGGCGACGATCCGCCCGGCCGTCTTCTCCCGCGCCCTGTCCCCGGTGTTGGGAACGGTGAGCACCGCGCCGCCGAGGGGGCCCACGGACTTGTCGCCGGTCTTCGGCACGGGGATCCGTGCGATGCCCCAGTGCAGCGACTTCTTGGTGTTCAGTGTCTCGACCTGCCACGGGCCGTTGATCATCATGGCCGCGTTGCCCGCCATGAACTGGTCGTTGACGTCCGCCTGTGTCCAGCTGACCGTCGACTTGGACAGCGAGCCGTCCTTGAGCAGGGACTTCCAGAAGTCCAGGGCCTCGACGACCCGCGGTCCGTCGAGCTGCCTCTCGTCGCCGCCGTTGGACCACATGAACGGCGTGAACTGGAAGACGCCGTCCTCGGCACCGCCCGCGCTGAGCGCCAGCCCGTACCGCTTGCCGTGAGTGAGCTTCCGCGCGGTCTCGCGCAGCTCGTCCCAGGTGGCGGGGACCTTCAGGCCCGCCTGGGCGAGGATGTCCTTGTTGTAGAACAGCGCGAGCGTGTTCACCGAGCGGGCCGCCCCGTAGTACGTCCCCTTGTAGGAGCCGAAGTTGACGATGCCCTGGGGGATGTCGTCGGTGCCCAGGCCGAGTGTCCTGAGGTCGACCAGACCGCCGGCCTCGGCGAACGTCGGCATCTCGGAGGCGTCGAACTGCACGATGTCGGGCAGCGACTTCGACGACGCCATGCGGAGCGCCTTCGTCATCACCTGGGCGGCCGGGACGCTCTGCTGCTCGATGGTGACACCGAGTTGCTTGCTGCATCGGGCCATCGCCTGAGCGTCCCAGCGGTGGTAGGAGTCGTCGGTCGAGGAGTTCAGCACCGTGTAGACGTCGCCGTCGCGCTGCTGCCCGCATCCGGTCAGGGCCGTCCCGGCGACCAGGACGGAGACGGTGGCGAGCGGTGCCACGGCCCTGCGGGAGCGCCTCCGGCGCGGGGCAGCGGGATCCCGTCCTTGCCGGCCGACGGTCCATGACGTGAACCTGAGCCGGATGGCGTTGAAGCGCTTCGACATGCTTGCGGCCCTTGCTGTCGTATCGCCCGGCGGTCTCGCCGGTGCCTTTGTTTGCTGTGATGACTAATACGGCAATCGCTGGCGTCGCGCTAGTCCCGAACCTGTGTCGGTTCACGTACAGCGCGGAGTGGCACTCGGTGTCATCATTGAAAAAGTTGCTGGTCAGGTGGGTCAGGGCGGCGCAGCACCTCTGCGGTGGCTATTTGTTTTGTGTACGATCAAAATCCGGGTGACAGCCTCCGAGGTCCCCGCCGAACAGCCCGCTCCCCCCGAGGACAACCATGAAGTTCACCAACGGGTTCTGGCGCATCCGCGACGGCGTCCAGCTCGCGTACGCCACCGAGGTGCGCGATCTGCGCCCCGAATCGAAGCGCTTCACCACCTGGGCCGCCGTACAGAAGGTGACGCGCAGAGGGGACACGCTCAACGCGCCGCTGATCACGGTCGACTGCTTCTCACCCGCCGAGGGCGTCATCGGTGTGCGGATCACGCATCACGCCGGCCGTCGGCGCCCCGGCCCGGACTTCGCCCTCGCGGCCGAGCCGGGCGGCGCGGGCGAGGTGCGAACCGACGGCACCGTCACCGAGCTGGTCAGCGGCCCGCTGACCCTGCGCCTGGACCGGGCCGCCCCCTGGAGCCTGACCTTCCACGACGCGGACGGACGCGAGCTGACCCGGTCCGGCCGCAAGGGCACCGCCTTCGCCACCACCGACGACGGCGCGCACCACGTCCTCGCCCAGCTCGCGCTGGGCGTCGGCGAGCAGGTCTACGGCCTCGGCGAGCGCTTCACGCCGTTCGTGAAGAACGGCCAGGTGGTCGACATCTGGCAGGCGGACGGCGGCACCAGCAGCGAGCAGGCCTACAAGAACATCCCCTTCTACCTGTCCTCGCGCGGCTACGGCGTCTTCGTCAACCACCCCGGCGCGGTCTCCTTCGAGGTCGGCTCCGAGTCCGTCGGACAGGTGCAGTTCAGCGTCGAGGACCAGACGATGGAGTACTACGTCGTCGCCGGTCCCGCTCCCAAGGACGTCCTCACCCGCTACACCGCCCTCACCGGCCGTCCGGCCCTGCCGCCCGCGTGGTCCTTCGGGCTGTGGCTGACCACCTCCTTCACCACCGACTACGACGAGCGGACGGTCATGTCGTTCGTCGACGGCATGACCGAGCGCGGGATCCCGCTGTCGGTCTTCCACTTCGACTGCTTCTGGATGCGCGAGTACCAGTGGTGCGACTTCGAATGGGACCCCGAGGTCTTCCCCGACCCCGAGGGGATGCTCGCCCGGCTCAAGGCCAAGGGACTGAGGATCAGCGCGTGGATCAACCCGTACATCGCGCAGAAGTCCCCGCTGTTCGACGAGGCCGCCGCGCTCGGGCACCTGGTGCGCCGCCCGAACGGCGACGTGTGGCAGTGGGACCTGTGGCAGGCCGGTATGGGGCTGGTCGACTTCACCAGCCCCGACGCCCGGGCCTGGTTCCAGTCCAAGCTGAAGCCGCTGCTCGACCAGGGTGTGGACTGCTTCAAGACGGACTTCGGCGAGCGTGTCCCCACCGACGTCGTCTGGCATGACGGCTCCGACCCGGAGCGGATGCACAACTACTACGCGCACCTGTACAACCAGACCGTGTTCGAGCTCCTCGAGAAGGAGCGCGGCCAGGGCGAGGCCGTGCTCTTCGCCCGTTCCGCGACCGCGGGCGGCCAACAGTACCCCGTGCACTGGGGCGGCGACTGCTGGTCGTCCTTCGAGGCCATGGCCGAGTCACTCAGGGGCGGCCTGTCCCTGTCCCTGAGCGGCTTCGGCTTCTGGAGCCACGACATCGGCGGCTTCGAGGGCACACCCGACCCGGCCGTCTTCAAGCGCTGGCTGGCCTTCGGTCTGCTGTCGTCCCACAGCCGCCTGCACGGTTCGACCTCCTACCGGGTGCCGTGGGAGTTCGGTGACGAAGCCGTCGACGTCGCCCGGCGGTTCACCCGGCTCAAGCACCGTCTCATGCCGTATCTGTTCGGTGCCGCCGTCGAGGCCCACCGCACCGGCGTTCCGGTGATGCGGCCCATGATCCTCGAGTTCCCGCACGACCCGGCGTGCCGCCCGCTCGACCGCCAGTACATGCTGGGCCCCGACCTCCTCGTCGCCCCGGTCTTCAGCGAGGACGGCGAGGTGGAGGTCTACCTCCCCGAGGGCACCTGGACCCATCTCCTCAGCGGCGAGCAGGTCACCGGCCCGGTGTGGCGCACCGAACGGCACGGCTACGACAGCCTTCCGCTCTACGTCCGCGAGGGCGCCGTCCTGCCGCTGGCCGCCGACGAACGGCGGCCCGACGGGGACTGGCTGGACCGCCCGACCCTGCTCGTCCACCCGTCGGACTCGGCCGGGTACACCACCCGGGTCGGTGTGCCCGACCCGACCGGTGCCCCGGCGGCCGTCTTCCGCGTCCGGCGCGAGGGCGACCTCCTGGCCGTCACCGCGGAAGGCACCGACCGGCCGTTCACGGTACGCGTGGCCGGCGGTGCGAGCGCCGAGGGAACGGGTGAGGTGACCGTGCCGCTGCGGTGACCCGGCGTGGAGCTTTCGCCGGTTCCCAGTGCCGTCGACGGGGCCGGGTTCCTCCGGTCCCCTCCTGGCCCCGGCACGTGATCGGCCGCCGGGCGGGGGCTCGCGCGCCGGCGCCGGCCGCTACAGGCGCTCCACGGCGCCGGGCGTCACACCAGGGGCGTGTCGGAGCCCTCGCCCTCGCGGCGGAGGATCGCCTGCGGCTCGCTTCCGAGGGGAGCCGGCGACGGCGTGGGCGAACCCGCCGGGCCCGACAGCGCCGATCGCGCCGCCGGGTCGAGGAGCGCCTGGTAAGGGCCGACCGCCGGAACGCCGATGCTGTGCAGAGCGGCCCAGACCGTCACCTGGTTCGCAGACAGGACCGGGATCCGCAGCTCGGCCTCCAGCTGTGGGATCACGTCGTACGTGGGCAGGTTGGTGCAGCTGATGAACAGGGCGTCGGCGCCCGCGGCCACGCCCCCGCGTGCCATGTCCAGCACCGCCTGGTACGGCACGCGCCAGATCTCCCCGGTCAGACCCAGGTACTCGCGCCCGGTCACCGTCACGCCGCCCTCGGCCAGGTATGCCTCCAGCGCGTCGGTGAGCGACTTGGTGTAGGGGGTGATGACGGCGACCCTGCGGGCGCCGAACTCCGCCAGCGCATCGAGCAGCGCCCCGGAGGTGGTGATCGCGGGGATCGGCACCACCTGCCGCATAGCCTCGCACATGGACCGCTCGCCGGTGATG
This sequence comes from Streptomyces carpinensis, assembly GCF_002154505.1. Classification (GTDB taxonomy): domain Bacteria; phylum Actinomycetota; class Actinomycetes; order Streptomycetales; family Streptomycetaceae; genus Streptomyces; species Streptomyces carpinensis. The sequence goes on along the minus strand of NZ_MUBM01000123.1, from coordinate 5,993 downwards.
CCGTCGATGAAGCTGCCGGACGTGCAGGCGTAGGCCACCGCCTCGGGGCCGACGGCGCTCAGGGTCAGCATCGCGTCCCGCAGGGTCCGATGCTCGCTGACGAGCCTGGCCATGTCCGGGGAGACCTCGACCGGAACGTACGGCGTGCGCGTCAGATGGAGCGAGACGTCGTCGGGCACCCACCGCCACAGCTCCCGGTCCAGGGCGAAGTCGAACGGAGCGACGACTCCGACACCGCGCTGCGGAGCGGGACCGCCGAGAACGGTGATGTCCAAGACAACTCCTGGTCCAGAAGGAACGATGTGACATCGTCGGGGCGGGCGGGGGACGGATCGGCCGGCGCGCGGGCGGTGGCCGTCAGAACCAGGGCAGGGCGGGCGCGCCGGTCAGTGCCCGCGGATGGCGGAAGCCGAAGCCGGCACCGCCCTCGGTGCGGTACGGCCGCGCGTGGCGCCCGACCCGGGCGCGGTCCGGTCCGGTGCCGCGTCCGTCGGTGGTGCTCTCCGGGCCGGCGAGCACCACCGCGTGGGCCCTCGCACGGATCGCCTCGGGCAACGCCCCCCACCCGCTTGCGCGTTCGCGGCAGACGAGGCGCCCCAGGGCTGCCGCGACACCGGCTTCCACCGGCAGCGATTGTGTGGTCACGAGCGCCAGTGTGAGGTCAGCCCCGTTCTCAGGACCAGCAAGATTTTCCTGCGGCTGCCGTTAGTGTTCCTACATGTTCGAAGTACGGCGGCTCAGGTTGCTCAGGGAGCTGGCCGCGCACGGTACGGTCGCGGCCGCCGCCGAGGCCTGTGCGCTCACCCCGTCGGCGGTCTCGCAGCAGCTCGCGTTGCTCGAACGGGAGGCGCGCACCCCGCTGTTCGTCCGCGACGGCCGGCGGCTGCTGCTGACGGAGGCGGCGAAAGTGCTGGTGGCGCACACCGAGATCATTCTGGCCCAGTTGGAGAGGGCCCGGGCGGACGTGTCCGCGCTCGACCACCGGGTGCAGGGCACGGTGCGGCTGGCGGCCTTTCCGAGTGCCGCGAGCGGCGTGGCCGCGCCGGCCATCGCCGCCTGCCGGGCCTACCACCCGGACCTGAACGTGGCACTGAGCGAGCAGGAGCCGGCGCAGAGCCTGGTCGACCTGCGCATGCGCCGCATCGACATCGCTCTGGTGTACGAGTACAACCTGCTGCCCCGGCTGCCGCAGTCGGGTGTCGAACTCCGGGCCGTTCTCCAGGAGCCGCTGTTGCTGGCCCTGCCGAGCCGCCACCCGCGGGCGGGCGCCGAGGGACCGCTCACCCTGGAGGCACTGCGGGACGAGCACTGGATCGCGCCGCGCCGGGACGACTCGCTGCGCACGGTGCTGGAGCGGGCCTGCGCCAGCGCGGGCTTCACCCCGCGGCTCGACTACATCAGCGACGACTACACCGTCGTGCTCGCCTTCGTGCAGTCGGGACTCGGTGTCTCGCTCGTGCCGCCGTTGCTCGTGGAGCAACTGGCCGCGGACGTGACGCTGCGGCCGGTGGAGAACTTCGCGCTGACCCGTACGGTGTCCATCGCCACACGGACGGGCAGCGGAGCCGATCCGGCTGTGAACGCGCTGGTCCTGGCCCTGCGACGGGCGGCCCGGCAGGGGTGACACGGCGTTCGCCGCCCACCCGCGGCGCCGAACCGGCGCCGAAGGGGCCGCCGCCCGGCGAACCGCATCGCAGGCTCGGCGGCCCAGTGCGGCGCGCTCGCCGCCGCGTGGTGGAGCCGCGGCGGGCCCCGGTGCGGCGAGCGGCAGGCCGGGCACCGGCTCCCGGCTCCCGACCTGCCGCGGCGGATCGGCGGCGGTCCGCTTCAGTCGAGGACCTCGGCCACCGCCTCGGACCACAGGCGCAGGCCCTCGCGCACCTGTTCGGCGGTGACCACGAGCGGCGGGATCATGCGGACGACCTGACCCTGGGCGCCGCAGGTGAGCAGCAGCAGCCCGTGCCGTCCCGCGGCCGCCTGCACCTGGGCGGCGGTCTCGCCGTCCGGGCGGCCCTCCGCCGTGACGAACTCGGTTCCGGCCATCAGCCCGAGTCCGCGCACATCGCCGACCCGCCTGGTGCCGCCCGCCGCGTACCGGGAGGCGACCTCGCGCAGGCCTGAGATGAGTTCCGCGCCCCGCGCGGCCGAGTTCTCCACCAGCTTCTCGTCCTGGATGACATCCAGCGTGGCGATCGCCGCCGCGCACGCCACCGCGTTGCCGCCGTAGGTGCCGCCCTGCGAGCCGGGCCAGGCCTTCTCCATCAGCTCGGTGGGCGCGGCGATGGCGGACAGGGGGAAGCCGCTCGCCAGGCCCTTGGCGGTGACCACGATGTCGGGGCGCACGGCGAAGTGGTCGTGACCCCAGAACCGGCCGGTGCGGCCGAACCCGGTCTGCACCTCGTCGATGATCAGAAGGATGCCGTGCCGGTCCGCCCGCTCCCTCAGTCCCTGCATGAAGGCCGTGTTGGCCGGCACGTATCCGCCTTCTCCGAGCACGGGTTCGACGATGAAGGCCGCCGTGTCGGCCGGGGCGGAGACGGTCGCGAGGAGCTGGTCCAGCTCGCGCAGCGCGAACTCGGTGGCGGTCGCCTCGTCCCAGCCGTAGTGGAAGGCGTGGGGGAACGGGGCGATCGCCACACCCGGCATCAGCGGGCCGAAACCCGAGCGGAACTTGGCCGCCGACGTGGTCAGGGACGCCGCGCCGATCGTCCGGCCGTGGAAGGAGCCCTGGAAGACGACGATGTTGGGCCGGGCGGTCGCCTGCCTGGCCAGCCGCATGGCGGCCTCGACCGCCTCGCTGCCCGAGTTGACGAAGAACAGCGAGTCCAGGCCCTCGGGGAGCACCTCGCCGAGCCGCTCGGTGAGGGTGAGCAGCGGCCGGTGCATGACCGTCGTGTACTGGCCGTGCACCAGCGTGGCCACCTGGCGCTGGGCGGCCTCGACCACCCGGGGGTGGCAGTGACCGGTGCTGGTGACGCCGATGCCGGCGGTGAAGTCGAGGTGGGCGCGGCCCTCCTCGTCGTACACGTGGACGCCCTCGGCACGGGCGGCCAGGACAGGGGTGGCCTGCTTCAGGACGGGGGAGAGCTGGCTCATGTCGGCTCCTTCGGGATGAGCGGTGAGCACACAGGTGGCCGTTGTGGGCGGCCCGCAGCACGGCCGCGGCGCACGCGGGACGCCGTTGATCGTAGGATTGTCAACAACCTACATTCATGCAAGCATGGGTGGCGCCCGTTGTCCACGACCCCGTCCGACCCGACGAGCCGGAAGCCCGGACGGGAGTCCCCACAGCACTGGGGGTACGCAGTGACCACACAGGCCGAACACGAGCGGGCGGTGGTGGACGCCGTCCCCACGGGGCTTTTCATCGGGGGCGGTTGGCGGCCCGCCGCGTCCGGAGCCGTCTTCGAGGTCGAGGACCCCTCGCTGGCCCGGCCGCTGCGCACCGTGGCCGACGCCGACGCCGCGGACGCCCTCGACGCGCTGGCCGCCGCCCACGACGCCCAGGAGTCGTGGGCCGCCCATCCGCCGCGCGAGCGCGGCGAGATCCTGCGCCGCGCCTACGAGTTGATCCACGCGCGGATCGACGACCTGGCCCTGCTGATGACCCTGGAGATGGGCAAGCCGCTGGCGGAGGCGCGCGGCGAGGTGGCCTACGCCGCCGAGTTCTTCCGCTGGTTCGCGGAGGAGGCCGTGCGCATCGACGGCGGCTGTGCCGTCTCGCCGGACGGCAGGGACCGGCTGCTGGTCATGCGCCGCCCGGTCGGGCCCGCACTGCTGATCACACCGTGGAACTTCCCGCTCGCGATGGGCACCCGCAAGATCGGCCCCGCGGTCGCCGCCGGCTGCACCATGGTCGTCAAACCGGCCGAGCAGACGCCGCTGTCCATGCTTGCGCTGGCGGGCGTCCTGGCCGAGGCCGGACTGCCCGAGGGTGTGCTCAACGTCGTCACGAGCAGCCGGCCGGGCGAGGTGGTCGAGCCCCTGATGCGTGACGGGAGGCTGCGCAAGGTCTCCTTCACCGGCTCCACCGCGGTCGGACGGCTCCTGATCGCCCAGAGCGCGCAGCAGGTCCTGCGGGTGTCGATGGAGCTCGGCGGCAACGCGCCGTTCATCGTCTGCGAGGACGCCGACCTCGACGCGGCCGTCGAGGGAGCCGTGCAGGCCAAGATGCGCAACATCGGCGAGGCGTGCACGGCCGCCAACCGCCTCTACGCGCACGAGAGCGTGGCCGGCGAGTTCGCCCGGCGCCTGGCGCAGCGCCTGGGCAGCCTGAGGGTCGGGCGCGGCACGGAGCCCGGCGTGGAGGTCGGGCCGCTGATCGACGAGGACGGCCGGGGCAAGGTGCGCCACCTGGTCGGCCAGGCCCTCGACGGCGGGGCCAAGGCGCTGACCGGTGCCGAATCCCCTGCAGGCGACGGCTACTTCTACGCGCCCACCGTGCTCGTCGACGTTCCCCGGGACGCCGCCCTGCTGCACGAGGAGATCTTCGGGCCCGTGGCTCCGGTCATCCCCTTCGCCGACGAGGACGAGGTGGTCGCGGCCGCCAACGCCACGCCGTACGGCCTCGTTTCTTATCTCTTCACGGAGAACCTGCGGCGCGCCTTCCGGATCTCGGAGCGGCTGGACACCGGAATGATCGGGCTGAACAAGGGAGTCGTGTCCAACCCCGCGGCCCCGTTCGGCGGCGTCAAGCAGTCCGGGCTCGGCCGCGAGGGCGGCCGGGTGGGCATCGAGGAGTTCCTGGAAACCCGTTACCTGGCGATGCCGATGGACTGACGTCGCCACCGACCGGCACCGCCGGCACCGGCCGGCATCCGTGCCGGTGACGAGCCACCGCACAAGCACACCACCCGAGCGACGCACCGGCCGGGAGGCCGGGGAACGGAGGGCGCGGAGAGATGGACCGCCACATCGAGATCTCGCTGGAGAAGCGCGGAGTCAGTTGCGTGGCCCGGCTTCTGGACGACCGGGCGCCGCGCACCTGCGAGGCGGTGTGGAACGCCCTGCCGCTGGGCAAGGACGTCTTCCACGGCAAGTACGCGCGCAACGAGATCTACACGCTGGTGCCGGCGTTCGCACCGCAGGAGCCGGGCACGGAGAACCCGACGATCACGCCGATCCCCGGCGACGTCGCCTACTTCTCCTTCGCCCAGTGGCAGTTGAACACCAGCTCGCACGGTTACGCCCAGGGCGGCCGGCCGCAGGGCGCGCAGCAGATCGTGGACCTCGCCGTCTTCTACGAGCGCAACAACCTGCTGCTCAACCCGGACACCGGCTTCGTGCCCGCCACCATCTTCGCCACCATCGTCGACGGTCTGGACCGCATGGCCGAGGCGGCACAGGACCTGTGGCTCTCCGGTGTGATCGGTGAGTCGCTCGTCTTCCGCCGGGCCTGAGCCGGGACGGACGCGAGGGGCGGTGGCTCCGGGTTCCTCCCGGGGCCACCGCCCCTTGTCCGTAAGGCGGTTGTCCTGCCGCAGGTGTTCGGCCTTCGACCACGGCATTCGTACGGCCGTCGACCACGGCGCGTGGAGGACGGCGACCCGCTGCGGCTCAGCCGCGCGGCGTCACCGGCGCCGCGGAGACGGTGCCCTCGGCGGCCAGCGCCTCGAACAGGGCGTGCGACGCCCGCAGCACCAGGCCGTCCCGGTGCCGGGCCGCGACCAGTTGCACGCCCACCGGCAGTCCGTCCGACGCCACCCCGCACGGCACGGTGGCCGCCGGCTGCTGGGTCAGGTTGAACGGGTAGGTGAACGGCGTCCAGCCGGTCCACCTCGTCAGGTCGCTGCCCGGCGGGACCTCGTGGCCCGCCTCGAACGCGGTGCGCGGCAGCGTCGGCGTGACCAGCAGGTCGTAGGTTCGGTGGAAGCGGCCCATCAGCACCCCGAGAGCCATCCGCACGTCCACGGCGCCCAGGTAGTCCAGTGCGCTCATCGAGGCACCCTGGCGGCACACCTCCTGCAGCCCCGGGTCGAGGCGGCCGAACTCCT
>NZ_MUBM01000122.1 GCF_002154505.1 Streptomyces carpinensis | reverse complement strand
GGGCGGCGGCGGCCGGGTGCGTTGGCGGGGGCGGCGGCCGTGCACGCGCCGAACGGCTTCTTCGCCCAGAGCGGTGGCTACGAGTACGCGGTCTCCCTGGGCCTGACGGCCGCCGGGCTCTCGGTCTCCGGCCCCGGCCGCCTGTCCTTGGACCACGCCCTCCGCCACGCGGTCAACCGCGGCTGGATGGTCCCGGCGTCGTTCGCGGTGACGGCCGCGGCGACGGCCTTGGTCATCGGCGCCCGTGTCAGGCACCTGCGCCACCAGAAGGAGGGGCAGCAGGAAACCCTGTTCGAGGAGTAGCCCGCTCGGCGAAACGCAATTCGCACGCCGGTGCGGCCATGGCAGGCTGCGCCCCATGAGCGACCGAGACACCGCCGCCCCGCCGACGCCGCCCGCCGACCTGTGGTCCTCCGTCGACGCCCTGTGGTCCTGGCTGGACGCGCATCAGGTGCACGACGACCACCAGACGCTGCTGCTGCGCATGCTCAAGCTGTCCGAGGAGGTCGGCGAGGCCGCCCAGGCGGTGATCGGCGCGACGGGCCAGAACCCGCGCAAGGGCACCACCCACACCTGGGAGGACGTCGAGGCGGAACTGTGCGACGTGGTGATCACCGCCCTGGTGGCCCTGCGCACCCTCGCTCCGGACGCCCGGGAGGTCTTCGGCCGCCACCTGACGAGGGTGACGGAACGCTCGCTCGGGCCGGGCGCACGGTTCGGAACCGAACGGGCCGCGGGTCGGTGAGCCGGAAGGCAGACGAGTCGGGCTGTACGCCGGGTTCTGTTCCCCGGGTTCCTCGCGGAGCCCGGGGCGACGGCCATCCATCTAGGACCGGCGTTGCCGCCGGCCTCGTGCGGTCCACCCGCGGACTCGGGCGGGCAGCCCTCGAACGTCCGCGCAGAGCGCGCCTTGCGGCGGCTCCTTTTGACCTTGCTCCGGGTGGGGTTTACCTAGCTGCCCAGGTCACCCTGGGCACTGGTGGTCTCTTACACCACCGTTTCACCCTTACCGAGGGCCGAGGCCCTCGGCGGTCTGCTTTCTGTGGCACTTTCCCGCGGGTCACCCCGGGTGGCCGTTAGCCACCACCCTGCCCTGTGGAGCCCGGACGTTCCTCGGGAAGCCCCCTCGCGGGAACTCCACGCGGCCGTCCGCCCGGCTCGTCTGCCGTGTCGACCATGGTACCGGGCGCGCCGACCGCCCGGTCCATCCAGGTCGGAGGAAGTCGGTGGTGAGCGGCTCAGGGGCCATGGCAGTCATGTCCTCCTTCGGTCGCCCGCCCGAGTGGGACATCCCGAGATCACCTGTCCGAGAGATCGGGAACCGTTCGCTCGACCGTGGCACAGGACCACCACCCCGTCAGTCGGCGAACCGCCGCCTTGACCCTCACGCGACGTCAACGTCTGTACTGCTCGCATGCGGATCGGAGAACTCGCCGCGGCCGTCGGCGTCGCTCGGGCCGCCCGCCCCACCCACGGCACCGGCGGCGGGCAGGCACAGGTCTTCGGATACGCCCGCGGGCAGGGGCCGGTCACGGCCGGGCTGGTGTCCGTCTGCGTGATCCAGACGCTGACCATGTCCGTACTGCTGCGGAACTGGCCGGCCGCGCACGCGGTGATGCTCTCCCTCGGCGTGCTCACGATCGTCTTCGTCGTCGTCCGGCACGCGGCCTGCGCCCTCCGCCCGCACCTGCTGACCGCGGACACCCTTCGCATCCGGCAGGCCGCCCATGCAGACCTGAGTGTTCCGCTGGGGGCGATCGCGTCCGTACGCCGGGAGACGCGGACGACGCGGACGACGCGGACGACGACGCATGAGCGCACCGGCGGTGAGCTGGACCTCCCCGTCCGCTCCCTGACCTCGCTCACCCTCGAACTCACCACCCCCGTCACCCATGTCACCCTCCTCGGCCGGCGCCGGGCCGTGCGCGTGATCCGCTTCCACGCGGAGGACGCCGAACGGCTGGCGCACACCCTCAGTACGCTGGCGCGGAGCGCTACCGAAGGAGAGACCCCGTGCTTGTGCTGCTGCCCCCGTCCGAAGGCAAGGCTTCCGCAGGCCGTGGCGCCCCGCTGAGGATGGAGTCGCTGTCGCTGCCGGGGCTGTCCGCCGCCCGGGAGGCCGTGCTCGGCGAGCTGGTCGACCTGTGCGCGGGGGACCCCGACGAGAACGACAAGGCGCGCGAGGTGCTCGGGCTCAGCGAGGGGCTGCGCGGCGAGGTGGCCAAGAACGCCGCCCTGCGCACGGCGGGTGCACGGCCCGCCGGGGAGATCTACACCGGGGTGCTCTACGACGCGCTCGGCCTGGCCTCCCTCGACACGGCGGCCAAGCGGCGGGCCGCGCGCTCGCTGCTGGTCTTCTCGGGGCTGTGGGGTGCGGTGCGGGTGACGGACCGGATTCCCTCGTACCGGTGCTCGATGGGTGTGAAGCTGCCCGGGCTCGGGGCGCTGGGCGCGCACTGGCGCACGCCGATGGCCTCGGTGCTGCCGGAGGTGGCCGGGGAGGGGCTGGTGCTGGACCTGCGGTCCGCGGCGTACGCGGCGGCGTGGAAGCCGAAGGGCGAGGTCGCCGGGCGTACGGCGACCGTGCGCGTGCTGCACTCCCAGGTCGTGGACGGCGTGGAGAGGCGGTCGGTGGTCAGCCACTTCAACAAGGCGACGAAGGGACGGATCGTCCGCGGCCTGCTGACCGAGGGGGTCGCGCCGAAGGGCCCCGCCGAGCTGGTGGAGGCGCTGCGCGACCTCGGGTACGCGGTCGAGGCGGAGCCGCCCGCGAAGGCGGGAAGGGCATGGGCCCTGGACGTGGTGGTGACGGAGATCCACTGACCCGAGCCGAAGCCATTGCAGCATGTGCAATGAGCTTTGCGCATGCTGCACGGCACCGGCAGGATGAGGTCATGTCCTCAGCTCTGCCCGCCTCCGTGCTGGATCTCGCCCCCGTCGTGCCCGTCGTCGTCCTTCAGGACGCCTCCGACGCCGTACCGCTCGCGCGCGCGCTGGTGGCCGGGGGGCTGCCCGCGATCGAGGTGACGCTGCGGACCTCCGCCGCGCTGGAGGCGATCCGGGCGATGGCCGCCGAGGTGCCCGGCGCGCTGGTCGGCGCCGGCACCGTGATCACGCCGGGGCAGGTGGCGCAGTGCGTGGCCGCCGGGGCGCGGTTCCTGGTCAGCCCGGGGTGGACGGAGGCGTTGCTGGAGGCGATGGCGGCCTCCGGGGTGCCGTTCCTGCCGGGCGTGTCGACCACGTCGGAGGTCGTGGCGCTGCTGGAGCGCGGGGTGCGGGAGATGAAATTCTTCCCGGCGCAGGCGGCCGGCGGCACCGGTTATCTGAAGTCCCTGGCCGGGCCGCTTCCGCAGGCCCGGTTCTGCCCGACGGGCGGAATCGGCCCGGAGACGGCTCCCGACTACCTGGCTCTGCCCAACGTCGGCTGCGTCGGCGGCAGTTGGATGGTCCCGGCGGACGCGGTGGCCGCGCGGGACTGGGCCCGGATCGAAGGGCTGGCCCGGGAGGCCGCCGCGCTCAGCGCAGGTGGGACGTGTCGTTGAGGAGGCGGACGCTGGCGTTGCCGTCCGCGTAGTACGCCACCGCCGACATCGAGGCCGCCGACAGCTCCATGCGGAACAGGGACTCCGGCGGGGCACCGAGGGCCAGTCGGACGAACGTCTTGATCGGCGTGACGTGCGTGACGAGCAGGACCGTGCGGCCGGCGTGGGCCGCGACCAGCTTGTCCCGGGTGGCGGCGATCCGGGTGGCGGTGGCCGCGAAGCTCTCGCCGCCGCCGGTGGGCGCCGCGTCCGCGGAGGCCAGCCAGGCGTCGAGGTCGTGCGGGTAACGCTCGCGCACCTCGCCGAAGGTGAGTCCTTCCCAGGCGCCGAAGTCGGTCTCGCGCAGGCCGTCGTCGACCGTCACGTCCAGGCCGAGGCGCCCGGCCACGATGGCGGCGGTCTCACGGGTCCGGGTGAGCGGAGAGGAGACGACGGCCTGGATCGTGCCGCGCCGGGCGAGCGCCACGGCGGCCCTCTCGGCCTGCTCCCGGCCGACGGCGGAGAGGGAGGGGTCGGTGCCGCCGCTGCCCGAGAACCGCTTCTGCGGGGTCAGCGGTGTCTCACCGTGGCGCAACAGCACGAAGGTGGCGGGCGCCCCGAGGTCGGCGGGCGCCCAGCCGGGGGTGGCGACGGTGCGCGTGGCGCGTGCGTCTGTGTCGGCGACGGGGGGAGCGGCGGAGGCGGTGTCCGTGGCCGTCTCCAGATCCGCCGTGGACGCCGACGGCGACCACTGCTCGCCGCGGGCGCCCGCGTCCATCGCCTCGTTGGCCAGCCGGTCGGCGAGCTTGTTCCGCTCGCGCGGGACCCACTCGTACGTCACCCGCTCGGGCGGGAACACCCGGGCGGCCTGCGTGGCCAGCGGCTTCAGATCGGGGTGCTTGATCTTCCAGCGGCCCGTCATCTGCTCGACGACGAGCTTGGAGTCCATCCGGACGTGCACGGTCGCCGTCGGGTCCAGCGCCCGCGCGGCGAGCAGACCGGCCAGCAGGCCGCGGTACTCGGCCACGTTGTTGGTGACGACGCCCAGGTACTGCGCGGTCTCCGTCAGGGTCTGGCCCGTCGCCGCGTCGAGCACGACCGCTCCGAAGCCCGCGGGTCCGGGGTTGCCCCGTGACCCGCCGTCGGCCTCGACGATGAACTCCCGCACGCGCCCCCCTCTACAGGCCGGACTCGGCGGTGCGCACCAGGATCCGGCTGCAGTTCTCGCACCGCACGACCGTGTCGGGGGCGGCGGCGCGGATCTCGTTCAGCTCGGTGATGGCGAGCTCCTGGCGGCAGCCCTGGCAGGTGCGCTGGTACAGCTTGGCCGCTCCGATGCCGCCCTGCTGCTCGCGCAGCCTGTCGTACAGCTTGAGCAGGTCCGCCGGGACGGAGGCGGCGACGACCTCGCGTTCCTTCGTCACGGATGCCGCCTCGCCGTCGAGCTCCTCGAAGGCCGCGTCGCGGCGGGCGGTGGCGTCGTCGGCCTTCGCCTGGACGGAGGCGACGCGCTCGGTCAGCTCGGCGACCCGTTCCTGCGCGGACTCGCGGCGCTCCATGACCTCCAGGACGACGTCCTCCAGGTCGCCCTGGCGCTTGGCGAGGGAGGCGATCTCGTGCTGGAGGTTGGACAGGTCCTTGGGAGAGGTCACCGAGCCGGAGTCCAGGCGCTGCTGGTCGCGGGCGGCGCGCTTGCGCACCTGGTCGACGTCCAGCTCGGCCTTGGTCTGCTCGCGGGCGCAGTCGCTCTCCTCGGTCTGCGCGGCCACGAGCAGGTCGCGCAGCTGCGTGAGGTCCTTGCTCAGCGACTCGATCTCGGCGTGCTCCGGCAGGGACTTCCGCTTGTGCGCGAGCTGCTGCAGGCGGACGTCGAGGGCCTGGACGTCGAGGAGTCGGATCTGGTCGGCGGGCGCGGCGTTCAGTTGGGGGCTCCCAGGGGTTGTTCGGTGGCGGTGGACGCCGCGTGGGCGGTCCAGGGGTCGGTGACCGTCTTGGAGACGTGGACGCGCAGGTCCCATCCGTGCCGGTCGGAGATCTCGTCGAGCTGGGCGGCGGCCAGCTCGCACCAGGGCCACTCGGTGGCCCAGTGCGCCGCGTCGAGCAGCGCGAGGGGGCTGTGGGCGGCGCGGTCCGCGACGAACTCGGAGGCCGGGTGGTGGCGCAGGTCCGCGGTGAGGAAGGCGTCGACGCCCGCGGCTCGTACGGCTTCGAAGAGGCTGTCGCCGGAGCCGCCGCTGACGGCCACGGTGTGGACCACGGCCTCGGGGTCCCCGGCCACCCGGATGCCCTGTGCGGTGGCGGGCAGGCACCGGGCGGCGCGGGCGGCGAGCTCGCGGACGGTCAGCGGGTGGTCGAGTGCGCAGATGCGGCCGAGGCCCCGGCGGCCCTCGGGGTCGGTGGCGTCCGGTACGAGGGGGCGTACGACCCTGAGGTCCAGCGCTCCGGCGAGCGCGTCGCTCACGCCCGGGTCGGCGGTGTCGGCGTTGGTGTGGGCCACGTGCAGGGCGATGTCGTTCCTGATCAGCGTGTGCACCACGCGGCCCTTGAAGGTGGAGGCCGCCACCGTGGTCGTACCGCGCAGGTAGAGCGGGTGGTGGGTGACGAGCAGGTCGGCGCCCAGCTTCACCGCCTCGTCGACGATCTCCTGGACCGGGTCGACGGCGAACAGGACCCGGCCGACCTCCTGGTCCGGGTCGCCCACGACGGTGCCGACCGCGTCCCAGGACTCGGCCCGCTCGGCGGGCCACAGACTCTCCAGCGCGGCGATGACTTCAGACAGACGGGGCACGAGTGCAAGGCTACCTGGGTGTTCGCCGCGGCTGAACCGCCGCCGCCGGGCCGTCCGGGGTCGCACACGTCCAGCACAAACGTTCCGCTTTCCTCGGGCGAATCGTTCCTGGGCCACCCGTACGGGTGAAGCCCCCGCCCGCCGCTGCGCCGTCTGTGCGTACGAAAACTAGCGTCCTGACAGGAGGTGAGCGAACGATGACAGTCTGTGCCTCTTCGGGGTCTTCGGCAGCACACGAGCAGGAGGGTCCCCCACCGCCGTCGGCGGCCGGCGAGGACGGCGGTGCGCCGGGCTGCGCGATCACGATGGACGGCGCCTACGCCGCACGGCTCACCCGCGGCGGGGACTTGTGGTACCCGGAGCGCTGGACCCTGGACGGTCCCGAGCCGTACGCGGTGCCGCTGCCCGGCAACCAGCCCGAGGAGCCCGGCACGGAGGTGCAGCCGATGGCCGACGGCCGGGTCCTCATCCGGCGGCTGGTGGCCGGCCGGCACACCTTCTCGCTGCTCTACCCGACCGGCCCGGGCACCGGTGAGCTGCCCGTGGGCGCGGTCGAGTGCCCGGACGGCACCCGGTTGCGGCTGCTGCCCCCGGCGCCGGGCGGCGAGCGGGCGTACGCCCTCGCCGCCGGATCGCGTTCCTCGGCGGTGTGGCTGGTGGCGGGCGGCCCCTTCGGGCCGGAGCTGCTGGCCGAGGTGCCCGGCCACTGCTCGGGCGGGGTCTGGCTGGACCGCGCCGGCGGGATGCTCGCCCTGGACCGGCGGACCGGCGGACACACCAAGACGGTCGTGGTGGACCTGAGCGGCGGGGGCACAGTGTCGCCGCTGCTGCAGATCACGCCCGGCAGCGACGACCGGCTGCTGCTCGCGGACCCCGACAGCGGGCTGCTGCTGATCGGTTCGGACGCGCCCTCGCCGGGGCGGGAACGGCTCGGCTGGGGAGTGCTCGGCAGCACCCTGCCGGTGCGGTTCCCGGAGTGCCTGCGGCAGTCCGACTGCGTGATGACCCCGTTCGCGATCCAGCCGGGGCAGGTGCTGACACCGGAGCACTGCGCGGTGGCGCTGCGCTGCCAGGGCCCGTTCGGCAGCTGGATCGGCGTGTGGCGGCCCACCGAGCGCCGGGTACGGCACATTCCCGCGCCCGAGGGGTGGTTGGCGGGCACCGGGCTGTGGACGGAGGACGGCGTGCTCCGGCTGCCGTACGCCACGGCGGCGGTGCCGTGCGGTGTGGCGCGGTGGACGGCACCGGCACCAGAGCCGGAGTCACCGCAGGCGGCCCTCCTGCCCGCACCTCGGGAGGCCGCCCGGCCCACGCCTCAGGAGGCCGCCCGGACCGCACCTCAGGAAGCCGGTCCGGCAGCCCCGCGGGCGGCGGCCGGCGCGGCGCAGGGGGCCCCGTGGGCACCGCCCTCGGCTCCCCCACGGGTGCCGCTCCCCCTGCTCCTTCCGCCGCCCTCCTCGACGGACGAGGTGCCGGAGGCACCGCACGGCGAAGCCCCGGAAGCGGAACCTCCGGCACCCGTCGCGGCCCGCCCCGTACCCCTGCAACAGGCGGCGCTGACAGGCCGCATGGCGAGCAGGTAACGAAGTCGTGCCGGTTGGCGTGGCCGCCTGGATTTCGCCCGAGGTGTGCCGGTTAGACTCGCCCGGCTGTACGAAAGATGATGTTGACGGGGTGAATTGTTCCGATGAGCGACGCCAGCACGACCCAGCCGCACACCGCCGAGACTCCCGACACCGAGGGACACGGCAAGCACCGCGGCCCGGTCTCCTCCCACGACGGCGAGACGGCTCCCAGTGGCCGGCACCGCAAGCCGGTCCAGGAGCACACCGAAGTGGCGGCCTGACGGCACACACGGTACGGGGAGCGACGAGCGGCCCCGCCCTTCCCACGAAGGGCGGGGCCGCTTTCGCGTCCACCCGGGAGGGCGGGATCAGAAGTGGTCGACGACCGTGTCGGCCAGCACCGGTGCGTCGGCCCGCTCGACGGCGCTCACCGCCACCCGCACCCTGCCGCCTTCCTGCCACCACATGCGAATGCGCAGGGTCTCGCCCGGGTACACCACCCCGGCGAAGCGGGTGGCGTAGGAGCGTACGCGGGTGACGTCGCCGCCGAGCAGCGTGTCGACGACCGCCTTGAGCGTCATGCCGTAGGTGCACAGGCCGTGCAGGACGGGCCGGTCGAACCCGGCTGCCTCGGCGAACTCCGGGTCGGCGTGCAACGGGTTGCAGTCGCCGCTGAGCCGGTACAGGAGGGCCTGGTCCTCGCGGATCCGCCGCTCGACGGTGCGGACCGGGGCGCCGGTGGGCGCCTCGCCCCGGGCGGAGGGGCCGCGGTCGCCGCCCCAGCCGCCCTCTCCCCGCACGAAGATCCGGGCCTCGCCGGTCCACAGCGGGCCGTCGGCGTCGGTGACCTCGGTGCGCATGACGAGGACGGCCGCCGTGCCCTTGTCGTACACGGCGGCGATGCGGTCGGTGGTCGTGGCGGTGCCCCGCACGGGGATGGGCCGGTGGACCACGAGGCTCTGGCCGCCGTGCAGGACGCGGGCGAGGTCGACGTCGACCCCGGGCATGGACAGGCCGCTGATCACGCCGGGCGAGCCCGCGCCGGCGACGGTGGCGAAGCTCGGCAGGACGTGCAGCCGGGACTCCAGGGTGTAGCGCAGCTCGCCGGGGTCGGTGGCGGGCACGCCCGCGCCGAGGCCGAGGTGGTAGAGCTGGACGTCCTTGGGGGTCCAGGAGATCTCGCCGGTGCGGGGGCCGGCGGCGAGTGCCTTGGCTGCGTCGATGGGCATGGGGCTCCTGAGGGGTCGGGACGCCGGCGCGTGCCGTCCGCGCCGATGGCCGCACCGAGGTCGTCGCGGGGCCGAGGAACCCGTCCGCCGTAGAACGCGTTCCAGCGCGGCGGCCCTCTGTATAGCCCAGCGGCCGTGGGTTGTGAAGGCTTGTGACGGAGCGTCAGTTCACTCGCCCGTGACATTTGTCCTGCCCGAGTCCGTACAAGCGCCTCTGCCGGGGGCGCCTCCGGCTCCGTAGCGTCGTAGCCATGACACAGACAGGCACGAGACCGACGGGCATGACGCGGACACCGCGTGCCGTGTCCTTCACGGGGGCGGCCAAGACCTTCGGCGACGTGTGCGCCGTCGACGGTGTGACCCTGGAGATCGAGCGTGGCGAGACCGTCGCCCTCCTGGGCCGCAACGGGGCCGGCAAGTCGACCGCGATCTCGCTGCTGCTGGGGCTCAACGCGCCCGACGCGGGCACGGTGGAGCTGTTCGGCGCGCCGCCGGAGCAGGCGGTGCGCGCCGGACTGGTCGGGGCCATGCTCCAGGAGGCGCGGGCGGTGCCCCGGCTCACGGTCCGCGAGCTGGTCGCCTTCGTGGCCGGCCGCTACCCCGATCCGCTGCCCCTGGCCCGGGTCCTGGACCTGGCCGGCATCACCGAGCTGGCCGCGCGGCGGGTGGACCGGCTCTCCGGCGGTCAGACGCAGCGCGTCCGCTTCGCGGTGGCACTCGCCGGGAACCCCTCCCTGCTGGTGCTGGACGAGCCCACGGCAGCCCTGGACGTGGAGGCGCGCCGCGCCTTCTGGGACTCGATGCGGGCCTACGCGCGCGGCGGCCGGACGGTGCTGTTCTCCACGCACTACCTGGAGGAGGCCGACGCGTACGCCGACCGGATCCTGGTGCTGGACCGCGGCCGGATCGTCGCCGACGGCACCGGCGAGGAGCTGCGGCACGCGGCCGGCGGCAGCCTGGTCGCCTTCGACCTGGCCGGGCGCGGCACCGCGGGCCTGGAGCTGCTGCCGGGCGTGCGGTCGGTGGAGGTGCGCGGGGACCGGGCGCGGCTGCGCACCGACGACTCGGACGCGACCGTGATCGCCCTGGCCGGGCTGGGTGCGATACGGGGCCTGCAGGTCGCCCCGGCCTCGCTGGACGAGGCGTTCCTGGCGCTCACCGGCGCCCCTCACGAACGGGAGACGGTCTGATGCGCGACATGTGGGACTACCTGCGCCTGGAGGTGCGCCGCACCCTGCGCGACACGGGCTTCGTGATCGGCGGGATCGCGATGCCGGTGATGATGTACCTGCTGTTCACCAACATCGGCGACAGCAACGACGCGGACTGGCGGACCGCCTCGATGGTCGGCATGGCCGCCTACGGCGCGGTCGGCTCCGCGCTCAACACCGGCGGCGGGGTCGCCGAGGACCGGGCGCTCGGCTGGCTGCGGCAGCTGCGGGTCACCCCGATTACCCCGCGCCGGGTGGTCGCGGGCCGGGCGCTGACCGGTTCGGTGACCGTGCTGCCCGCGATCTGCGTGGTGCTGCTGGCGGGCGGGCTGGTCAACGGCGTACGGCTCGAAGTGTGGCAGTGGGCGCTGACGGCGCTGCTGCTGTGGCTCGGCTCGATCCCGTTCACCCTGCTCGGGCTGGGCAACGGCTACGGCCTGACCGCGCAGACCGCGGGAGTGGCGAACATGGTGTGCAACCTGGGGCTGGCGGTGCTCGGCGGCCTGTGGTTCCCGGTCGCCCTCTTCCCGCACTGGCTGCGCTCGGTGTCCGCGTACACGCCCACGAACCGGTTCGCGCAGCTCGGGGTGTCGGTCACACAGGGGCACGCACCGGCCGCGAGTGCGATTCTCGTGCTGTCGGTCTGGCTGCCGGCGTTCGGTTCGTACGCTGTTCTGTCGTACCGCCGCAACGCGGGAACCGTCTGATCGGGGGATCGGAACATGAGCTGGGCACGCAAGTTCTCCTGTCACCTTCACTCGTGGCAGGCGGCCGTCGGGGAGGCGCGGGAGGCTCAGCGGCACTGGAAGGAGAACAAGGGGCAGTTCAAGGCCGAGTGGAAGGCCTCGCGCAGGGCCGGGAGGCAGTGCGAGGAAACCCCCGGCCCGCCGCCCACCGGCTTCTCACTGCTGCCCTGGCTGCTGATGGGGCTGGGCTCCCTGTCGAACATCCTCCAGGGCAAGACGCCCGATCCGTGGATCGGCGGCGCCGGCCTGCTCACCTTCAACTCGCTGTACATCTACATCGTCTTCCGCGCCTTCGACAGGGAGCGGCGCGAGGCGCTCTCCACGCGGGTCGCGCTGTTGCTGATGGGTCTGGTGACCACCGGCCTCGCCCTCGGCTACGGCGACAACTGGCTGCTGTTCTTCCCGCTGCTGGGGCTCGCGACCGGCGCCGTCCTGCGTGGCCCCTGGCTGGGGAAGACGGGGCTGCTGCTGGCCGCGTTCGCCGGGGCGGTCTCGGCCGTCCACGACGGCTGGAACGGGATCAACATCGCCTACGCCACGTTCCTGTCGACGATGGTGACGGCGGCGATCCTGAGTCTGAGCGAGGCCGTGCGCGAACTGCGCGCGGCGCGTGAGGAGCTGGCCCTCCGGGCGGTGGAGGAGGAGCGCCTGCGCTTCTCCCGGGACCTGCACGACCTGCTCGGCCACACCCTGTCGGTGATCGTGGTGAAGTCGGAGGCGGCCCGCCGGCTGGCGCCCCGCGACATGGGGGCGGCGCTGACGCAGATCACCGACATCGAGTCCGTGGGCCGGCAGGCGCTGACCGAGATCCGCGAGGCCGTCACCGGCTACCGCGAGGGCAGCCTCAGCACGGAGCTCGACCGGGCCCGCTCGGCGCTGACGGCGGCCGGTATCGAGCCCGTGGTACGCCGCTCGGGTCCGCCGCTGACTCCGCAGACCGAGGCGCTGCTGGGCTGGGTGGTACGCGAGGCGGTCACCAACGCCGTACGGCACAGCGGCGCGAACCGCTGCGAGATCACCGTCGCCGGCGCGGCCGAACGCGTCCGCCTGACGATCGCGGACAACGGCGACGGCACGTCCGCCCAGCCGGCCGTGGCGGGGATCGGCGGCACCGGTCTGAAGGGCCTGACCGAGCGCCTCGCGACGGCAGGCGGCTCCTTGCGGGCCGGCCCGTCGCCGCGCGGCTTCGCGGTCACCGCGGAGCTCCCCCGGGACTCGGAGGAGCTCGCGACGGCGGCCCTGGCGGCCACCGCCACGGCTTCGGCCTCCGCCTCGGCTACGGCCACTACGGCTCCAGAGGCGTCGTGACCTGCCCGACGTCCGGAAGCCGACTGTGCGCGGTCTTCAATAACCTTGGGCCGTGAACGAGATGCCCCGCGACCACCGGCCCGCCGAGTCCGTCCGCGTCCTGCTCGCCGAGGATCAGGGAATGATGCGGGGCGCGCTCGCCCTGCTGCTCGGCATGGAGGAGGACATGGAGGTCGTCGCCCAGGTCGCGACGGGTGACGCGATCCTGGACGCCGCCCTGGCCCACCGCCCCGACGTGGCCCTGCTGGACATCGAACTGCCCGGCATGAGCGGCCTGGACGCCGCCGCCGAGCTGCGCGCGCGGGTGCCCGGCTGCCGGGTGCTCATCCTGACCACCTTCGGCAGGCCCGGCTATCTGCGCCGGGCCATGGAGGCGGGCGCGGCCGGTTTCCTGGTCAAGGACGGGCCGGTGGAGGAACTGGCCGCCGCGATCCGCCGTGTGCTCGGCGGCGAGACGGTGGTCGACCCGGCACTCGCGGCGGCCGCCCTGAGCGCCGGTCCGAATCCGCTCACCGCCCGCGAGCGCGACGTCCTCGAGGCGTCCGTGGACGGAGCTACGGTCGCCGACATCGCGGGCAGGCTCCACCTGTCGGAGTCCACCGTCCGCAACTACCTCTCCTCCGCGATCGGCAAGACCGGCACCCGCAACCGGATGGAGGCCATGCGCGAGGCCCGGCAGCAGGGCTGGCTGTAGGGGCGGCCCTCCCGCCGGGCCGGCCCACGCGCCGGACGTGGCCCGCCCTCTACTCCTGACCCGCTTTCCGCAGCCGGCCCGCTCCCCGGTCGGACCGCGGCAGCCACGCCAGCATCAGCAGGGCGGCCCCGAGCAGCACCACCGCCGCGGTGCGGAAGACCAGGGCGTAGCCCTCGGTCAGCGCCGCCGGGGTGGTGCGGCCGGCCGTGCGGGCCGCCGCGATGGTCGACATGACCGCGAGGCCCAGTGAACCGCCCATCGTGCGCGAGGTGTTGATGAGCCCGGACACGAGCCCGGCGTCGCCGGGGGCCGCCCCGGAGGTGGCCAGCGCGGCGAGCGGAGTCCCCGCCAGGCCCGCACCCAGCATCATCAGCACACCCGGCACCATGATCGCCGTCAGATAGGCCTCATCGGCCCGCATCGTGGACTGCCAGGCGAACCCGGCCGCGGCGACGGCCGTTCCCAGCACGGCGACGTTGCGCGCCCCCGCGCCGCGCATCAGGCGCGGCGCCAGCTTGGAGCCGAGGACGACGGCCAGCGAGCTGGGGACCAGGGCGAGCCCGGCGTCCAACGGCGAGTAGCCGAGCACGTTCTGCGCGTACAACGTCATGAAGAACCACATGCAGAACATCGCCGAACCGGAGACCAGCATCGCCGCGTTCGCCGACGCCACCGAGCGCAGCCGCAGCAGCCCGAGGGGCATCAGCGGGGCGGCCGTGCGCGCCTCCACGGCGAGGAAGAGCGCGACGAGCGCCAGGCCGGCCAGCAGCGGCACCAGCGTGACCGCCGCCGTCCAGCCCTCGGCCTCGGTCCGCGAGATGCCGTACGCCAGCGTCGCCAGTCCCGCCGTCACCAGCAGCGCACCGGGCAGGTCGAGTCGCCGCTGCCCGGCGGCCCGGCTCTCCACCAGCCACCGCACGGACCCGGCCAGCACCACCGCGCCGACCGGCACGTTGATCAGCAGTACCCACCGCCACGACAGGCCCTGCACCAGGATCCCGCCGACCAGGCCGCCCGCCGCGCCGCCGCCGGCGCCGACCGCCGTCCACGTGGCTATGGCCCGCGCCCGCGCCGCCCCCTCGGGCACCGCCGCGGTCAGCAGCGTCAGCGTGGAGGGCGCCAGCACGGCAGCACCCAGCCCCTGCACGGCCCGGGCGAGCAGCAGTTGCCAGCCCTCCTGTGCCAGCCCGCCGCCCAGCGAGGCCAGCGTGAACAGGCCGAGCCCGACCAGGAACATGCGCTTGCGCCCGTACAGGTCGCCGGCCCGGCCGCCCAGCAGCATGAACCCGGCGAAGGCGATGGCATAGGCGTTCACCACCCACTGCAACCCGGCCTCGCTCAGCCCGAGGTCGGTCCGCATCGACGGCAGGGCCACGTTGACGACGGACACGTCCAGCACGACCAGGAACTGTCCGGCGCAGGCGAGGGCCACCACGAGCCAGGTGGGCGGCGGCACGGTGCGGCGGCGGAGGGTCGGGGTGAGATCGGCGGCTTCGAGCATGGGCGTCATGGTCTCAAGCCGCCCGCGCCCCTTGCATCGGGATTTCGCACCGGTCCGCTTGGGCCGGAGGTCCTAGTCCCTCAGGGCCGTCCCTCAGGCCCGTCCCTCAAGCTCCGTCCCTCAAGCCCTCCCGCCGCCCTTCCGCCCCGCGAGCCTTCCCGCTCCTCCGTGCCGTACGTCCGCGACCGCGGACCCCCTGTCTGAAATCGAGTCAGATTCTTACGGAAGGGTCAAGGATTCGTTAGTACGCCAAAGCATCGGAATAGTTGCCTCGGCCTACGGGGTTTACCCGGCACTTGCTTGATCCGCACCGACGACCACCACTCCACTTTCTCGGCCCGGAGGCCCCCCTCAATGACGCTCACGACGACCAGTCGGCCCACCCGGAGCGCGAGCGGGGCCGTCGTCCCGGTGCTCGCCTTCGCGGGCATCGTTGTCGCGGTGATGCAGACCCTGCTCGTCCCGGTCATCAAGGATCTGCCGCAACTGCTGGAGACCTCGCCCAGCAACGCCACCTGGGTCCTGACCTCCACCCTCCTCTCGGGCGCCGTGGCCACACCGATCATGGGCCGCCTCGGCGACCTGTACGGCAAGCGCCGGATGCTGATCGCCAGCCTCGCGGTGATGGTGGCCGGCGCGCTGGTCAGCGCGTTCACCAGCGCCCTGCTGCCCATGATCGTGGGCCGCACCCTCCAGGGCTTCGCCATGGGCGCGATCCCCCTCGGCATCGGTCTGATGCGGGACATGCTCCCGCGCGAGCGGCTCGGCTCGGCGATGGCCCTGATGAGCTCCTCGATCGGCGTCGGCGGCGGACTGGCGCTGCCCGCCGCCGCCCTGGTCGCCCAGCACACGAACTGGCACGCCCTCTTCTACGGCGCCGCCGGCCTCGGCGCCCTCTCGATCGTCCTCACCCTCCTCGCCGTACCGGAGTCCCCGACGCGCGCCGAGGGCTCCTTCGACCTGCTGGGCGCGCTCGGCCTGTCCGCGGGGCTGGTGCTGTTCCTGCTGCCCATCACCAAGGGCAGCGACTGGGGCTGGTCCTCGGCCACCACGCTCGGCCTGTTCGCCGCCGCCGCCGCCGTCCTGCTGCTGTGGGGTCTGCTGGAGCTGCGCCTCGCGGCCCCGCTGGTCGACCTGCGCACCACCGCCCGCCGCGAGGTACTGCTCACCAACCTCGCCTCGATCATGGTCGGCGTCAGCTTCTACGTCGTCTCGCTCGTCCTGCCCCAGCTGCTCCAGCTGCCCTCCGCCACCGGCTACGGCCTCGGCCGGTCCATGGTCGTCGCGGGTCTGTGCGTGGCCCCGCTGGGCCTGACGATGATGTTCACGGCGCCCGTCTACGCCCGCCTGTCCGCCCGTTACGGCCCGAAGGTCACCCTGATCATCGGCCTGCTGGTCATCGCGATCGGCTACGGCGGCGGCCTCGGCCTGATGGACGCGGCCTGGCAGACCGTCATCACCTCCGTCGTCCTGGGCGCCGGCATCGGCCTGGCCTACTCGTCGCTGCCCGCGCTGATCGTCGGCGCGGTCCCGGCCTCCGAGACAGGCGCGGCCAACGGCCTCAACACCCTGATGCGGTCCATCGGCACCTCGGTGTCCAGCGCCGTGATCGGCATGGTGCTGGCCAACACCGCGAACCACGTGAACGGCCTCGCCGTCCCGACCATGCACGGCTTCCGCGTCTCCTTCCTGATCGCCACCGCCGCCGTCGCCCTCGGTCTGCTGCTCGCCCTGTGCCTGCCCCGGCCGAACCGCCAGACCACCCCGCAGCTGCGCGCCAGCAGCGAGGAGGACGCCAACCTGGCCCGTGCGGAGGAGGCGCTGCGGGGCTTCCGCGGCCGGGTCCTGGACGCCGACGGAGCCCCGGTCGCCCGCGCCAAGGTCACCCTGATCGACCGCCGTGGCCGCCAGGCGGGCGCCACGCTCTCCGCCGAGGACGGCAGTTACGCCCTCGCGGTCCCCGCCGAGGGCCCCTACGTCCTGGCCGCCCGCGCCGCCGGCCACGGACCGCACGCCTCCTCGGCGAGCCACGCGGGCGACGACCGCGCGATCGACCTGGACCTGTCCCTGCCGGGCGAGACGGTCACCGCGTGATCCGGCGCTCTCGCCGCTGAGACACACACCACTGGGAGAGAAACCCCACCGCACCCCCGGTCGCACCGCCGACCGGGGGTGCGGCAGCATGGGCGCCCTGAGCGGACGTACGACCGGAAGGACCCACCGCCATGACCGCGGCGCCCAAGCCCGACATCCTCGCCGCGTTCGAGTCCGCGAAGGGCTTCATGCCCACGGACGAGGGGCTGGCGCTGTACGCGGCCGCGGTGGAGGCCGGGCGGCTCGGGCTGCCGCTGCTGGAGGTCGGTACGTACTGCGGGCGGTCCACGATCCTGCTCGCCGACGCGGCCCGGCAGGCCGGGGTCACCGCGCTCACCGTCGACCACCACCGCGGCAGCGAGGAGCAGCAGCCCGGCTGGGAGTACCACGACCCGCAGACGGTGGACCCCGAGATCGGCCTGATGGACACGCTGCCCTCCTTCCGGCGCACGCTCCACAAGGCGGGCCTGGAGGAGCACGTGGTGGCGCTCGTCGGCCGCTCGCCCCAGGTCGCCGCCCTGTGGAACACCCCCCTCGGTCTGGTCTTCGTCGACGGCGGCCACACCGACGAGCACGCCGGCGCCGACTACGAGGGCTGGGCGCCGCACGTGGCCGTGGGCGGACTGCTGGTCATCCACGACGTGTTCCCGGACCCGGCGGACGAGTTCACCGGGCAGGCCCCGTACCGCGTGTACCTGAGGGCTCTGGAGTCCGGGGAGTTCACCGACGTCTCGGTGACCGACTCGTTGCGCGTCCTGCGGCGAACCGAAGCGTCCGCCCCCGCCCGCGGTTAGAGTCGCTGTCGTGTCGTACGTAGGCCCCGAGTTCGATCCCCCGCAGCCCGAGCGCCGCGAGTCCCCCGGCCGCTTCCGCCGGGGGCCCGTGGTCGCCCTCGCCGCGCTGGTGTCCGGTGCGCTGCTGGGCTGGCTCGCGTACGAGGCGGTGGGCTCCCCCGGCGGTTCGGGGGAGCCGGCTGCGGGTGGCGGCCCGGGTTCGAGCCAGGCGGCCGAGCGCTCGGCGACGAGCCGCCCCGCCTCGCCGTCCTCCGCCGCGTCCTCGTCCGGGAAGTCACCGGCCAAGCCGTCGTCGTCCTCCGCCTCCTCGGGCGACGACGGCAAGCAGGCGGGCACGCCCGCCGCCTCCGGCCCCCTCAAGGGCAAGGTGATCGTCATCGACCCGGGCCACAACCCGGGCAACTTCCAGCACGCGTCCGAGATCAACCGCAAGGTGGACATCGGCACCAACTGGAAGGAGTGCGACACCACGGGCACGTCCACCAACGCCGGTTACACCGAGGCCCGGTTCACGCTGGACGTGGCCCACCGGCTGCGGGCGCTGCTCCAACAGCAGGGCGCCACGGTCAAGTTGACCCACGACGACGGCTCACCGTCCTGGGGCCCCTGCGTCGACGAGCGCGCCCGGATCGGCAACACCGCGCACGCGGACGCGGCGATCTCCATCCACGCCGACGGGTCGGCGCCCGGCAACCGCGGCTTCCACGTCATCCTCCCGGCATCCGTCCACGCCGGCGCCGCCGACACCCGGCCGATCGCCGCCGCCTCCCACGAACTCGGCGCGAGCATCGCGGGCAACTTCGTGCGCGTGACGGGCGAGGCTCCCTCCAACTACATCGGTGACGGCACCGGTCTCGTCACACGAAAGGACCTGGGCGGTCTCAATCTGTCAACGGTTCCCAAGGTGTTCATCGAGTGCGGCAACATGCGCGATAGCAAGGACGCGGCACTGCTGGCCAGCGGCGCCTGGCGGCAGAAGGCGGCGGAAGGGATCTCCGAAGGAATCGTGAGCTTCCTGCACGGTTAGCGATCAGCGCGCTGATCCCGGCGGACAGCCCGGTCGGACGGACGGTAGTGTCACCGTACGACGAGGGGCCACCCCCGCGCTTCGCACCGGGCCCGGACGGCGACACGGTGACGGCGACGCCGCCTCTACCGACCACGAGACGACGACCTACGAAGGACCTGAAGTGAATATCCGCTCCCTCACTCGAGGCGACGGCGTGGTGATCGGAGCAGCGGTGTTGCTGTTCATCGCGTCGTTGCTCGACACGTACGACACGAGCTTCGCCAGCGGCAACGCCTGGGACGGGCTCGGTCTGGGCCTCGGCGTCTACATGGGCGGAGTGATCGGCGGCGCGCTGGTCGTCCTCAACCGGTGCCTGCCGCAGCAGCGCAAGGTGGCGGGCCTGGACCTGGGCACGGTCGGCGCGGCGTTCACCGTCCTCACGGCCTGGATCCTGTTCTGGAACCTGGTGGACACCCCCGCTTCGATCGACGCGGGCTCCGGCCTGATCCTCGGCTTCATCGCTGCTCTGGTGCTGGCGGGCGCGGCCGTCGCCACGCCTGTGCTCCCCGCCCTCCAGGCCGCCCTGGTCCCGGCCCCCAAGCCGGCCGCGCCGCACCCCTACGGTGCGCAGCCCCAGGGCGGCTACGGCTACCCGGGCGCCCAGCAGCCGCCGTACGGCGGGCAGCCGCAGCAGGGCCAGTCCTTCGGCGGCGGCCAGCCGCAGCAGGGCCAGCCGGCACCGGCGGCGGGGGCGTCCTTCTCGCCGTTCTGGTTCGCGGTGCCCGCGCCGCGGCCGCTGTTCGCGGAGGACGGTTCGCCCTCGCCGATCGCCGAGCTCGCGCCGGGCGTGTGGTACCTGGCCGTCGAGCAGCGCGGCCAGGGTTTCCTGACCGAGATGCAGGACGGCCGCCGCGGTGTCCTGCAGGACGCGTCGAACATCCAGCGCGGCTGATCCCGGCCCCAACTGCCGCACGGCCCCTCGCCCTTGTGGGCGGGGGGCCGTTGCCGTTGCGGTGCCGGCGGAGCCGGACGGATGAAAGCGGCTGTCAGGAGCCGCTCTTGAGCTGCGAGGCGGTCGGCACCTTGTTCTGGACCGGGGCGCCCGCGCCCTTGCCCGCGTCCTTCACCTTGTTGATGGTGTCGTTGAAGCTGCTCGCCGCCGAGCCGTCGCCCTTGCGAAGCTTGGCGGGCAGGTCCTTCAGGTCGTTGATGGCCGAGTTGAGCGGGGCGAGCGCCTTGGAGAGCGTCGGGTCGCCCTGGGCGTTGCGCACGGCCGCCTTGAGCCGGTTGTACGTGAACGCGCCGGCGAGCCCGGCCTTGAGAAGGGTCCTCTTGCGGTGCTCCGCGCCCTTCTTGAACTTGCCCTCCTTGTACGGTTTCCAGATCCACTCGTAGGTGGCGCCGGCCGCGAGGCCCGCGTTCGCCACGAAGCGGGTCTTGGCGAACTTCTGCCGTTCCGCGGACGTGGTCGGGCTGGGCGTGGGGTCGCCGACCGCGACGGCCGTGGTGCTGTGCTGTGGGCTGCTCTGCGGCGCGGCCCAGGCCGTGGAGCCGGCGAGCAGGGCGCAGCAGAGGGTGGGCGCCACAGCCAGGCGCCGTATCGGTACAGGCACGGTGTCCTCCCGAATCGGGGTTGCTCCAGGTGCTTGAGGTACTTGGGGTACTTCAGGCACTCCAGACGTCCGTGTGAACCAGGTCACCTCGCATGAAACAGGACACCTACCGTGCCGTCGGCGTCACTCCGCGTACCCATTACAGGTTTCAAGCAGCCTTCCGCGGCCAGACGAAAGGTATGTCCCCTCGATATCGCACGGGTTCCAACTCCGCCGGTACGGTCATCGCGGTCGTCGCGGACATCGTGGCCGTCATCCTCGGACTGTGGATCCTGATGTATCTGCTGGATGCGAACCGGGCCAACGACCTGGTGCAGTTCGTCCACCACGCGGCCAACTGGCTTGCCGGCTGGTCGCGCGACCTGTTCACCTTCAACGAGGCCTGGGCCAGGGTCGTGGCCGGTTACGGCCTGGCCGCCGTCGTCTACCTCTTCGTGGGCCACGCCGTCGCCAACCGCATGCACCGGCACTGACCGCGTGCGCTGACGGCGCGCGGTCGGCCGGCTTCGCCGGTCCGCCGCCGCCGTCAGTCGCAGCAGTCCGGGTCCAGGCCCTTGGGCAGGCGGTCGGCCGAGAAGACCGTGCAGGTGGGTTCGTGGCCGCCGAGGGCGGCGACGGCGAGGAGCAGCGACCCGGCGGTCCACGTGGTGAGCTCTCGGGGCCATATGGCGTCGTCCTCGAAGACGTAGCCCGTCCAGTACAGGCCCGTCTCACCGTCGCGCAGGTGCTGGATGGACTGCAGCACGTCGAGTGCGCGGTCGGACTCGCCCACCGCCCACAGCGTCAGGGCCAGTTCGGCCGACTCCCCGCCCGTGACCCACGGGTTGGGGACCACACAGCGCACGCCGAGACCGGGCACGACGAAGCGGTCCCAGTCCGCCTCGATGCGCGCCTTGGCCTCCGCGCCGGTCAGCGCGCCGCCCAGCACGGGGTAGTACCAGTCCATCGAGTAGCGGTCCTTGTCCAGGAACCGCTCCGGGTGCCTGCGGATGGCGTGCCGGAGCGCGCCGACCGCGAGTTCCCAGTCCGGCTGGGGCTCTTCACGCTGTTCGGCGATCGCCAGCGCGCAGCACAGCGCGTGGTGGATCGACGAGGACCCGGTCAGCAGCGCGTCCGCGGTGGCGGTCCCGTCGTCCTCCCGCTTCCAGCCGATCTGCCCGCCGGGCTGCTGCAGCCGCAGCACGAACTCGATCGCCGCGTACACCACCGGCCACATCCGGTCGAGGAACGTGTCGTCGCCGGTCGAGAGGTAGTGGTGCCAGACCCCGACGGCTATGTAGGCGACGAAGTTGGTCTCCCGGCCCGGGTCGGTGACGTCGTCGTGCGCGCCGTCCACGTAGGCCGCGTACCAGGAGCCGTCCGCAAGCTGGTGCCGGGCCAGCCACAGGTACGCCCGCTCGGCCGCCTCGTGCTCGCCCGCCGCGTCCAGCGCCATCGCCGCCTCGACGTGGTCCCAGGGGTCGAGGTGGTGCCCGCGGAACCACGGGATCGCCCCGTCCTCCCGCTGCACGGCGAGGATGCCTCGTACGGTCGCGGCGGCCTGCCCGGCGGTGAGGACCCCGGGCAGGACGAGGTGTTCTGTCCGGGGAGTGGTCACCTGGCGGCCGCCTCGCCGGTCCCCGCGAGCCGCGGCAGGTGCGGCTTGGTCGCGTAGGCCACGAAGCTCTTGCCGATCAGAGGGTTCAGCGCCTGCTCGGCCACCCGCGTGGCCAGCGGCTTCTTCATGATGTCCCAGACCAGCAGCTTGTGGTACGCCCGCACGGGCAGCGCCTTGTCGTTGTCGACGCCGAACGCGCACTTCAGCCACCAGTACGGCGAGTGCAGCGCGTGCGCGTGGTGGGTGCCGTACGGCCTGAGACCGGCTTCCCTGATCTTCGCCAGCAGATCGTCCGCCCTGTAGATGCGGATGTGGCCGCCCTCGACCTCGTGGTAGGCGTCGGACAGGGCCCAGCAGACCTTCTCGGGGCCGTAGCGCGGCACGGTGATCGCGATGCGCCCGCCCGGCCTGAGCACCCGGACCATCTCGGCCAGCACGCCCTTGTCGTCCGGGATGTGCTCCATCACCTCGGAGATGATGACCACGTCGAAGGACTCGTCGGGGAAGGGGAGCGCGAGGGCGTCGCCCTCCATCGCGGTGGCGGTGGCTCCCTGTGGTGCCTCCCCGGCCTCCTTCATCGCCGCGAACCACTTGGCGACCTCGCGGATCTCCTCGCCGTTGCGGTCCAGCGCCA
Source organism: Streptomyces carpinensis (assembly GCF_002154505.1). Taxonomy (GTDB): domain Bacteria; phylum Actinomycetota; class Actinomycetes; order Streptomycetales; family Streptomycetaceae; genus Streptomyces; species Streptomyces carpinensis. The sequence continues at coordinate 6,538 of NZ_MUBM01000122.1, read as the reverse complement.
CGACCTGCGCACCGCGCCGGTAGCACTCGAACGCGTGCCGGCCGGCGCCGCAGCCGAGGTCCAGGACGCGGTCGCCCGGGGCGAGCGGGAACCGGGAGAAGTCGACGGTCAGCACGTGGCCCTGCTTTCGGAATAGACAACCTCTGAGGCCGCACAGCGGCCGGAATCATGGACCGCGGAGCGGTCGGTGCCTTGGGGCGCGGAGCGGCGCGTGTCCGGGGCCGCGCAACGGCGCGTGCCCGGACCGGCGGAGGCTGCGACGGCCTCCCGGTAGTGGGCCACCGTGCCCTCTGCCGCCCGCGCCCACGTGAAGTGGCGCAGCACCCTTTCCCGTCCCGCCGCGCCCAGCCGCGTACGCAGCTCCGGGTCGCCCAGCAGCCGGCAGAGGGCGGCGGCCAGGGCGCCCGCGTCGCCCGGCGGCACCGCCAGGCAGGTCTCCCCGTCACGCCCGGCGACCTCGGGGATCGCGCCACCGGTCGTGGCGACCAGCGGTGTGCCCGTGGCCATGGCCTCGGCCGCCGGGAGGGAGAAGCCCTCGTACAGGGAGGGCACGCAGGCGACCTCGGCCGAGCGCACGAGATCGACCAGTTCGGCGTCGGTGATGCCCTTGACGAACTCGACGGCGCCTTCGAGGCCGTAGCGCTCGATGGCCTGCGCGACCGGCCCGTCCTCGGCCCGCTTGCCGACGACGACGAGGTGCGCCTCGGGCTGTTCCGCGCGCACCTTCGCCAGCGCCTCGACGAGGAAGACCAGGCCCTTGAGCGGCACGTCCGCGCTGGAGGTGGTCACGATCCGGCCCGGCACCTGCGGCACGGACGGATCGGGCGAGAACAGGTCGGTGTCGGCGCCGATGTGCACGACGTGCACGCGGGCGGGGCGGACGCCGAGGTGGTCGACGATCTCCTGCCGGGAGCTGCCGGAGACGGTGAGCACGGACGGCAGCCGGCGGGCGACCCGCTTCTGCATGCGCGTGAAGGCGTACCAGCGCCGCACGGACCACCGCCGCTGCCAGCCATCGGCGGCGTCCAGCTCCAACTGCCGGTCCACGGTGATGGGGTGGTGGACGGTGGTCACCAGTGGCGCGCCGACGTCTCCCAGCAGCCCGTACCCCAGCGTCTGGTTGTCGTGCACGACGTCGAACTCGCCGCGCCGGGCGCGCAGATGGCGGCGGGCGCGCAGGGAGAACGTCAGCGGCTCGGGGAAGCCGCCGGTCCACATGGTGGCGACCTCCAGCGCGTCGACCCAGTCGCGGTACTCGTCGCGGCCCGGGCTGCGGAAGGGGTCCGGCTGGCGGTAGAGGTCGAGGCTGGGCAGCTCGGTCAGGCTCAGCCGGCCCGGGGCACCGTCCTCCAGGGCGTCGAGGACGGGGTAGGGCTGGGCGCCGATCACCTCGACCCGGTGGCCGAGGCGGGCCAGCTCGCGCGAGAGATGGCGTACGTAGACGCCCTGGCCGCCGCAGAACGGGTTTCCCTTGTAGGTGAGGAGCGCGATGTCGAGCGGTCGCTCGCCGTCCGCGGCGAGGTCCGTGGGGGACCCCGCCTGACTGGCCTCAGCGGTCACTCTGGGCCCCCTTCTGACTGCACTGTCCCGCGAGATTACGCCGGGACGCTAATCTAGAACAAGTTTCAGACTTGATCGTCCAGGAGGCTCCGAATCTACCGGCAGGTAGCCCGGCTGTGAGCAGTGGATCAGGTGATTCGCGCCACGGCTCGCGCCCTGGCCGGGGCCCTGCCATGCTGTCCGATCGCACGCCCTCACCGACTGTCACGGAACGGTACCCATGCCTGCGCAAGCCAAGGTGGAAGCCAGCACCGCGCGGTCGTCCCCCAAGCCCGCGACCTCGCGCGAGCCGGGGGCGGCCATGTCTCCGTCCCTCACCGAGCGGCAGGAGGAGCGCCGCCGCCGGATCCTGCGCGCGAGCGCGCAGCTCGCCGGCCGGGGCGGCTTCGACGCGGTGCAGATGCGTGAGGTCGCGGAGTCCTCGCAAGTGGCCCTGGGGACCCTCTACCGGTACTTCCCGTCGAAGGTGCACCTGCTGGTCGCCACCATGCAGGACCAGCTGGAGCGCATGCACGGCACGCTGCGCAAGAAGCCGCCGGCCGGGGACAGCGCGGCCGAGCGGGTCGCGGAGACCCTGATGCGCGCCTTCCGCGCCCTGCAGCGCGAGCCGCACCTGGCGGACGCGATGGTCCGCGCGCTGACCTTCGCGGACCGCAGCGTGAGCCCCGAGGTCGACCAGGTCTCCCGCCAGACGACGGCGATCATCCTGGACGCGATGGGGCAGGACGACCCGACCCCCGAGCAGCTCTCCGCCGTCCGCGTGATCGAGCACACCTGGCACTCGGCGCTGATCACCTGGCTCTCGGGCCGGGCCTCCATCGCCCAGGTGAAGATAGACATAGAGACGGCATGCAGGCTGATCGACCTGACGGCAGCCGACGAGAGCTGATCGCACCAGACGAGCGCTGAAGGCACCGGACGGGAACCGATCGGCCGGGGTGCGGGACGGCGCTGGACGGCGCCACGGAAAAAACGGCGCCACGGAAAACGAGGAAGGCGCCACCGAGAGGGCGGCGCCGGACACGAGAAAACCTACGAGACGGGTTCCCTTCGCCGGTATTGTCCGGATCAGGTATTGGGGGTCGCCTTCCGGTCTCTCGACCTTCCAGCCTCTCAGCCCGACCGTCGACGTCGGCCTCGGCGGATGCCGTAGCGTCTCGCCAAAGTCGGCTACTCCGGTCGAACTCCCTCACTCGTCCCGTAGGCAATTTCAGGATAGAACGCCACGAGCCGGACATAAAAGCCGTAGCACAAGATTTTTTCTCGAATACCCCGGCGGCGACAAACCGATGGCACCCCGTGCCACGCTCCTGCTAGACAGGATCATGGACCCCCTGGAGCGGCTCTTGGCCGAACGCGCCTGCGAGCGCCTTGTCATCGACTTCGTGCACCGCCTGGACCTGGGCGATCCCGGCTCCGTGGCCGAGCTGTTCACACAGGACGGCGTCTGGACGTGGCCGGCACCCGGTGACGGCCGCCGCATCGAGGGACGTGAGGCGCTGCGCGCCTACTTCGCCTCCCGTCCCGCCGACCGGCTCTCCCGCCGCCTGATGTCGAACATCGCCGTCACGGTGACCGCCGCGGACACGGCCACGGCCGTCTCCTACTTCACGACCTACCGCGTGGACGGCCACATCGGCGGCATGGTCCCCGCCGGCCCACCCGTCCAGATCGGTCACTACGCGGACGAGTTCCGGCAGGTCGCCGGCGCCTGGCTGCTGGCCCGCCGAACGCTGCACCTGCCCTTCGGCGGCCCGACACCCGTCCGTCCCGGGCAGGAACCGGGCCGGTAGAGTGACCGGGTCGTCTTCACGCCTGTTCGGGGGGAAGCCGGTGAGACTCCGGCGCTGACCCGCAACCGTGAGCCGCCCCCGGTGGGCGGCGAGCCGGACTGCCCCGTGCGCGAGCGTGACCGGCTCACGTGCGCCGGCAGCCCGCCGCCGTACGGCACCGTCGAGGTATACGGAGCCGAGCCGCCGGGGTGTCCCGTGCTGCCCGGCTCCCCCACAGGGAGGGGCATCCGCCCATCATGAAGATCCGCCCCAGCGCCGCGGTCCTGGCCGCCGTCGCCGTGATCGGCATATCGGCGCCCGCCGTCGCCGCCGACTCGTCCCCCTCTCCCTCCGGCTCCCCCGCGCTGCCCTCCGGGCTCTACGGCAGCACCGACCCCAAGTACGACGGCGTATGGCGGCAGTCCCTCGCCCTGCTCGCGCAGCACACGGTCGGTGTGCGCCCCGCCGCCGAGGCCGTGGACTGGCTGACGGGACAGCAGTGCGCGAACGGCGCGTTCGCGCCCTTCCGCCCCGACGCTTCCCGCGCCTGCGACGCCAAGGTCATGGTCGACACCAACAGCACGGCCGCCGCCGTCCAGGCCCTCGCCGCGCTCGGCGGCCACGACGCCGCCACCGGCAAGGCGGTGTCCTGGCTGAAGTCCGTGCAGAACGCCGACGGCGGCTGGGGATACGCGCCCGGCGGACCCAGCGACACCAACTCCACCTCGGTCGTGATCGGCGCCCTCGCCGCCGCGGGCGAGAAGCCCGCCGCCGTCCGCAAGGGGGACAAGTCCCCCTACGACGCGCTGCTCGCGTTCGCCCTGCCGTGTTCCGGCGACCACGCCGGCGCCGGCGCCTTCGCCTACCAGCCCGACAAGAAGGGCAAGCTCGCCGCCAACGCGGACGCGACCGCCGCCGGCGTGGTCGCCGCGCTCGGTCAGGGCATGACCGCCCGGGCCGCGCAGGGCGCCGGGAGCGGTGGTCCGCGATGCTCCGACTCCGGCGGGTCCACCTCCGCCCGGGCCGCCGCCAACGGCGCCTCGTACCTCACCGGCGCCGTCGCCGCGAACGGCTACCTGACCTCCGTGCTCCCCGGCGCCACCGACCAGCCCGACTACGGCAACACCGCCGACGCGGTCGTCGCGCTCGCCGCGCAGGGCGGGGCCGCGCAGGCGCGAAAGCCCCTCCAGTGGCTGGAGAAGCACTCCGAGGCATGGGCGAAGCAGAGCGGTCCCGCCGCGTACGCCCAGCTCGTCTTCGCCGCCCACGCGACCGGCACCGACCCGCGCGACTTCGGCGGTCTCGACCTGGTCGAGCGCCTCAACGCCACCGGGCCCGCGCCCCAGAAGGCCGCCGGCGCGAGCGCGGAGGGCGCCACGGACATCGCGAAGGACAACTCCACCTACGGCATCTGGTGGGGTGCCGGGATCCTCCTGGTCGTCGTCATCGGCGTCGGCCTCCTGCTGGGTCGGCGCAAGGGCCGGAAGGTGCGGCAGCCGTGACACGCCGCCTCCGCGCGCTTGCCGCCCTGCTGCTCGCCGCCGCCTGCCTGCTGTCGGCGGGGGTGGGCCAGGCGCAGGCGGTGGGTTACCGCTACTGGTCCTTCTGGGACCGCGACGGCGGCCACTGGACGTACGCCACACAGGGGCCGTCCACGGCCCGCCCCTCCGACGGCGACGTGCAGGGATTCCGTTTCGCGGTGAGCCAGGACTCCCAGGACGCGGCAGAACCGCGCGGGACGGCGGACTTCGCGGCCGTCTGCGCCAAGACGCCGGCCCAGCAGGGCAGGAAGCGGATCGCGCTGGTCCTCGACTTCGGGACGAAGGCCGACGCGCCCTCCGGCGAGACCCCGCCCGCGCCGCGCACGGCCTGTGCCCGCGTGCCCGCCGACGCCACGACGGCGGAGGCCCTGGCGGCGGTCGCGGGGCCCCTGCGCTACGACACCAACGCCCTGCTGTGCGCCATCGACGGGTATCCCCGCAAGGGGTGCGGCGAGCAGGTCGCGTCGGGGAAGAGCCCGAAGTCGGACACGACGGACACGAACGGCGCGAAGGGCGAGGCGGGCGAGGCGAAGAAGACGGATGAGGGCGGTCCCACCGTCGGTCTCGTCGCGGGCGGTGCCGTGGTGGTCGTACTGGCCGGCGCGGCCGTCTGGCAGGCGCGGCGGCGCCGGCATGCGTGAGGCGGCCGGCGGCGCACGCCCCGGCCCGCGCGGGGCGGCCGGTGTGCACGCGGGCGCCTGGTGGCTGTGGGCCCTGGCCCTCGGCACCGGCGCCACCCGCACCACCAATCCCCTCCTCCTCGCCCTCCTCCTCACGGTCTCCGCCTACGTCGTGGTGACCTGCCGGCCCGACACCCCCGCCGCCCGCTCGTACACCGCCTTCGTCCGGCTCGCCCTCGCCGTCCTCGTCATCCGTCTCGTCTTCGCCGTCGCCCTCGGCTCGCCGATCCCCGGCACGCACGTGCTCCTCACCCTGCCCGAAGTCCCGCTCCCGCACTGGGCGCAGGGCATCCGCCTGGGCGGCCGGGTCACCGCCGAGTCGCTGGTCTTCGCCCTGTACGACGGCCTGAAGCTGGCCACTCTGCTCATCTGCGTCGGCGCCGCCAACGCCCTGGCCGCCCCCGCCCGGCTCCTCAAGTCGCTCCCGGGCGCCCTGTACGAGACGGGCGTCGCCGTCGTGGTCGCCCTCACCTTCGCCCCGCACCTGGTCGCCGACGGCCGCCGGCTGCGCGCGGCGCGCCGGCTGCGCGGGCGGCCCGACCGGGGCGTCCGCGGTCTGCTGCACGTGGGGCTGCCGGTCCTGGAGGGCGCGCTGGAGCGTTCCGTCGCCCTTGCCGCCGCGATGGACGCCCGTGGCTACGGCCGTACGGCCGAGGTCGCTCCCGCCGTGCGCCGCACCACCGCCGCGCTGACCCTCGGGGGCCTGCTCGGTGTCTGCGCCGGAACGTACGGACTGCTCACCGCCGAGGGCGGCACCTACGGCCTGCCGGTCCTGCTCGCCGGGCTCGCCGCCGCCCTCGCCGGACTCCGGCTCGGCGGCCGCCGCTCTGTGCGCACCCGCTACCGCCCCGACAGCTGGAACCTCCGCTCCTGCCTGGTCGCCGGATCGGGAGCGGCCGTCGCGGCCCTGCTCACGCTCGCCGCCGCCCGCGACCCCGAAGCCCTGCACCCCGGTGTCGTTCCCCTGGCCGCCCCGGCCCTCCCC